>DATCSE010000543.1:0-2249 GCA_036568605.1 Burkholderiaceae bacterium | reverse complement strand
GCCGATGCGATCGTGCTGGACCTCGAGGATGCCGTCGCGCCGGCGGCCAAGGGCGAGGCGCGCGAAGCGATCGCGCAGTGGTCGCGGCAGGCCGCGGCCGCCGATCGCGAGCGCACCGTGGTGCGTATCAACGATGCCCAGTCCGGCGCCTTCGCCGGCGACCTGCAACTGCTGCGCGAAGCCGGCCTCTCGAACCTCATGCTGCCCAAGGCCGAATCCGCGGCGCAGGTGCAGGCCGTTCGCGACGCCGTGCCTCACGCCCGCGTGCTCGCGCTGATCGAAAGCGCGTGTGGCGTCTCGAACGTGCAGCAGGTGGCCGGCGCCGACGGCGTCGCGCGGCTGGTCTTCGGCACGCTCGACTACGCGCTCGACCTCGACCTCGATATCGACGACGGCTTCGAGCCGCTGCTGCATGCCGCGGGCGCGCTGGCCATCGCATCACGCGTCGCGGGCCTCGCGACGCCGGTCGCCGGTGTCACGCCCCAGTTGGACGACGAGCAGCGCCTGCTGAGCGACCTCGCCTGGTCGCGCCGCCACGGCTTCGGCGCGAAGCTGTGCATCCAC
Organism: Burkholderiaceae bacterium; assembly: GCA_036568605.1. Lineage (GTDB taxonomy): Bacteria > Pseudomonadota > Gammaproteobacteria > Burkholderiales > Burkholderiaceae_C > DATCSE01. The sequence goes on along the minus strand of DATCSE010000543.1, from coordinate 1,685 downwards.
CCGCGCCAAGTCGCGGCCAGCCACGCCGCCCTCGCACCGAGCGCGCAAGCACTCGAGTGGGCGCGCCGCGTGCTGGCCGCCGAAGCCGCATCGCCCGGCGCTGCCCAGCTCGACGGCCGAATGATCGACCGCCCGGTCGTGCTGCAGGCCCGACGCACGCTGCAGCGCGCCGGCGCCTGACTCCATCCCAGCCTTCAGAAGGAATCCACCATGTCCGCCACCATCATCGACTCCGCGATCTTCCAGGGCATCTTTTCCAGCGACGAGATGCGCCACGTGTGGTCCGACGAGAACCGCACCCAGAAGTACCTCGACATCGAATCCGCGCTGGCCAAGGTGCAGGGCCGCCTGGGCCTGATTCCGCAGGAAGCGGCCGACGAGATCGTCAGCCACTGCCGGCTCGAGCAGATCGACATGGGCAAGCTGCGCCAGCAGACCGAGCGCATCGGCTATCCCATCCTCGGCGTCGTCTCGCAGCTCAATGCGCTGTGCCGCGACAAGCTGGGCGAGTACTGCCACTGGGGAGCGACGACGCAGGACATCACCGACACCGCCACCGTGCTGCAGATCCGCGAGGCGCTGGCGATCGTCGAGCGCGAACTCGCGGCGATCTCGGCCGCGATGGCCCGGCACGCGAAGGCGCATCGCCTGACGCCGATGATCGGCCGCAGCAACCTGCAGCAGGCGATCCCCGTGACCTTCGGCTACAAGATGGCCGGGCTGCTGTCGGCGATCGAGCGCCACCGCGAGCGCCTCGCGCAGCTCAAGGAGCGCGTGCTGGTCGGCGAGTTCGCCGGCGCTGCCGGCACGCTGGCATCGCTGGAAAAAGGTGCGATGGAAACCCAGGCGGGCCTGTGCGCCGAGCTCGGGCTGAAGCAGCCGGTGATCGCCTGGCACACCATTCGCGACAACATCGCCGAAGTCGGCACCGTGCTCGGCCTGATCGGCGGCACGCTCGGCAAGCTCAGCATGGACGTCAAGCTGATGATGCAGACCGAGGTCGGCGAGGTCTACGAGCCTTATGCGCACGGCCGCGGCAGCAGCAGCACGATGCCGCAGAAGCGCAACCCGATCTCGAGCTGCTACATCCACGCCGCGATCTCGGTGGTGCGCCAGCATGCCGCGGCCTTGATGGATGCGATGGTCGCCGACCACGAGCGCTCGACCGGGCCGTGGGAGATCGAATGGATCGTGCTGCCCGAGGCGTTCTGCCTGATGGCGGGGGCGCTGAAGCAGTCGCGCTTCGTGCTCGAAGGGCTGGAGGTCGACGCCGGCGCGATGCGCCGCAACATCGACATGACCCACGGCCTGGTGATGAGCGAGGCGGTGATGATGGGCCTGGGGCCGTACATCGGCCGCGAGTATGCCCACGACCTGGTTTACGACCTGTGCCGCGAGTCCTTGTCGTCGAAGACTCCCCTGATCGATCTTCTCGCCGGGCACGCCGAAATCCGCCGCCACGTCGACCGCAAGGCGCTAGAGGACATGCTCGACCCGGCCAACTACCTCGGCCAATCGGGGGTGATGGTGGATCGTGTGCTGGCGCTTGTCACTTGACGCTCACGCCAGCCGTGGCTGCGCGCTGCCATCGGCGCGAAACAGATGCAGCGCCTCGGCCGGCAGCGAGTAGGGCAGCTCGTCGCCCACTTGCACGTCCTCGCGCGTGGTCTTGGCGAGCAGACCGG
>DATCSE010000542.1:0-4806 GCA_036568605.1 Burkholderiaceae bacterium | reverse complement strand
TGGAGCAGCTCACCGCTGCCGAGGTCGACCTGGAAGCTCTGGCAAAGAACATCGCCGACAACAACGTCAAGCTCTACGGCCTGCAGGACGCGCTCGCGCTGAAGCTGGACCGCGAGGCCGCGCTGGGTGCGAAGCGCAGCGAATACGACGACCTGACCTTGCGCCTGAAGCGCGCCGACGAGCAGCGCCTGCAGCACGAGCAGAGCCTGCAGCCGCTGCGCGACCGCATCACGAAGCTGCAGCTCGAAGAGCAGGCGGCGCAGCTGGGCGGGGCGCAGTACCTCGAGCAGCTGGTCGCCGCGAACGTCGACCTCGAGGCGTTCGGCGCGAGCATAGCGGCTGAGGGTGTCAAGCTGCAGGGGCTGCAAGGCGAGATCGACCGCATCAACCGCGAGATCAACGCGTTGGGCGCGGTCAACCTCGCGGCGCTCGACGAGCTGACCGCATCGCGCGAGCGCAAGACCTTCCTCGATGCGCAGAACGCCGACCTGCTGGACGCGATCAAGACGCTGGAGGACGCGATCCACAAGATCGACCTCGAGACCCGCGAGCTGCTCGCGAGCACGTTCAACCAGGTCAACGAGCACTTCGGGCGGATGTTCCCGTCGCTGTTCGGCGGCGGCAATGCCAAGCTCGTGATGACCGGCGACGAGATCCTCGACGCCGGCGTGCAGGTGATGGCGCAGCCGCCGGGCAAGAAGAACTCGACGATCCACCTGCTCTCGGGCGGCGAGAAGGCGCTGACCGCGATCGCGCTGGTGTTCGCGATCTTCCAGCTGAACCCGGCGCCGTTCTGCCTGCTGGACGAGGTCGACGCGCCGCTGGACGACGCGAACACCGAACGCTACGCGAAGCTCGTCACCGAGATGGCGCAGGGCACGCAGTTCCTGTTCATCAGCCACAACAAGATCGCGATGGAGATGGCCGAGCAGCTGATCGGCGTGACGATGCAGGAGCAGGGCGTCTCGCGCATCGTCACGGTGGACATGGACGCGGCGGTCAGCATGGCCGAGGCGGCATGAACTTGATGGCATTCACCAACGAGCTTGTCGAAAAACGCGCGAGGCCCATGGGACTTCGACAGGCTCAGTCCGAGCGGTGCCCTTCCTCCGTTCGCCCCGAGCGGTGCCCTTCCTCCGTTCGCCCCGAGGGGTGCCCTTCCTCCGTTCGCCCCGAGGGGTGTCCTTCCTCTGTTCGCACCGAGGGGTGTCCTTCCTCCGTTCGCCCCGAGGGGTGTCCTTCCTCCGTTCGCACCGAGCGGTGTCCCTCCTCCGTTCGCGCTGAGCGGTGCACCTCCTCCGTTCGCACTGAGCTTGTCGAAGTGCGCGAGGGGCACGACCACGAAGGCTTCCTTCGACAGCCGCAGGACGGTCGGAGGCTCAGCCCGAACGGGGTGGGGAAGCGATGAGCAGTCTGATGGTGGCGCTGGGCTCGCTCGGCGGGCTCGTGCTGGCCGGCGTGATCGCGCACGGCGCCTGGCAGGCGCGCAAGGCCGGTCCGAAGCGTGCGGCCGAGCCGTCGGCGCGGCCCGAGCCGCGCGAGCCGGTGCTCGGCGAGATGATGATCGATGCGCTGTCCGCGCTCCCCAGCGCGGAACAGGGCGACGGGCCGCTGCTCGTCGAGCCCGGTGCGAAGGAGCGGCGTCAGAACAAGCGGGTGGTGCTGCGGCTGGATGCGCTGGTCGACGCGATCGCGCCGATCGCGATCGAGGCGCCGGTCAGCGGCGAGCAGGTCGTCGCGCACCTGCCGGCCTCGCGCCGCGCCGGCGGCAAGCCGTTCCTGATCGAGGGGCTGAACAGCGCGAGCGGCGAATGGGAAGTGCCGACGCCAGGCGAGCGCTACCGCGAGTTCCAGGCCGGCGTCCAGCTCGCGAACCGCACCGGCGCGATGAACGAGATCGAGTACTCGGAGTTCGTGCAGAAGACGCAGGCGTTCGCCGACGCGATCGGCGCGGCGCCCGACTTCCCCGACATGCTCGAAGCCGTCGCGACCGCGCGCGAGCTCGACCACTTCGCGAGCCAGCACGATGCGCAGCTCGCGGTGCACCTGCGCTCGCGCGGCGCGGCATGGAGCGTCGGCTACATCCAGCAGCACGGCGCCCGGCACGGTTTCGTGCCCGGCGTCGTGCCGGGCCGTCTGGTGTTGCCGGCTGCCGAAGAGGGCGCGCCGCCGGTGCTGACGCTGACCTTCGATTCGCAGGCCGCGCTGGCCGACGACGCCAACCTCGCTGCAGTGCGCGACGTGATGCTGAGCTTCGACGTGCCGCAGACGGACGCGAGGCTCGAACCGTTCGCGACCTGGCAGCGCAGCGCGCAGGCGCTGGCCGCCGACATGGATGCCGCGGTCGTCGACGACGATGGCCGTGCGCTGGGCCCCGAGAGCTTCGCCGCGATCGGCGCCGACTTGTCGCGGCTCTACGAGCAGCTCGCGGCGCGCGATCTGGCGGCGGGCTCACCGGCGGCGCGGCGGTTGTTCAGCTGAGGATCGGATTCACCGCAGAGGCGCAGAGAACGCAGAGGAGCGCAGAGAATGCGAAGGGATCTCTGCGGACCTCTGCGTTCTCTGCGCCTCTGCGGTGATGCATTCGCCCCCCCATGCGCTGATCGACAATCGCCCGATGAGCTCCTCCGCCACCGCATCCCCCGCCGCACGCGCCGACGCCTTGCGTGCCGAGCTGCGCGAGCACGCGCACAACTACTACGTGCTCGACCGGCCGACGATTCCCGATGCCGAGTACGACAAGCTGTTCCAGGCGCTGCAGGCGCTGGAGGCCGAGCATCCGGACCTGATCACGCCCGATTCGCCGACCCAGCGCGTGATCGGCGCGGTGCTCGAGGGCCTGAAGCCGGTGAAGCACGCGGTGCCCATGCTGTCGATCTACACCGAGACCGACACGACGCCGGCCGGCGCCGAGAAGTTCGATGCACGGGTGCGCAAGTCGCTGGGCCTGGCCGATGACGCGCCGGCGCTGGCCTACACCGCCGAGCTGAAGTTCGACGGCCTCGCGATCAACCTGCGCTACGAACGCGGCACGCTGGTGCAGGCCGCGACCCGCGGCGACGGCGAGACCGGCGAGGACGTGACCCACACCGTGCGCACGATCCGCAGCATCCCGCACAAGCTCAAGGGCGTGGACGCGCCGGTGCTCGAGGTGCGCGGCGAGGTCTTCATGCGGCGCGACGAGTTCGAGGCGCTGAACGAGCGCCAGCGCAGGCTGATCGAAGCCGGCGCGAAGAACGAGAAGACCTTCGTGAACCCGCGCAACGCGGCGGCCGGCGTGGTCCGCCAGCTCGATGCGAACATCGCGGCGAAGCGGCCGCTGTCGTTCTTTGCGTATGCGCTGGGCCAGGTCGACGGCTGGGCGCTGCCGGCCACGCAGGGCCAGCTGCTCGCGGCCTTCCGCACGATGGGGCTGCCGGTCAACGACGAGGCCGAGGTGGTGCACGGTGCCGCGGGGCTGATCGGGTTCCACCAGCGCATCGCCGAGAAGCGCGATGCGCTGCCGTTCGACATCGACGGCGTGGTCTACAAGGTCGACGAGCTCGCGCTGCAGGAGCGGCTGGGCTTCAAGTCGCGCGAGCCGCGCTGGGCCTGTGCGCACAAGTACCCGGCGCAGGAGCAGACGACGGTGCTGCTGGACATCGACATCCAGGTCGGCCGCACCGGCAAGCTGACGCCGGTCGCGAAGCTGCAGCCGGTCTTCGTGGGCGGCACGACGGTCAGCAACGCGACGCTGCACAACCAGTCGGAGATCGAGCGCAAGGACGTGCGCATCGGCGACACCGTGATCGTGCGCCGCGCCGGCGACGTGATTCCCGAGGTCGTCGGCATCATCGCCGAGAAGCGGCCGGCCGACGCGCAGCCGTTCGACCTGTACAAGAAGCTCGGAGGCAAGTGCCCGGTCTGCGGCAGCGAGGTCGCGCGCGAGGAAGGCGAGGTCGACTGGCGCTGCTCGGGCGGCCTGTTCTGCCCCGCACAGCGCAAGCAGGCGATCCTGCACTACGCGAGCCGGCGCGCGATGGACATCGAAGGGTTGGGCGACCGGCTCGTGGACCAGCTCGTCGACAGCGGCCTGATCCGCACGCTGCCCGAGCTGTACAAGCTGGGCGTCGGCAAGCTGCTCGAGCTCGACCGCATGGGCGAGAAGAGCGCGCAGAACCTGCTCGCGAACCTCGAGGCCAGCAAGGAGACCACGCTGGCGCGCTTCCTGTACGCGCTGGGCATACGCCACGTCGGCGAGACCACCGCGAAGGACCTCGCGAAGCACTTCGGCTCGCTGGACCGCGTGCTGGCCGCGAGCGAGGCGCAGCTGCTGGAGGTGAACGACGTCGGCCCCATCGTCGCGCAGAGCATCCACACGTTCTTCGCGCAGCCGCACAACCGCGAGGTCGTCGAACAGCTGCGCGCGGTCGGCATCCACTGGCCCGAGAGCGACGGCACCGCCGACAAGACGCCCAAGCCGCTGCTGGGCCTGACCTTCGTGCTGACCGGCACGTTGCCCACCTTGAGCCGCGACGAGGCGAAAGACCGGATCGAAGCGGCCGGCGGCAAGGTCAGCGGCTCGGTCTCGAAGAAGACGCACTACGTCGTCGCCGGCGCCGAGGCCGGCAGCAAGCTCGACAAGGCCAACGAGCTCGGCACGCCGGTGCTCGACGAGGCGGGGCTGCTGAAGCTGCTCGAAGGCGGCGACGTATGAGCGGTGGGCTCGGCCTCGACCCGGCGTGGCGGGCGCGGCTCGCGGCGCGCGCCGATGTCGCGCCGCTGGCGCCGCGCGTGCCGCTGCGCACGGCCGACGGTGTCCACACG
>DATCSE010000541.1:0-22624 GCA_036568605.1 Burkholderiaceae bacterium | reverse complement strand
GTCGTATGGCGTGGCGAAGAACATCAAGCTCTACGGTGACTTCAACATCGCGACGCTGAAGACCGACGGCTCGGACCGCCAGCGCATCGACAAGGAAACCATCGCAGTCGCGGTCGCTCCGAACACCGACTTCTGGAGCCGCCCCGAGGTACGCCTGTACCTGACCCGCGTGGGCGGCAACGACGCCTTCAAGGCCACCGGCGCCTTCGGCACGCGCTCCAGCGCGATCCTCGCCGGCGTGCAAGTCGAGGCGTGGTGGGAGTAATCCGCTTCGACTGACAGTGCAGGGCTGCGATCCAGTCCTGCAACGCGCTCTCCCGCTGCAGACCCTTCGCGTCGCGCTCGGCCACGAACCGGGCGCGATGCCACAACTCAGACATTTCCGGAGACATCTCCATCATGAAACGCATATCCCCGTCACGTCGCGCCGTCAGTACTGCCATCGCCACCGCCTGCTTCGCCTTCATCGCAACCTCTGCCGCGCGCGCCGGCGAAGTCGAAGTGCTGCACTGGTGGACCTCGGGCGGCGAAGCCAAGGCCGCCGCCGAGCTGAAGGCGACGATGCAGAAGCAAGGCCACACGTGGAAGGACTTCGCCGTCGCCGGCGGCGGCGGCGACACCGCGATGACGGTGCTGAAGTCGCGCGTCGTTTCGGGCAACGCGCCGGCCGCCGCGCAGATCAAGGGCCCTGCGATCCAGGAGTGGGCGCGCGAAGGCGTGCTGGCGAACATGGACGTGGTCGCCAAGGCGAACAAGTGGGATGACCTGCTGCCCGGCGTGATCGCCGATGGGTTGAAGTACCAGGGCCACTACGTCGCCGCGCCGGTCAACGTGCACCGCGTCAACTGGATGTGGGTGAACCCCGAGGCATTCAAGAAGGCCGGCGCCAAGGTGCCGACCACGTGGGACGAGTTCTTCGAAGCGGCCGACAAGCTGCAGAAGGCCGGCATCACGCCGGTCGCCCACGGCGGCCAGAACTGGCAGGATGCGACGACCTTCGAGGCCGTCGTGCTGGGCGTCGGCGGCGCGGACTTCTACAAGAAGGCGATGGTCCAGCTCGACCCGAGCGCGCTGAAGAGCCCGACGATGGAGAAGGCGCTGACCACGTTCAAGAAGATCAAGACCTACACCGACAAGAACGCGCCGGGCCGCGACTGGAACCTCGCGACCGCGATGGTGATCCGTGGCGAAGCCGGCATGCAGATCATGGGCGACTGGGCCAAGGGCGAGTTCCTCGCCGCGAACAAGGTGCCGGGCAAGGACTTCGCCTGCGTCGCCGTTCCCGGCACCGCCAAGTCCTACACCTACAACGTCGACAGCTTCGCGCTGTTCAAGCTGAAGGACGCGGCGAACCAGAAGGCCCAGCAGGATCTCGCTGCGGCCATCATGTCGCCCGAGTTCCAGGAGGTTTTCAACCTGAACAAGGGCTCGATCCCGGTGCGCACCGGCATGAAGCTCGACAAGTTCGACGACTGCGCGAAGACCTCGGCCGCCGACTTCCTCGCGAGCGCGAAGAGCGGCTCGCTGGTGCCGTCGCTCGCGCACAGCATGGCCGTCTCGTCGGCCGCCGAAGGCGCGGTGAAGGACGCCGCTTCGCAGTTCTGGAACGACGACAAGATGACCGCGGCCCAGGCCATGGACAAGCTCGTCGCCGCGGCGAAGAACAAATAAGTTGCGACCCACGCGGGGTGCGGTCGATCCGCGCCCCGCTCTCGTTCTTCCGTCGATTCGATTCCCATGAGCTCACCTGCCCTTGCCGCACGAGGCAGCCGGGCGGCCGCCTCGGTGCCGGCCTCGGCCCGCCTGGCCGCCTGGGTGCCGCGCCTCGTGCTCGCGCCTTCGTTTCTGCTGTCGTTCCTGTTCATCTACGGGCTGATGATCTGGAACGGCTACCTGTCGGTGTCGGCCTCGCGCCTGCTGCCCAACTACGAGTTCGTCGGCCTCGCGCAGTACGCGACGCTGTTCGAGAGCGACCGCTGGTGGGTCGCGCTGACGAACCTGGGCATCTTCGGCGGCCTGTTCATCTTCTTCGGCATGGCGATCGGGCTGCTGCTCGCGATCCTGCTCGACCAGAAGATCCGCACCGAGGGCGTGCTGCGCACGATCTACCTGTACCCGATGGCGCTGTCGTTCATCGTCACCGGGACCGCGTGGAAGTGGATCCTGAACCCCGGCCTGGGCCTCGAGAAGGTCATGCACGAGTGGGGCTGGACCAGCTTCTCGTTCGACTGGCTCGTGAACCCGGACCGCGCGATCTACACCATCGTGATCGCCGGCGTCTGGCAGAGCAGCGGCTTCGTGATGGCGCTGTTCCTCGCCGGGCTGCGCGGCATCGACGACTCCATCCTGAAGGCCGCGCAGATCGACGGCGCGAGCCTGCCGCGCATCTACTGGCGCATCATCATCCCGAGCCTGCGGCCGGTGTTCTTCTCGACGCTGATGGTGCTCGCGCACCTCGCGATCAAGAGCTTCGATCTGGTGATCGCGCTGACCGCGGGCGGCCCCGGCTTCGCGACCGACGTGCCGGCCACTTTCATGTACACGATGGCGTTCTCGCGCGGCCAGATCGGCCTGGGCGCCGCCTCGGCGACGATGATGCTCGCGACCATCGCGGCGATCGTCGTGCCCTACCTGTATTCCGAGCTGAGGACGAGAAAGTGAGCGCCGCTGCCGCTGCTGTTGTTCCCCCGCGCGTCGACTGGCAGCGCATCGCGCTGTGGTCGGTGCTGCTGCTGTTCGCCGCGTTCTACCTGCTGCCGATGTACGTGATGATCACGACCTCGCTGAAGGACATGGACCAGATCCGCGAGGGCAACCTGCTCTCGCTGCCCGCCAGCCCGAGCCTGGCCGCCTGGAGCAAGGCCTGGAGCCACGCCTGCACCGGCGTGGACTGCGGCGGCCTGAAGCCGTTCTTCCTGAACTCGGTGCTCATGGTGGTCCCGGCCGTGCTGATCTCGACGCTGCTCGGCGCGATCAACGGCTACGTGCTGTCGAAGTGGCGCTTCACCGGCAGCGAGGTCGTGTTCGCGATGATGCTGTTCGGCGTGTTCATGCCGATGCAGGTCGTGCTGCTGCCGATGAGCCAGGTGCTGGGCTGGTTCGGCATCGCGAACTCGGTATGGGGGCTGGTGATCGTGCACGTGCTGGCCGGCCTCGCATCGACCACGCTGTTCTTCCGCAACTACTACGTCGGCCTGCCCGACGAGCTGATCAAGGCCGCGATGCTCGACGGCGCCGGCTTCTGGCGCATCTTCTGGCGCATCGTCGTGCCGCTGTCCACGCCGATCACGGTGGTCACGCTGATCTGGCAGTTCACGAACATCTGGAACGATTTCCTCTACGGCATCGTGTTCACCGGCGCGACCAGCAAGCCGGTGACGGTCGGGCTGAACAACCTGGCCAACACGACCAGCTCGGTCAAGGAATACAACGTGGACATGGCCGCCGCGATGATCGCCGGCCTGCCCACGCTGATCGTCTACATCGTCGCAGGCAAGTATTTCGTGCGCGGGCTGACCGCCGGCGCGGTGAAGGGTTAAGACAGCATGAGCGCGCTATCGATACGCAACGTCCGCCGCAGCTATGGCAACGTGCACATCCTCAAGGGCATCGACATCGAGATCGAGTCGGGCGACTTCCTGATCCTCGTCGGTCCGTCCGGCTGCGGCAAGAGCACGCTCTTGAACATCATCGCCGGGCTGGACAAGCCCACCGAGGGCGCGGTCCACATCGGGGAGCGCGACGTCACGTACGAGCTGCCCAAGGACCGCGACATCGCGATGGTGTTCCAGAGCTATGCGCTGTACCCGAACATGAACGTCGCCGGCAACATCGCGTTCGGGCTGGAGATGCGCAAGATCCCGAAGGCCGAGCGCGACGTTGCGGTGCAGCGCGTCGCGAAGATGCTGCAGATCGAGCACCTGCTCGATCGCAAGCCCGGCCAGCTCTCGGGCGGGCAGCGCCAGCGCGTCGCGATGGGCCGCGCGCTCGCGCGCAACCCGATGCTGTTCCTGTTCGACGAGCCGCTGTCCAACCTCGATGCGAAGCTGCGCGTCGAGATGCGCGCCGAGATCAAGCTGCTGCACCAGCGCACCCGCACGACCACGGTCTACGTCACGCACGACCAGGTCGAGGCGATGACGCTGGGCGACCGCATCGCGGTGATGCGCGACGGCAAGGTCGAGCAGTTCGGCACGCCCGAGGACATCTATGCGCGACCAGCCAGCCGCTTCGTCGCCGAGTTCATCGGCTCGCCGGCGATGAACATGGTCGAGGCCGCGCGCAAAGGCGACGGCACGCTCCAAGCCCAGGGCACCCCGATCGCGATCGACCCGGCCCAGGCCCAGGCGCTCGCGCGCCATGCCGGCGCGAACGTCACCTGCGGGCTGCGGCCCGAGGCGCTGACGCTGACCGACCGCGGTCTGCCCGGGCAGCTGCGCCTGCTCGAGCCCACCGGTCCCGAGACCTATGCCTTCGTCGACACCGCGATCGGCCCGCTGGTCGCACGCCTGCCCGGCACGGTGCCGAACAAGGTCGGCGAGAACGTGCACCTGGCCTGGTCGGCATCGCAGCTGCACCTGTTCGACGCGGCGACGCAGCAGCGCATCGCCTGAGAAGGGCTGAACGAACCGCGAAACGCGGCACACTCGGGGTCTCGCGACACCCGATGATTCCGCTTCCCATGAGCCCTTCCGACGCCCTGCCCCGGCTGCTGGCCGACATCGGCGGCACCAACGCCCGCTTCGCCTGGCAGGACGGCGCCGCCGCCCCGCTGCGCGACATCCAGACGCTGGCCGTCGCCGACCACGCGAGCCTGGCCGACGCGATGCGCCACTACCTGCAGAACCTGAACCGCCCGGCGCCGCCGTGGTGCGCGATCGGCGTCGCGACCCCCATCACGAGCGACGCGGTGCGGCTGACGAACAGCCACTGGTCGTTCTCGATCGCGGCGGTCAAGCAGGCGCTGGGCTTCGAGCGCTTCGTCGTGATCAACGACTTCACCGCGCTGGCGCTCGCGCTGCCCGACCTCGCGCCGCACGAGCGCCGTCAGGTCGGCGGCGGCACGCCGGTGGCCGATACGGCGATCGCGCTGCTGGGCCCGGGCACCGGGCTCGGCGTTTCCGGGCTGTTGCCCGGCCACGAGCCGGGACGCTGGGTGGCGCTGCAGGGCGAAGGCGGGCACGTCACGCTCGCCGCGACCAACGAACGCGAGGCCGGCGTGCTGCAGATCATCCGCGAGCGCCACGGCCACGCCTCGGCCGAGCGCGCGATCTCGGGCATGGGGCTGGAAGCGGTGCATGCGGCGCTGGGCGTGCTCGAAGCCGCCGTCGGCGGGCCGACGCTGACCGCCGCCGAAATCACCGCCGCGGCGCTCGACGGCAGCGACGAGCGCTGCGTCGAGACCGTCACGCTGTTCTGCAGCTTCCTCGGCAACGTCGCCGGCAATCTTGCGCTGACGCTGGGCGCGCTGGGCGGCGTCTACATCGGCGGCGGCATCGTGCCGCGGCTGGGCGACGCGTTCGACCGCTCGCCGTTCCGCGAGCGCTTCGAAGCGAAGGGGCGGTTCCGCGAGTACCTGGCGCGGATCCCGGTGTACGTGATCGATGCGAGCGTGTCGCCGGCGCTGCTGGGTGCGGCACGGGCGCTGGCGGCGTAGCCGCCGCTCGCACCCTCGTCATCATCAAGTCACGGCGTCTCGAACGCCGTGCGCTTGCTGACCGGTTCCCAGGTCTGCAAGTCCTGCAGCAACTGCTCCGCATGCCCGCGCACCGCGTCGACCGCATCGGCGCCCAGTTGCAGCCGCAGCGGCGTGCGTTCGGCGGCCAGCGCCTCTTCGATGGCCGCAGCGGCCTTGCGCGGGTCGCCCGGCTGCGTGTTGTGCATCGTGCGCGCGAACTCTCGCGTGCCGCCGACCACCGGCTGGTACGCCTCGATGATGGGCATGTGGCGCATCGCACCGCCGGCAAGCTGCGTGCGGAACTGGCCCGGCTCGACGATCAGCACCTTCACGCCGAACGGCGCCATCTCCTGCGCCAGCGCTTCCGACGCGCCCTCGAGCGCGAACTTCGACGCCGAGTACGCACTGAAGCCGGCGAACGAGAGTTGCCCGCCCAGGCTGGAGATGTTGACGATCGCGCCGCTGCGCTGCGCGCGCAGCAGCGGCAGCGCGGCGCGCGTCACCGCGATCGCGCCGAAGAAGTTGGTCTCCATCAGCGCGCGCAGCTCGGCCTCAGGCGTTTCCTCGAGTGCGCCGACGATGCCGTAGCCGGCGTTGTTGATCAGCACGTCGATGCGGCCAAAGCGCTCCTTCGCGGCCTGCACCGCGGCCTCGGCGGCGCCGGCGCGGGTCACGTCCAGCGGCGTGGCGAGCACGCGGTCCGGGTTCGCCGCGACCAGTTCGGCGAGCTTGGCCGTGTCGCGCGCCGTCGCAACGACGTTGTGGCCGCGCGCCAAGGCATGCTCGGCGAACGCATGGCCGAAGCCGCTGGACGTGCCGGTGATGAACCAGGTCTGACGAGATGTCGTCATCCAGATAATCCTTTCGTGATCGGGCTCCCTGCCCCGCTTCGATCGTCGTCCGGACTCAATCGGCGCGTACGCAGTCCACGTAATACCCCTCGCCCTTGTCCTCCGGCTCGACCAGCCCGTGCACGTCGGTGTCGAAGCCCGGGAACGCCGAGTTGAACTCGCGCGTGAAGCGCAGGTAGTCGACGATGCGGCGGTTGAAGCGCTCGCCCGGGATCAACAGCGGGATGCCCGGCGGATACGGCGTCAGCAGCGAGGTGGTGATGCGGCCTTCGAGCTCGTCGATCGCGACCCGCTCGGTCTTGCGGTGCGCGATGTGCGCGTAGGCATCGCTGGGCTTCATCGCCGGCTGCAGGTCCGACAGGTACATCTCGGTGGTCAGCCGCGCGATGTCGCCCTTCGCGTACATCTCGTGGATGCTCTGGCACAGGTCACGCAGGCCCATGCGCTCGTAGCGCGGATGCTGGGCGCAGAACTCGGGCAGGATGCGCCACATCGGCTGGTTCTTGTCGTAGTCGTCCTTGAACTGCTGCAGCGCCGTCAGCAGCGTGTTCCAGCGGCCCTTCGTGATGCCGATCGTGAACATGATGAACAGCGAGTACAGCCCGGTCTTCTCGACGACGACGCCGTGCTCGGCGAGGAACTTCGTGACGATGGACGCCGGGATGCCGGTCTTCGCGAACTTGCCGGTCACGTCCAGCCCCGGCGTGATGATCGTGCTCTTGATCGGGTCCAGCAGGTTGAAGCCCTCGGCCAGGTTGCCGAAGCCGTGCCACTTCTCGCCGGCGCGCAGCATCCAGTCGTAGCTGGTGCCGATGCCGCTGCTCGCCAGCTTGTCCGGCCCCCAGACCTTGAACCACCAGTCCTTGCCGTAGTCCTTGTCGACCTTGCGCATCGCGCGCCGGAAGTCCAGCGACTCGACGATGCTCTCCTCGACCAGCGCCTTGCCGCCGGGTGCTTCCATCATCGCGGCGGCGACGTCGCAGCTCGCGATGATCGCGTACTGCGGCGACGTGCTGGTGTGCATCAGGTACGCCTCGTTGAACAGGTGGCGGTCGAGCTTGCGCGAGGCCGAGTCCTGCACCAGCACCTGCGAGGCCTGGCTGATGCCGGCCAGCAGCTTGTGGGTCGACTGGGTCGCGAACACGAGCTGGTCCTTCGGACGCTGGCGGTTGCGGCCCATCGCGTGGAAGGTGCCGTAGAACTTGTGGAACGCCGCGTGCGGCAGCCAGGCCTCGTCGAAATGCAGCGTGTCGATGTAGCCGTCCAGCGCGTGCTTGATCGTCTCGGTGTTGTAGAGCACGCCGTCGTAGGTGCTCTGCGTCAGCGTCAGGATGCGCGGCTTGACCGTCGCCGCATCGACGCCGGCCAGCAGCGGGTTCGCGGCGATCTTCGCGCGAATCGCCTCCGGCGTGAACTCGCTCTCCGGGATCGGCCCGATGATGCCGTAGTGGTTGCGCGTCGGCCGCAGGAAGACCGGGACCGCGCCGGTCATGATGATCGAGTGCAGGATGGACTTGTGGCAGTTGCGGTCCACCACCACCACGTCGCCCGGTGCGACCGTGTGGTGCCACACCATCTTGTTGCTGGTGCTGGTGCCGTTGGTCACGAAGAAGCAGTGGTCGGCGTTGAAGATGCGCGCCGCATTGCGCTCGCTGGCCGCCACGGGGCCGGTATGGTCCAGCAGCTGGCCCAGCTCCTCGACCGCGTTGCAGACGTCGGCGCGCAGCATGTTCTCGCCGAAGAACTGGTGGAACATCTGCCCGACCGGGCTCTTCAGGAACGCGACGCCGCCCGAGTGGCCCGGGCAATGCCACGAGTACGACCCGTCCTGCGCGTAGTCCATCAGCGCGCTGAAGAACGGCGGCGCCAGCCCGTCGAGGTAGCTCTTGGCCTCGCGGATGATGTGCCGCGCGACGAACTCCGGCGTGTCCTCGAACATGTGGATGAAGCCGTGCAGCTCGCGCAGCACGTCGTTCGGCAGGTGCTGCGAGGTGCGCGTCTCGCCGTACAGGTAGATCGGGATTTCGGCGTTCTTGAAGCGGATCTCCTCGATGAACTTGCGCAGCTTCAGCACCGCCGGGTCGATGTCGGGGCCGCCGCTGAATTCCTCGTCGTCGATCGACAGGATGAACGCGCTGGCGCGGCTCTGCTGCTGGGCGAACTGCGAGAGATCGCCGTAGCTGGTCGTGCCCACGACCTCGAAGCCCTCCTTCTCGATCGCCTCGGCGAGCGCGCGGATGCCCAGGCCCGAGGTGTTCTCGGAACGGTAGTCTTCGTCGATGATGACGATCGGAAAGCGGAAGCGAAGCATGGGCGGGGGCCTTTTCGTACAGCGAGGGGCCGGATGGTCGGGAAGAAAGAAAGCGCGAAGTGTAGGGCTGTTCGATGACACGCGGCAGCCGCGCCGGCCGCCCTACACTCGCGCCGTCCGCACGAGGCCGGCCGACCGGCGGGAGGATGACCGATGCAGACGATGGACGCTTCGACGCTGTGGTGGATCGCCGCCGGAATCGCGGTCGCGGTCGAGCTCGCCACCGGTACCTTCTACCTGCTGATGATCGCGCTCGGGCTGGTCGCCGGCGCGATCGCCGCGCATCTGGGCTTGGCCGCGACCGCGCAGATCGTGATCGCCGCGCTCCTCGGTGGCGGCGCGACCGCGGTCTGGCACTGGCGCCGCGCGCAGGCGCCGCGCTCGGCGCCGGCCGCGAGCAACCGCGACGTGAACCTCGACATCGGCGAGCGCGTGCAGGTCAAGAGCTGGCAGCCCGACCGCACGACCCGCGTCAGCTACCGCGGCTCGATGTGGACCGCGCGGCTCGCGCCGGGCGCCGGCGCCGTCGCGGGCGAGTTCCGCGTCGTCGCGGTCGAGAACAACTGGCTGGTGCTCGCGCCCTCCTCTTCTTCCGAGTGACCGAACAACGAAAGCCCACCTCATGGAAATCGCCCTCGTCATCGCCGTCATCGCCGCGATCTTCGTCATCCGCACGATCAAGATCGTGCCGCAGCAGCACGCGTGGATCGTCGAGAAGCTCGGCAAGTACGACCGCACGCTGACGCCGGGGCTCAAGTTCGTCGTGCCGTTCATCGAGCGCGTCGCCTACAAGCACTCGCTGAAGGAAGTGCCGCTGGACGTGCCCAGCCAGGTCTGCATCACGCGCGACAACACGCAGCTGCAGGTCGACGGGATCATCTACTTCCAGGTGACCGACCCGATGCGCGCCAGCTACGGCTCGAGCAACTACATGATCGCGATCACCCAGCTCGCGCAGACGCTGCTGCGCTCGGTGATCGGCAAGATGGAACTGGACAAGACCTTCGAGGAGCGCGACGCGATCAATGCCTCGGTGGTCAGCGCGCTCGACGAGGCCGCGTCGAACTGGGGCGTGAAGGTGCTGCGCTACGAGATCAAGGACCTGACGCCGCCCAACGAGATCCTGCGCGCGATGCAGGCACAGATCACCGCCGAGCGCGAGAAGCGCGCGCTGATCGCGGCCAGCGAAGGCCGCAAGCAGGAGCAGATCAACCTCGCGACCGGCGAGCGCGAAGCCTTCATCGCGCGCTCCGAAGGCCAGCGCCAGGCCGAGATCAACAAGGCCCAGGGCGAGGCGGCGGCGATCGTCGCGGTCGCCGAGGCCACCGCCGACGCGATCCGCAAGGTCGCCGAGGCGATCCGCTCGCCGGGCGGCGAGCAGGCCGTGCAGCTCAAGGTCGCCGAGAAGGCGATCGAGTCGTACGCGCAGCTCGCGCAGAAGAACAATACGATGATCGTGCCGGGCAACATGACCGAGGTGTCGGCGTTGATCGCGAGCGCGATGGCGGTGATGAAGGCGAAGGCGCCTGGCGGCGCCTGATGGCTGCACTCGTCGCTGCGGTAAACTGCCGGGCTCCGGAGAGATGGATGAGTGGTTTAAGTCGCACGCCTGGAAAGCGTGTGTGGGTTAATAGCCCACCGCGGGTTCGAATCCCGCTCTCTCCGCCAGGGACGCCCTCCGCAAGGCCCCAGCAAATCCGCAGACTCTCTTGACGGCCCCATCGAATGGGGCTTTCTTATGTCTGCCAGGCGGAGGCCTTTCGCGAAGCTCGCGGAGCGTCTTCGAGTTTGACAGCGCGTGACGGCGATCACGCCTGCGTGGGAAAGAGGAGGACGATGAACCATTGGATTTGGTCGCCACTGGCCCGTGGCGTATGTGCCGTCGGCCTGCTGGCCGTCTGCTTGCCCGTCGCCCACGCCCAGAGCGCGTCGCCCACCGAGTCGCATCAAGCCTCTGCCGCGGACGCCAACGCTGCCGCGCCTCCCGCCGTTCGCTCGGCCACAGCGCGCCTGCCCATCGAGTCCTTTGCTCGCCTGCCGTTGCTCTCAGGCGTGGTGCTCTCGCCCGATGGCCAACGAATCGCCGCGCTGTTGAACGAACCGGAGCGGACCGTGCTGATCACGCGTGCCGTGGCCGGCGAAAAGAAGTCGCTCGCAGTGCTTCATACCGACAACAAGCAGTACCAGTTCAACTGGGCCCGCTGGGTCAACAACGAGCGCTTGCTGGTGAGCCTGCGGTTCGCGTCGCGCCGCGGCTTTGTGCGCACGGTGGAGACCCGGCTGTTTTCGGTCAAGGCCGACGGCAGCGGCCTGATCAACCTGGTGATCAATCTGCCTGACCTCGGCAGCCTGAGGGGCACGATACGCACCCAGCAGCTCCAGGACCAGGTCATCGACTGGCTACCCGACGACGGCCAGCACGTGCTGCTGCAACTCGCGGAGGCCGAAGCGTTGCCGGCGGTCTACAAGGTCGATGTGGAAACAGGTCGACGACAGATGGTGCAGGCGCCGGAGCGAGGCGTTCGACGCTGGATCACCGATGCACAACATCGTGTGCGCGTCGGGGTGCGTGAAACGGAAGGCAACTACGAGATCCGCGCCTGCGGTCCCGACGGCAAGGATTGGCGTGTGCTATGGACCTTTCGTGACCTCGGCGATGCGGTGTGGCCGCTGGGGTTCGGGCTGGATCCGCAGGAACTGTTCGTCAAGGCCGACCACCAGGGGCGTGTGGCCGTGTTCTCCGTGCGCCTGGACCAGTCCGGCTTGCCGCGCACTCTGCGTTTGGCCCACCCGCGCTTCGACATCGACGGCACGTTGATGCACTCGCCCGCCAGCGGCGAAGTGGTGGGCCTGCGCAGCGGAGCGACCGATGATGACAGCGGCGAGTCGCGCGGCGATCTCTGGGAGCCCAGCTGGCGTGGGCTGGCCCAGTCCATCGACCTGGGCCTGCCCGGTCGCGACAACCGACTGCTGGGCATGAGCCGCGACGAGCGGCGCTACCTGGTCTACTCCAGCGGAAACGGCCAACCCGGCGAGTATTTTCTGGGCGACCGTCGCACGGGCGAACTGGCTCTGCTGGCTGAAACCTATCCGGCCCTGGACCCGACCACCCTGGCTGGAAAGCGGCCGGCCACCATCCGGGCTCGCGACGGCTTGAACCTGAGCGCCTACCTCACACAGCCCGCGGGCCACACCGGCAGCCATGCGCCGTTGCCGCTGATTCTGCTGCCGCATGGAGGGCCGCAAAGCCGCGACGACGCAGACTTCGACTCCTGGACGGAATTCCTCGCCAACCGGGGCTACGCGGTGCTGCAGGTGAACTTCCGAGGCTCCGATGGCTACGGCCGCGAATTCAAGGCAGCCGGCTTGCGGCGTTGGGGGATGGAGATGCAGGACGACCTCAGCGATGCCGTGCACTGGGCGATCGCCCAGCGCATTGCGGACGCCAAGAGGATCTGCATTGTCGGCGCGAGTTATGGCGGGTACGCCGCGTTGATGGGGCTCGTGAAGACACCCGAGCTCTATCGCTGTGCGGTGAGCTTTGCCGGCGTGTCCGACCTGCAGGACCTGATCCAGTACGAGCGCGACTATGTCGGCGGGCTCGCTGCTGCGGAGCGCTCGATTGGCGATAGCTGGCGCGATCGTGAGCGCCTGCGTGCCACGTCACCGGCGCTGCAGGCGGAGCGAGTGCAAGCGCCGGTCTTGCTCGTGCACGGCACGGCAGACCGTGTGGTCCCGGTAGACCAGAGCGAAGACATGGCGAAGGCGCTACGTCGTGCCGGCAAACCCTATCGCTTCATCGAACAAGAAGGCGGCGACCACTACCTCAGCCGAAATGAGGACCGGCTGCAATTCTTTCAGGCGCTGGAGAGCTTTCTGGATGAACATCTGAAGTCCACGACGGAGCCGACGCCCAGTCCTACGAGTCTTCGACAAAAGCCGGACTCTTGACCACCGCATGGAGCGCCGGCTCAGGCGTTAACCGACCCAGAACCGAACAACTTGATCGACAACGCGTTGCGTTACGGGAAAGCCCAAGGCGACTGCCCGCAAGTGACCGTCGAGCTTGCCAGGCCAGCCTGGTGTTTGCGGCGCAGGCGCCTTTCCGGCGGCTGAGGCGCAGCGCGTCGCCGTTCACGGCCGAGTGCTCGCGCCGAAACTGAAATCGTCGAAAGCCGTCACGCTGTCGGCCTTGGTCCACACGCCCACCGCGCCCGCGCCGGCGATGTGCGCATCGTCGAACTCGATGGCGGCCTTGCCGTCCAGCAGCACGCGGATGTGCCTGCCGCGGAACTCGACGCGCAGCGTGTGCCACGTCTGCGCGGCGACCGGCGCGGCGACGTACTGGAGCGTCTTGCGAGAGCCGCCTTCGGTGTAGTACAGCGAGACGTTGTTCTCGAGCGCATTCGCGCGTGCGACGTAGTAGTGGTTGCCGTCCTTCCAGCGCCAGACCAGGCCGCCGGCCTGGTCCTCGCGCCCGCGGATCGGCTTGAACTTCACTTCGACGAAGCCATCGACGATCGCGGTGCCGCTGCGCACGCACCACGGGAAGGTGCCGGCGCCTGCCTGGACCAGCACATTGGGCGGGCTGGGCGCACTCGGATCGGCCTCCACCGCCCAGCGCGGCGTGCCGCGGCCCGTCACGCCGCAGGTCCATCCTGTCGGCGACGCACCGGTTGAGTCCTGGTCGAAGTTCACCGTCTGCGCCGTCGAGATGCCGGCAGCCAACAGCGTCGATGCCATGGTGATCGTGACCTTCATGTGGCGCTCCTTGCACGGGCCCCGTCCTGAGCCTGGACCAAGCTCCAGGTGACGGGCCCGGCTCACGCCGGGACGTCGGCGCCCAGAGCTCCCAGGCCCTCGATGATGGGCTCGAGCAGACGCGCGACGTCCCCAGCGAGCGCCTCGATGCGGGCCGGACCGGCGCCGTTCGTGCAGGCCTCCTCGAGCGCGATGGCCGCATGCCGCATCTCGTGCATCGCCAGCGCGCCGGCCATGCTCTTGAGGTCGTGCGCCATGCGCTGCGCTGCGAGGGCATCGCCCGCCGCGCGCGCCGCGCCGAAGCGCGCGGCGAAGTCCACCTCGCTGTCGCGGAACATGCGCAGCAGGTGGGCGTAGAGCTTGCGGTCGCCGTTCAGGCTGTCGAGGCCAGCCTGCACGTCGATGCCGGGCAAGCGCGGCAGCGGTTCGGACGGCGCGCTCGCGTTCACTGCAGCCGTGGACGCGAGCGCCGCACCGGGCTCCGCGGGGCGCACCCAGTGCGCGATCGTCGCGAAGATCTCGTCGACCTTGATCGGCTTGGCGATGTGGTCGTTCATGCCGGCCGCCAGCACCTTCTCCCGATCGCCGACCATTGCATTGGCCGTCATCGCGATGACCGGCAGGTCTTCCAGATGCGGCATCTCGCGCAGCGCCCGCGTGGCCGCGTAGCCGTCCATCACCGGCATCTGGCAATCCATCAGCACGCAGTCGAAGCGCTCGTGTGCGAGGATCTCGAGCGCCTCGCGCCCGTTGGACGCGACGCCGACGACGATCCCGGCCTGGGTCAGCAGGTCGAACGCGAGCTCGCGGTTGATCGCGTTGTCTTCCACCAGCAGGACGCGCACGCCGCTCAGGCGCGACCTGTGCCCTTGCACCGCACGTTCGCGGCGCACCGTGCGTGTCGGGCGAAACGGCGCCAGGCCGAGTGCCGCGATGCAGGCATCGAACAGCGTCGACGGCGTGATCGGCTTGGTCAGCAGCGCGCCCACGGTCACGTGCTGCTGCTCGAGGCGCCGCAGGACTTCGTCGCGGCTGAAGGCCGTCAGCATCAGCACCGCGGGCATCGGCTGGCGCGTGGCGCGTTGCGTCAATCGGCGCGCGCACTCGAGGCCGTCCATCACCGGCATCTGCCAGTCGAGCAGCAGCAGGTCGTACGGCTTGCGCTGCTCCTCCGCGAGTGCGATCCGGCGCAGCGCGTCCTGGCCGTCGACCGCGGTGTCGGCCGTCAGGCCCAGCGCCGCTGCCATGCCCGCGAGCACGTCGCGGGCGCTGGCGTTGTCGTCGGCGATCAGAACCCGGGCGCCGCGCAGACGCTCATGGCGCAGCACCGGCGGCGGCGACGCTTCGGCCTGCAGGCCCAGGTGCAGCGTGAAATGAAATCGGCTGCCATGGCCCGGTTCGCTGTCGACCTCGATCTCGCCGCCCATCATGCGCACCAGGTGCCGGCTGATCGCCAGCCCCAGGCCGGTGCCGCCGTAGCGGCGGCTGGTCGACGCATCGGCCTGCGAGAACGGCTGGAACAGCCGGCCGCGCTGCTCGGCGCTCATGCCGACGCCTGTGTCGCGCACGTCGAACCGCAGGCGGACCGATTCGGCGTCCTGGTCGACCACCTCGACGGCCACCACGACCTCGCCGCGTTCGGTGAACTTGACGGCGTTGTTACCCAGGTTGAGCAGCACCTGGCGCAGGCGGGACGGGTCGCCCACCAGCGCCATCGGCAACGCGGGCGGCTCGACGAACAGCAGCTCGATGCCTTTTTCCTGGGCCTTGAGGCCGACCAGGTTGCCCAGGTCGTCCATCACGTCGCCGAGGTTGAACGGGATCAGCTCCAGGTCCAGCTTGCCGGCCTCGATCTTCGAGAAGTCGAGGATGTCGTTGATGATGCCCAGCAGCGACTCGGCCGACGCGTGCACCTTCTGCACGTAGTTGTACTGCTGCGGGTCCAGGCCGCTTTCCAGCGCCAGATACGACATGCCGAGGATCGCGTTCATCGGCGTGCGGATCTCGTGGCTCATGTTGGCCAGGAACTCGCTCTTCGCGCGCGTGGCCGACTCGGCCGCGTGCTGGGCCTGCTTGAGGTCGGTGATGTCCAGCGAGATGCCGCCGATCGCGTAGGTCTTGCCGCCGCCGTCCTGCAGCGGGAAGACATGGGTCTGGAACGTGCGCATCCCGTCCTGGCCGCTGGGCATGTCGTGCTCCACGCGCAGGACCCGGCCTTCGGCGGCGACTCGCCGGTCCTCGGCTGCCACGCGGGCCGCGTTCTCCGGGTCGATCAGATCGTAGTCGGTCTTGCCGGTCAGCGACTCGCCCTCGTGACCGAGCACGCGCGCCACGAGCGCGTTGTGGAGCAGGTAGCGGCCCTCGAGATCCTTCACGTAGACCGCCGCCGGCACGTTCTCGATGATCGCCTGCAAGGCATTGCGGCTGCGTTCGAGCTCCGCGGTGCGCGCCTCCACGCGCTGCTCGAGGCTGACGTTGAGCGAGCGGACCTCCGCCTCGGCGCGCTTGCGGGCCGTGACATCGGAGACCACGGCCACGCCGCCGCGCACGGCGCCGGCATCGTCGGTCAACGGACGTGCCGACACGCTGAGCCACCGGCCTTCCTTGAGCATCGTGTTGGCCGCATACAGCTCGACGTCGTCGCACGATTCGCCCCGGATCGCGCGGGCCAGCGGCAGCTCGGTGTCCGGATAGGGGGTGGTCTGGTCAGGCAGGTAGATCCCATAGTGCCGGCTCCATTCGCCGGCCGGAACCGAGGTCAGACCGATACCGACGATGCGCTCGCCGGCCGGGTTGACGAGCACGAGCTTGCCGCGCGCGTCGGCGACGAACACCCCCTCGGCCATGCTGTCGACGATGGAGCGCTGAATGCGGATCTGATCGCGCAACTCGGCGCCCAGCGACGCGAAGCGCTGGTGGGCGCGGCGCAGGCGAATCAGCATCACGATCGCGGCCGCGAGCAGCACCACGCTGACCAGCAGCAACGCGATCCACAGCCACGGCTGGGACAGCCCATCGGGCCGAGCCGTGTCCGCAGCGGCTTGCCCATATGCGGCACCGGCGTTGGCCAGCAACGGGCACACGCCCACCGGCACCGGCCGGGTCACTACTCCAAGCGCCCAAGCAAAGCCGGGCGCCACGCAGTCGCGCGCCATCCTGCTCCGGTGGCCCCGCCCAATGGATCCCATGGCACGAAACGCCTCGGCCAAGTGTAGAGCGTCGATTCCCCGCTTGACCAGGGCCGTAATCCCTGACGGCGGTGCCGGCTATCGCACCGCGAGGCCATCGCGTCGCGAAGATGCCAGCGGCGAGTGCCTCACGGCACTCACCGCCAATGCGTCTGGTCCCTCAGCGGACCAGCGGGGTCAGCGGTTCCATCCCGTGATCCGGGTGCCGCAGGGACTCCGGCTGCGGCCTCGGCGTCGGCGGATAGATCGTCTCCGCCATGGCCCGCGCACGGGTCAGCGCGTCGCCCAGCGTGGCATCCCAGCCTGGGCAGGTGCGCTCGTGGATCTCCCGGCGACCATCGGGTGTGGTCTCGATCGCGACGAAGTTGCCGCAATATCTACCGTCCGCCACCAGCAAAGTGGCGCACACGACCTTGATCTGGCCGCTTGTGTAGGCGTATGACGATGGCATGTGACCTCTCCTGACTCACGCCTCGTTGCAAAGCGCGTGCCATCCGAAACACCCTTCACTTCACCCGCTGTTTCTCCAGCTTGCGCGCCAGCGTGCGCCGGTGCATTCCGAGGCGCCGCGCGGTCTCCGAGATGTTGAAGCCGGTCTCGGCGAGCGTCTCGTGGATGCGCTCCCATTCGAGCG
Source organism: Burkholderiaceae bacterium (assembly GCA_036568605.1). GTDB lineage: Bacteria > Pseudomonadota > Gammaproteobacteria > Burkholderiales > Burkholderiaceae_C > DATCSE01. Next base: position 5,202 of record DATCSE010000541.1, on the reverse strand, counting down.
TCTTGATCGAGGTCGTGCGGCCGGTGAGGCCGACCTCCGCGTCGCCTTCGGTGCGCTCGAACGCCGCTTCGATGTCGTCGGTGTTGGCCGGCTTCGCGAGGTAGTGCCGCGCGCCGAGCTTGATGGCTTCGACCGCGGTCGCGATGCTCGCATAGCCGGTGAGCACGACGATCACCATCGCGGGATCGTGCGCGTGCAGGTGCTGCACGCAGGCGAGCCCGGAGCTGCCGCCGGCAAGCTTCAGGTCGACGACGGCGTAGCCCGGCCGCTGCGTCGCGAGCACGGCGCGCACGTCGTCGAGGTTGGTCGCGCGCAGCACGGCATAGCCGCGGCGCTCGAACGAGCGCGCGAGCGTGCGGCCGAAGGCGTCGTCGTCCTCGACGATGAGAAGCTGGCGTTCAGCGTCCACGCGGCGGCGACTCCCCCGGCGTGCGCAGCGAGCCCATCGGCAGGCGGATGACCACCTCGGCGCCGGCGGTGCCGTGGTCCGTGCCGGAGTGGGCGCGGTTGTGCGCCTCGATGTGCCCGCCCAGCGCCCGCGCCACGTTGACGCACAGGAACAGCCCGAGTCCGCTGCCCGGACGGCCCTTGGTCGACCGATAGGGCTGCCCGAGGCGCTCGAGCATGGCGGGCGGGAAGCCGGGGCCCTCGTCGAGCACGCGCAGCTCGAGCGCATCGTCGTCGCAGCGCGCACGCAGCGTGATCGGCGCGTCGGGCGCGGCATCGGCAGCGTTGTCCAGCACGTTGACGATCATCTGCTGCAGTGCGGCGTCGGAGATCATCGGCAGGTCGGGCAGCTCGTCGCGCTCGTAGCGCAGCTCCGGCGTCGGCCGGCCGGTGCGCCAGCGCTGCACCACGCCGTCGAGGAAGGCATGCAGCGTCGTGTGCCCCGGCGCCTCGCCGCGCGCCTCGCCGGCCGACAGCAGGATGCCGGAGACGATCTCCTTGCAGCGGTCGAGCTGGCGCTGCATCTCCTCGATCTCCTCGCGCAGCTCGGGTTCGCCAGCGAACGGCGCCATGCGCGACCAGTCGCCGAGGATCACCGACAGCGTCGCGAGCGGCGTGCCCAGCTCGTGCGCCGCGCCGGAGGCAAGCAGGCCCATGCGCACGATGTGCTCTTCCTCGGCGGCACGCTGCCGCAGATCGGCCAACCGCGCATCGCGCTCGCGCAGGTTCGCGTTGATGCGCCCGATGTAGACCGCGAGCAGCGCCGCATTCAGCAGAAAGCAGATCAGCAGAGCGCCCACATACAGCGGCGGGAAGCGCTGGTCGGCCGTCGCCGCCGGCAGGTTCAGCGGGTGATGCCAGCTCGTCAGCACCAGGAAGCAGACGCTGGTGACCGCGACGATGGCCCACCGGTAGTGCGGCCGCAGCAGCACCGTGGCCACCGCGATCTGCAGCAGGTACAGGAAGATGAACGGATTGGTCGTGCCGCCGGCGTAGTAGAGCTGACCGGTCAGCACCGCGACATCGACCAGCAGCGCGCCGAACAGCTCGCCATGGGCCACCGGCGCCGTCAGGCGCGCGCGCAGCCGGCTCGCGACGTTGAACAGCGACAGCAGGCCGACCAGCACCAGCATCTGCGTGAGCGGCAGCGGCACCGCGAGCAGGTAGTGCACCGCGAGGATGGTGGCGAGCTGGCCGGCCACGGCGAGCCAGCGCAGCTGCACCAGCTGCAGCAGGTTGCGCCGCTCGGCGACGCGCTCGGGCACCTGCCCGCCTTCGACGACCTCGGCCTCCGGCACCTGGGCCGGCGCCTGAGTCTCCAGGATGGACGCGCTACTGCTCAACACACTGCCTCGTGCTCCGGTCTTGCGTCATTGTCGGACATCGATGCGGCGGCCGCGTTCGCCTGCCGTCGATCGCCCCCGCGCCGCCGCCGCCCTACTCCGGCAGCCGCGAGCGCCGGCGCCGCGCATCGGCGATCGCGAACGCGGCCGCGCCAGCCGAGCCCAGGGCCAGCACGAACCACGTGACGGCATAGGCCAGATGGTTGTTGCTGAAGCGCACGACGGTGAGCCCGGCGCGCGGCCATGCGTCGGGCGAGCGCGGGTCGGCCTCGGCGTCGACGAAGTACGGCGCCAGCGGCGCGCCGGCAGTCCGCGCCGCCAGGCCGCGCGCCGCGGCGATCGCCGCCACGTCGCGCGAGGTCCAGCGGTCGGCGGCCGGATCGTTGGGCTGCAGGAACGCGCCGCCCGGCTCGCTGAAGCGCAGCAGGCCGGTGATCTCCACCTCGCCGGCCACCGGCGCGGCGCGCACGCTCTGCAGCATCTCCGGCGGGACGAAGCCGCGGTTGACGAGCACGATCGCGCCCTGCTCCGTTTGCAGCGGCGCGAGGATCCAGTAGCCGCCGCCCAGCGCCGTCAGCGCGCGCACCGGCGTCGCGGCATCCGGCAGGAAGCGGCCGCGCAGCCGCACGCGCCGGTACTCGTCCGACTCGCGCGTGAGCAGGCTCCAGCGCGCAGGACCCGGCGCCTCGACCGGCGCGGCCTGCAGGTGCGCCTCCACGCGCGCGATCAGCGCCCGCTTCCACGCGAGGCGGTGCAGCTGCCACACGCTGAGCGCCGCGAAGCCGGCACAGGCCAGCATCGCCGCGGCCACGAGCGCCACGAGCGCGCGGCGGCGGCGCGGCGCGGCTCCGGTCACGGCATCGTGCGCATCTCGGCCGCGCTGGGTGCGGGCATCATGTTCGTGTCGAGGTGGAACATCACCCACACCGAGCCCGACAGCACGATCACCACCAGCGCGACCGTGAACACCAGCGCGAGCATCGACCAACCCCCTTCGCTCTTCGCGTTCAGGTGCAGGAAGTACACCATGTGCACGACCACCTGGACCGCGGCGAACCCGAGGATCACGAACGCGGTGAGGCGCGGCGTCGGCAGCACCTGGCCCATCACCAGCCAGAACGGAATCGCGGTCAGCACGACCGCCAGCACGAAGCCTATCGAGTAGTCCCTGACGCTGAAGTGGATGCCATGGTCGTCGTCGTGGTGCGCGTCGTGCGCGGAATGCGCGTGTTGCTCGCTCATCCCAGTACTCCCATCAGGTAGACGAAGGTGAAGACGCCGATCCAGACCACGTCGAGAAAGTGCCAGAACATCGACAGGCACAGCAAGCGGCGCTTGTTCTCGGGGATCAGGCCCAGCTTGCCGACCTGCACCATCAGCGTGACCAGCCAGATCGTGCCGAACGCGACGTGCAGCCCGTGCGTGCCGACCAGCGTGAAGAACGACGACAGGAACGCACTGCGTTGCGGGCCCGCGCCCTCGTGGATCAGGTGCGCGAACTCGTAGAGCTCGATGCTCAGGAAGCCCAGGCCCAGCAGCCCCGTGAGGGCCAGCCACGCGAGCACGCCGGGCTTGTGGCCGCGCTGCATCGCGACCATCGCGAAGCCGTAGGTGATGGACGACAGCAGCAGCAGCCCGGTGTTGACCGCGACCAGCGGCAGCTCGAACAGGTCGGCGCCCGACGGGCCGGCCGCATAGCGGTGGCCGAGCACCGCATGCGTCGAGAACAGCACTGCGAACAGCAGGCAGTCGCTCATCAGGTAGAGCCAGAAGCCCAGCAGCGTGCTGGACGGCGGGTGGTGGTCGCCGGTGTCGTAGAACACCGGCGCGGTTCCGGTGGCGCTGACGGGTTGCGGGTTCAGCATGGCAAACGGTCTCCGGTCAGGCGGCGCTCGCGAGCAGCTGCGTGCGCGCATGCTCGCTGCGCTCGACCGTCTCGGCGGCGATGTGGTAGTCGCGGCGGTAGTTGAACGTGTGGACGATGGCGGCAGCGACCGTCGCGGCGAACGAGACGGCGGCGATCAGCCACATGTGCCAGATCAGCGCGAAGCCGCACAGCGTGGCCAGCCCCGCGATCACGACGCCGGCCGCGGTGTTCTTCGGCATGTGGATGGGCTTGAAGCCGGCGATCGGGCGCTGGTGGCCGCGCTTCTTCATGTCGTGCCAGGCGTCGTTGTCGTGGACGACGGGCGTGAACGCGAAGTTGTAGTCGGGCGGCGGCGACGCGGTGGACCACTCCAGCGTGCGTGCGTTCCACGGGTCGCCGGTCACGTCGCGCAGCGCGGCGCGGCGCCACCAGCTCACCGCGATCTGCACGAGGAAGGCGGCGATGCCGATCGCGATCAGCACGGCGCCCAGCGCGGCGATCTGGAACCAGATCTGCAGCGACGGATCGTCGAAGTGGCTCATGCGCCGCGTCACGCCCATCAGGCCCAGCACGTACAGCGGCGTGAACGCCACCCAGAAGCCGACCAGCCAGAACCAGAACGACACCTTGCCCCAGAACGCGTCGAGCTGGAAGCCGAACGCCTTCGGGAACCAGTAGTTGATGCCGGCGAACGCGCCGAAGACGACGCCGCCGATGATCACGTTGTGGAAGTGCGCGATCAGGAACAGGCTGTTGTGCAGCACGAAGTCGGCCGGCGGCACCGCAAGCAGCACGCCGGTCATGCCGCCGATCACGAAGGTGACCATGAAGCCCACGGTCCACAGCATCGGCACCTCGAAGCGGATGCGGCCGCGGTACATCGTGAAGAGCCAGTTGAAGATCTTCGCGCCGGTCGGGATCGAGATGATCATCGTCGTGATCCCGAAGAACGAGTTGACGCTGGCGCCCGAGCCCATCGTGAAGAAATGGTGCAGCCACACCAGGTACGAGAGGATCGTGATCACGACCGTCGCGTAGACCATGGACGCGTACCCGAACAGGCGCTTGCCGCTGAAGGTCGAGACCACCTCGGAGAACACGCCGAACACCGGCAGTACCAGGATGTAGACCTCGGGGTGGCCCCAGATCCAGATCAGGTTCACGTACAGCATCGGGTTGCCGCCGAGGTCGTTCGTGAAGAAGTTCGTGCCGAGATAGCGGTCGGCCGTCAGCAGCGCGAGCGTCGCGGCGAGCACCGGGAAGGTCGCGACGATCAGCACGTTGGTGCACAGCGCGGTCCAGGTGAAGACCGGCATCTTCATCATCGTCATGCCGGGGGCGCGCATCTTGACGATGGTCGCGATCAGGTTGATGCCCGACAGCGTGGTGCCGATGCCGGCGATCTGCAGCCCCCACAGGTAGTAGTCCACCCCGACGTCCGGACTGGCCAGGATGCCCGACAGCGGCGGATACGCGAGCCAGCCGGTGCGCGCGAACTCGCCGATGAACAGCGACAGCATCAGCAGCACCGCGCCGCCCACCGTC
>DATCSE010000540.1:0-3054 GCA_036568605.1 Burkholderiaceae bacterium | reverse complement strand
GTAAAGGAGGAGGCATCGGCCGCAGGCCGATGCCGGCGGACATGAGCGCAGCAGAATGCCCCGCCGGCCTGATCCCGCTCGATCAAGGTGTGCGCAGCGGTTCGCTTCATCCCATTCGGTGCTTTGCGGGCATACAAGAAGAAAAAAGGAGCATTGGCCGCGGTCGGCGTTCACAACCATCATTCCGCTCGTGCCGCATCGCCGCGGCGCCATTGTTCACCAAGGAGACAGCAGTGCCCACGATCGCGAACTACCGCGGCATCATCCCAGCCATCGCCTGCCCGTTCACGCGCGACCACCAGATCGACGAGCCCGCATTGCGCCGCCTGGCCTCGTGGCTGGCCAAGCAGCCCGGCGTCGTCGCGGTGATGACCAACGGCCACACCGGCGAGGTGTTCTCGCTGACGCCGCGCGAGCGTGCGCAGGTCACGCGCATCGTCGCGCACGAGCTCAAGGGCAAGCTGCCGGTCATTTCGTCGATCGTCTGCGAAGGTCTGTCCGACGCGAAGGAGCATGCGACGCTGGCGCGCGAGGCCGGCGCGCAGGCGCTGGACGTGATGCCGCCGCACCACTGGCTGCGCTTCGGCTTCCGCCCGGATCACGTGACCCAGTACTTCGCCTCGATCGCGGAGATCGGGCTCGATCTGGTCGCGCACGTGTACCCGGCGTGGACGCGCGCGTCGTACTCGTCGGCCACGCTGGCGCAGCTCGCGAAGCTGCCGTACGTGCAGGCGTTCAAGGTCGGCCAGCGCGACATGAACCGCTATGCGAGCGACATCAAGGCGATCCGCGAAGCCGATGCTTCGAAGGCCATCCTGACCTGCCACGACGAGTACCTGCTCGCGAGCATGGTGCAAGGCGTCGACGGCGCGCTGGTCGGCTTCGCGACCTTCATCCCGAATTTGATCAACGACCTGTGGGACGCGGTCAAGGCCGGTGACCTGAAGCGCGCGATGGCGATCCAGGACGTGATCACGCCGCTGAAGGACGCGGTCTACGGCGGCGGCGAGCCCACCGGCGAAGCGCATGCGCGCATGAAGGCCGGCATGTACCTGGCCGGCGTGATCGACGACCCGACCGTGCGCCCGCCGACCGAAGCGCCGAGCGAGGCCGAGATGGAGGCACTGCGCAAGGCTCTCACGAACGCCGGACTGCTGAAGCGCTGACTCGGCGGCTTCATCGATACGACAACGAGGAGACAAACGATGAACCGCAGGCAACTGCTGTGGCGCGGCACGTGCGCCGGCTCGATGCTCGCTCTCGGTGGTCCGGCCGCGTTCGCGCAGGGCTACCCGTCCAAGCCCATCACGATGATCATCCCGTTTCCACCCGGCGGGACGCTGGACGTGGTGGGCCGCATGCTCGCGCAGAAGCTGGGCGAGCAGCTCGGCCAGACCTTCATCGTCGACAACAAGCCCGGCGGTGCCGGCACGATAGGCGCGATCGCGGTGCAGAAGGCCAAGGCCGACGGCTACACGCTGCTGTTCAGTCCGTCGACGATGGTGACGACGCCGATGACGATGAAGACGGCGCCGTACGACGCGACCAAGGACTTCGTGCCGATCGCGCTGGTGGCCAAGGCGCCGCTCGCGATCGCGGTCAACAAGAACCTGCCGATCACCGACGTCAAGAGCCTGATCGCGCATGCGAAAGCCAACCCCGGCAAGCTGACCTTCGCGATCGGCTCGACCGGGTCGGCCGGCCATCTCTCCACCGAGCTGCTGCGCCGTGCGAGCGGCATCGAATACCTGATCGTGCCGTACAAGGGCTCGGCGCCGGCCTACCAGGACCTGGTCGGCGGACAGATCGATGGCTTCATCGATCCCATCCTCGGCTCGCAACCGTTCGCGAAGGCCGGACAGCTGCGCGTCATCGCGGTGACCTCGAAGGCCCGCGTGACCAACCTGCCGGATGTGCCCGCCGTCAGCGAAACCGTACCGGGCTACGAGTTCTACAGCTGGTATGGCCTGTGGGGTCCCGCGGGGCTGCCGGCCGAGATTGCGCAGCGCTTGAACGCCGAGGTCAACAAGGCGCTGGCCGGCGACATGCACGCGAAGCTCGAGCAGCAGGGCCTGCTGCTGACGCCCGGCAGCATCGCGGACTTCGAGAAGTTCGAGCGCGAGGACATGGCGCGTGCGGCCAGGATCATCGCCGAGGGGAAGATCCGTGCCGAATGAGCGCTCCCCCGAGCGCGTGGCAATCGTCACCGGCAGCAGCTCGGGCATAGGCCTCGCGATCGCCGAGCGGCTGCTCGCCGACGGATGGCAGGTGCGCGGCTTCGACATCGCGGCACCGCGTATCGAGCATGCGGCATTCGAGCCGCTGCAAGTGGACCTCTGCGACGGCGCCGCGACGGAGGCCGCGGCCCGCACATCGATGAATGCCAGCGCGTTCGTGCATGCCGCCGGCGTGCTGCGCGTCGGCGCGCTCGGCAGCCTGCATGCCGAGGATGCCGAGCTGATGTGGCGGCTGCACGTGGCAGCCGCGACACGCATCGCCGATGTCGTGCTGCCGGCGATGGCGCTGCGGCGCGACGGCCGCGTCGTGCTGATCGGCAGCCGCGTCGCACAGGGCAAGGCCGGGCGCAGCCTCTATGCGGCCAGCAAGGCCGCGCTGATCGCGCTCGCGCGCAGCTGGGCTGCCGAGGTCGTGGCCTCCGGCGTCACGGTCAACGTGGTCTCGCCGGCGGCCACGCAGACCGCGATGCTCGAGGACCCGGCGCGCCGCACCGAGACGCCCAACCTGCCGCCGCTCGGCCGGCTGATCCGCGCCGACGAGGTGGCCTCGCTGGTCGGGTACCTGCTGTCGCCCGCCGCCGCGGCGATCACCGGACAGGACATCCAAATTTGCGGCGGTGCCTCGCTGCCGCGCTGACGCCGACTCTTTTCCGAATCCCAGGAACTCGCATGAAGATCCTCGACATCCTCGAAGTCACCAAACCGATCAAATCCAACATCCGCAACGCGTACATCGACTTCTCGAAGATGACCGCGAGCCTGGTTGCGGTTGTGACCAACGTCGTCCGCGATGGCCGCCGCGTGGTCGGCTACGGAT
>DATCSE010000539.1:0-4573 GCA_036568605.1 Burkholderiaceae bacterium | reverse complement strand
CCGCCGCTATGCCGAGGGCCTGCACAAGAACCTCGCGCAGATCGCCGCGCGGCTGCGCCACCCGACCGGCCAGCTCGCGCTGCTGAACCCGGAGCTCGCCGAGCGGGCGCCGACGCCGCTGCACCCGCTGGTGTTGCCGTTCGCCGCGATCGATTTCGACGACCGCGTGAAGGCGCTGCAGGCGATCGAGATGGCCGGCTGCCAGGTCAACTACCCGGACGGCTCCAACTGGTGCGCCGGCGTCGGCAACAACCCGTATGCCGGCGCGTTCGTCTACCTGGTCGGCAGCGTGACGCTGGGCGAGCTGGTGTCGCACCCGACCGGCGAGCTGGACCTGAGCGGCTCGCACCGCGTGCGCATCGAGCTGGCGATGCGCGGCCAGACCTTCCGCTGGATCGCGCCGTTCGAAGCGCTGGATGATGGCGGCACCGCAGGCGCCGGCCGGCGCGGCCGCCTGACCGGCTACATCGACGACGACCAGCCGATCGCGCCCGGCACGCGCCCGGTCCGCGACTTCCGCGGCTGGCTCTGGCAGGAGGGGCGCTGCGCCGAGGTGCATGCCGATCCGACGAGCTGCGTGAAGCGCACGTTCATCTCGATCCGGCTGCCGGTCGAGATCTTTCGCGACGACTTGTTCCAGAAGAAGCTGGTCTGGCCGCCGCCCGACCTCGCGCAGATGCGGCTGCGCATCGCCGTCCATGCGCCGGGCAGCGGCCGCAGCACGCCGCTGTTCGACAGCGACGCCGAGGGCGCGACCTTGCCGTTCTCGCTGGCCGAGCTGCGTGCGTTGCTCGCGAGCGGCGAGAGCCTGAGCGTGCGCAAGCTGGGCCCCGGGCCGTCGCCGGCGCCGGAGCTGCTGAAGCTGGTGGGCGCGCCCAACCACGACGAGCCGGTGTCGCCGTGGCTCGCGCGGCTGATCCGCCAGCTGCCGGTCGACGGGCATGACGAGGACAAGCCGGTCGAGGCGCGCGAGACGATCGCGACGCCGCTGGGCCGCTACGAGCTGGTGCTGCGCGGCGACGTGCGCAGCGTCAACCGCGGCCTCGCGACGGTCGCGACGCGGCTGTCGTCGTTCGTGATCGCGATGCTCGCGGCGATCGCGCTGACCTGGCTGGCGATCGAGCTGCGCATCGTGCGCCGCATCACGCAGTTGACCAAGCGCGCGGCCAGCGTCTCGACCGGCGTGCGCGGCCGCGACGCGCTGGCGCGCATCGAGACGCCGGCCGGGTTTCGCGACCTGCGCGGCAGCGACGAGCTGGGCGTGCTCGCGCAGAGCCTGCAGGACCTGCTTCAGCGGGTCAACGACGACGTGCGGCGCGAGCAGATCCGGGCCGAGCAGGAGAAGGACATGTGGCACGCGGTGGGCCACGAGATCATGTCGCCGCTGCAGTCGCTGATGGCGCTGCACGGGTCGGCGGACGACGCGAGCCACCGCTACGTCAGCCGCATGCAGCAGGCGGTGCGCGTGCTGTACGGGCACGCGTCGCCCAGCGAGGCGCTGCAGTCGACGACGCTGCAGCTCGCCGCGCTGGACCTCAACGAGTTCCTCGCGAACGTCGCGCGAAATGCGCCGTACACCGGCATCGAGCATGTCGTGTTCGCGTCGCTCGGGCGGCGCGTGCCGGTGCGTGCCGAGGAGTACGCGCTCGAGGATGTCGTGACCCACGTGCTGCGCAACGCCGAGCGCTATCGCAGCGCCGGCTCGCCGATTCGCATCGAGCTGGACGATGCCGGCGCCGACGTGGGCGTGCACATCACGAACGACGGCCCGGCGATTCCGGACGGGCTGATCGCGGCGATCTTCGAGTACGGCGTGTCCGACCCGGGCGAGCGCGCGGCCGATCACGGCGGGCACCGCGGTCAGGGCCTGTTCGTCGCGAAGACCTACATGGCGAAGATGGGCGGCACGATCGTCGCGGAGAACCTGTCCGACGGACGGGGCGTGCGCTTCACGCTGACCCTTCCGAAGGCGACCTAGAAGGGATCGGCGTCGCTGGCTAGGGGTACGGCGGCGCGCGCCCGCGTACTGCCGCTCCGTCCGCGCCGCTCGAGCCGTTCACAACAGGTTACGAAGCCGCACCGCGCGGCAGGCCCGCGCGCGCTCCGAGCGCCGCGTGAAGGGCTGAGCTGCGCGACTTCGTGCGCGCTTTTCGGGCCTTCACGTGCGCGACCCGGCGCGACACTTGCTGCATAGGCGTCAAGCCTCATGGGAGGCGCGTTCCACGCGAGATCGACATGATGACGATGTCCAGTGCCGCTGCTGCATCCACTTCCCCGCGCGCCGCGAAGCGTTTGAGCTGCGGCATCGTGATCGTCAACGCCCGGCGCGAGGTGCTGCTGTGCCACGTGACCGGCGGCGGTCACTGGGATCTGCCCAAGGGCGGCATCGCCGCCGGCGAGCGCCCGATCGACGCGGCGCTGCGCGAGACCCGCGAAGAGACCGGCTTGCTGTTCGCGCCCGCCGACCTCACCGAGCTCGGCCGCTACACCTACAGCGAGCGCAAGGAGCTGCACCTGTTCGCGGTGCGGATGGAGCGCTTCGACGCGTCCCGGCTGTCGTGCGACAGCCATTTCAACGACCGCTGGAGCGGCAAGCCGCTGCCCGAGATGGATGGGTACGGCTGGTTCGACTTCGACCGTGCCGGTGCGCTGTGCGCGGCCAAGCTGGCGCGGCTGCTGCGCGAGGCGATCCCGCTGGACGACATCCTGGCCCGGCTGACCCGCGATGCCGAGCTGGTGCTCGCGCCGGTGCCGACGTCCACGCCGCCGGCGCGCCCGATGCTCGCATCCGTGACCGCGCTCGCCGCGTAAATCCCCGTCACGTGTCCTTTCATCGCGCCGCTGCGCGATGCGCCGTTTTTCTGCATGATGGGGACACGGCTGCAGGCGTGGAGGTGTGGTGATGGCGGTGCCGACGATCTTTCACCGGCGATGCGACGCGGGCCGGCGCCGCGTGTTGTGGCGGGCCCTCGCGGTAGCGATGCCGCCGGCGCTGTGGCTGGCTGCGGGCGACGCATACGCTGTCGCCGATGTCCCGGCCGCCGATGCCAAGGCGGCCCGCGCGGTGATCGAAGCCCAGCTCGCCGCGTTCGCGGTCGACGACGCGCGGCGCGCGTTCTCGTACGCCGCGCCGGCGCTGCGCCGCCAGTTCGGCTCGCCGGAGAACTTCATCGAGATGGTGCGAGTCGGCTACCCGGTGGTCTACCGGCATGCCAGCGTCGCGTTCCTGAAGCCGCAATGGCTGGGCCGCGAGCTGGTGCAGGGCGTGCACCTGACTGACGAGGACGGCACGTTGTGGCTCGCGCTGTACCGCTTGCAGCGCCAGAAGGACAAGCAATGGCGCATCAGCGGCTGCCAGCTCGTGCAGGCCGAAGGCCGCGTGACCTGACGCGCCGGCGCTTCTTCTTCAGTCGAACAGGCCCGGTGATCCGCCCAGCGGCGCGCGCTCGATCTCCAGCAGCTTGAGCTTGGTCGTCAGCCCGCCCGGCGCCGAGAAGCCGCCTGCGCGGCCGCCCGCGGCCATCACGCGGTGGCAGGGCACGACGATAGGGAACGGGTTTGCGCCCAGCGCCTGACCGACCGCGCGCGCCAGGCTCGCGTCGCCGAGCTCGGCCGCGATCTCGCCGTAGGTGCGGGTCTGTCCCGGCGGGATCGTGCGGGCGATCGCATAGACGCGGCGGTTGAACTCGGGAATGCGGCCCAGATCCAGCGTGATCGATTGCAGGTCGTCGTCCCGCTTGCCGCGCAGCAGCGCGACGATCGCATCGATCGCGGCCTGCACGTCGTGCGGCGGCGTGGTTTCGACCGCCTCGCGGTAGCGGCGCGTCAGTCGGGCGCGGGTCGCGGGCGCATCGGCCTCGGGCAGGTAGACGCCGAGCACGCCGTGCTCGGCCCAGATGATCGCGCAGGCGCCTATCGTCGTGTCGAACAGCGCGTATTCGGGCGGGCTCATCGGCTCATTGTGGGGGCGGTCGAATCACCGTGCAGGCCGAGTGCCTCAAGCCTGCCAGACGCCATACCCCTGCTCGCGCAGCGCGATCGCCAGCTCGACCTCCATCTCGCGAGCCGCCTCGTACGGCATCGGGTTGTAGACCTCGTACAGGTCGGGCCGCAGCCGCAGCCCGTAGTCGCGCACGAAGCGGTTCGCCTGGATCCCTGCCTTGTGCTTGTCGAAGCGCAGATCGGGGTCCAGTCCGGTCATGCCGACGTAGACGAACGGCTTGCCCAACGCGTAGTCGGGGTTCGCGCGGCGGAAGCTGGGCTCGTTCCAGACCCGGTCGTCGAGCTGGATCACATAGACATGGTGATGATGGCGGCGGGCTTGGCGCGCAGGCATGGTTGCCTACACTACCAGCGTGACGACGACGACTGCTCCGATGCCCGAGACCCCCGCCGGCGAGGCCGCGGTGCCGGACCCGCTGGCCGAGTTCGTCGCGCTGGCCGATGCGGCGCTGGCCGCGCACCCGGCCGCGCGGCTGGTGCTCGCGAAGCCGCGCCGCGACGACGAGACCGATGCGCCGCAGCGCGTCACCGTGCGCGCGCTGACGCTGAAGGGCGAGGCGCACTGGTCGTT
>DATCSE010000538.1:0-4470 GCA_036568605.1 Burkholderiaceae bacterium | reverse complement strand
ATCGCCTCGATCTCCGGCACGACCAGCAGCGGCCGCTCGGCCTCGATCAGCGCCTTGAGTTGCTGCGGGTCGCTCATCGTGATCGTGCGCGCGTGGTGCGCGACCTGGTGGCCCGGTGCGTTCTCGTAGCGGTCGACCGCGATCGTCTCGACGCCCAGCCGCTGCAGTGCAATAAGCACCTCTTTGCCCAGTTCGCCGCTGCCGAGCAGCATCACCTTGGTGGCATGGGGAGAGAGCGGGGTTCCGAGAGTCGTCATGGCAGCAAAGTCGTGGGGGCGGTCGTTCATGGCCGGGGCCTCGATTGTCGCCAAGCGGCGGCCGTGAACTCTGCAGCGGAGAGGCACGGTCACGGCGATCCACCTTGGTCAACGAAGATTTATCATTGCGGATCATGAATTCCGGCACGCGCGACGTCGCGCAGATTCGCCACGACAACGCGCTGATCCTTTTCGACGAGTTCGTTCGGGCCACCGTCAAGCACCCCGATGCGGCAACGCTGCGCGGGCTCGAAGGCCGCTTCGCCGAGAAGCTGCAGATCCAGCCGAGCTACTGGAGCCAGATCAAGAGCCGCTCGCGGCAGATCGGCGAACGCCTCGCGCGCCAGTTCGAGCAGTTGAGCCACAAGCCACCGCTGTGGATGGACCAGCCGCATCGCGCTGACGCGTGGTCCTCCGCCGACGCGCCGTTGCACACGGGCGCGGCCACAGCGCCCGGCGCGGCGAGTACCGAACCCGAGACCAGTAGCCTGCCCCAGGACGACGACGAACGCTTCATCGTCGGGCTGGTGCTGACCTATTACCGACGGCATCCGCAGCGTGCCCGCACGCGGCTGCTGGACTTGCTCGGCGAGGTGCTGGCTCCGACCCCGCCCGTGCCACCGCCGGTAGGTACCACGCGCGACAGCACCGGCACAAAGCGCAGTGCCAAGCCGGCCGATGACGACCGCGCACTGTGGAGCCAGACCCGCGCCGCTGTGGCGCCGCTGAAACGGAAGCGCTGAAATTCGGCTCTCCCCCTTGAAATAGGGAGAAAGACCCCTTGCGCAAGATAATCAGTCGTTTATCATTTGCGCAAGTCAAGGCCGCTCGCTCCTCCTCTCCGCGCCGCCTCACGCAGCCTGACGACGCCCCGCCGATCAACCCACCGACGAAGGTTTCCATGGTTCCGTTCGCTGTATCGATCCGCAACGCCATCGCCTGCCGCCTGTGGGCCGGTGCCGTCGGCGTCGCGATCGGTCTGTCGTCCGGATCCCTTCGTACCGTCGCCGACTCGCCCGGTTCGCCGCCGCGCTGAACGTCCGCATTCCAGACGTTCACACGGCTATCGGCCCGGGTTGCAGACCGCTCCCGGGCCGATTCGTTTTGGGTCGCCCGTCTTGTTTCTCGCTGCTGTTGTTGTTCCTTCGCCGCCCACCGTCCCAAGGAGAACGCTCATGAAGATCACCGTGAAGACCCGCAAGCCCCGCAACCCGTTCGTCGCTGCCGCGCACTGCCGGCACGCCGGCAGTCACCGGCCGCGTGAAGGTTCGATGCGCCAGCAAGCCCGCCGCGCACTGCAACGCGAACTGGTCCAGTACACGCCCCAGCACAGCCCCTGAACAGGGCGCCTCGGCCCCGGGACCTCATCCCCGGCCGGTGACGCCCACACCGAGGACACCATCATGTCGAGCTTGAAATTCGCCCGCGGCGCTTTTGTCGAGCCGCCCGCCCAAGAAGCCGCACGTCGCCTCGCCGCGCTCGTGTTGCTCAGCGCCAGTGCAGCCTTGGCTCGCCTGTCGCATCGCCTGTTCGACGAGCCCGTCGGGCCCGTCCCGTCCACCGACCCGCGCTTCGAGTTCCACGCCGAAGCCGGCGCGCCGGAAGGCGCGTTGTATGTGGACGGCGAATTCGCCGGCTGGGTCGCCGGCGTGCAGCGCCTGTGAAAGCGCGGTCATGAACGGCCCGGCAGCCGCTCGCGGTGCGCACACGCAACGACGCGCAGCGTCGTTCGCTCAGCGCATCGCGAGCGCTGTCTTCTTGCGCGGCGCCGGAAAGAGCTTGTCGATCGCCGCGAGTTCGTCCCGGGTCAGCACGATGTCCGCTGCGCCGAGGTTCTCGCGCAGGTGCTCTTCGCGTACCGCCTTCGGAATCGCGATCACGCCCGGTTGGGCAACCAGCCAGGCGAGGGCAAGCTGCGCAGCGGTCGCGGCGCGCGCATCGGCCAGCTCTTGCAGCGCGCGCGAGCTTGCGAGATCGCCCTGGTCGATCGGGCAATACGCCATCAACGGCATGCCGCGTTCGCGCTGCCAGGGCAGCAGCGCGAAGTCGGGCGCACGCTGGGCCACCGAGTAGTACACCTGGTTCGCCGCACAGCGGTCGCCGTGGGGTGCCGCCGCGACGGACATCATCTCATCGACATCGAAGTTGCTGACGCCCCAATGCGCGATGCGGCCGTGCTCGCGCAGCGTCTCGAAGCCGGCAATGGTCTCGGCGATCGGATACGAGCCAGCCCAATGCAGCAGGTACAGATCGATGCGGTCCAGCCCCAGACGCCTGCGGCTGCGCTCGCACGCCGCGACCACGCCCGCACGGCTCGCGTTGTGCGGGTAGACCTTGCTGACGATGAACAACTCTTCGCGCACCAGCGTGCCGGCACGCAGAGCTTCGGCCAGCGCCTGACCGATCACTTGCTCGGCGCCGCCCTCGCCGTACATCTCGGCGGTATCGATGAGCCGATAGCCGAGCTCGAACGCGAGGCGCAGCGCCGCAACCTCATCCTGGCGGCGCCGCGCGACCTCGCCCATGCGCCAGGTGCCCAGGCCCAGCGCCGGCACGCGGGTTGCGCCATCGGGCAGCGTGACAGTGCGCATCGAGGTTTCTCCCAGGTGTGACTGGACTATCGTATGCCGAAAACACGCCCGCGTTCGTTGTCGCTGGCGTGACAGCCAAGGGCGCCTCGCCACCCCAATCTGCAAACACGACGACGACGGAGACCGCGATGCCGACCACCTTCACGATCGCGCGCAGCGACCTGCGCCAAACGCGCTGGGTCGAGACCGAACGCACGCCGCTGGCCGATGGCGCAGTGCGCTTCAACATCGCCTCGTTCGCGCTGACCTCGAACAACGTCACCTACGCCGCGTTCGGCGAGACGATGAACTACTGGGGCTTCTTCCCGACCGGCGATGCATCGACCGGTTGCATCCCGGTATGGGGTTTCGCCGATGTGATCGAGTCGCGCTGCGACGGCATTGCGGTCGGCGAGCGGTTCTACGGTTACTGGCCGATCGCCGACGAAACCGTGCTGTGGCCGACCAACGTCAAGGCGAGCAGCTTCGTCGACGGTGCCCCGCATCGGCAGGCGTTGCATGCGCTGTACAACCAGTACATCCGCTGCAGCACCGACCCCGGCTACGTGGCCGCACAGGAAGCGCAGCAGGCGTTGCTGCGGCCGCTGTTCATCACGTCGTTCATGATTGATGACTTCCTCGCCGACAACGACTTCTTCGGCGCACGGCGCGTGGTGCTGTCCAGCGCATCGAGCAAGACCGCGTACGGGACCGCGTTCTGCCTGTCGCGGCGCCGCGGCAGCGACAGCGCCATTGAGGTGATCGGACTCACGTCGCCCGGCAATCTGGAATTCACGCGCAGCCTGGGCTGCTACGACCAGGTGCTCACGTACGCCGACTCGACGACGCTGCCCGCGGCCACGCCTGTCGTCTACGTCGACTTCAGCGGCGATGCGGCGCTGCGCGCGACGATCCACGGCCACTGGGCGGACGCGCTGCGCTACAGCTGCTCAGTCGGCGGTACCCATTGGGACGCACTGGGCGGCGGCAAGGGCCTGGCCGGGCCGCGCCCGGTGCTGTTCTTCGCGCCGGCGCAGATCAAGAAGCGCATGGGCGATTGGGGGCCGAGCGGGTTGCAAGAGCGCCTTGCCGAGGCGTGGCGTGCGTTCATGGTGCCGGTCGGCGACGCGCAGCACCCGTGGCTGCGCGTCGTGCGCGGGAGCGGACGGGCAGCGGTCGAAGCGGCGTACGTGCAGCTGCTGGGCGGCCAATCGAAGCCGGACGAGGGGCACGTGTTGTCCGTCTGATTCGGATCTGGCGGACGCGCGATCTATGACCCACGTGCACGATTCAAGTGCACGCCGCAAGCGCCGATAACACGGACGATTCGTCTCGTTCCCAAGCCCGTGACCGCTCTTGCCTCGCCCGCCTTCTCTGTGCCATCCGCTTCCGCGGGCCTGGTGCCGCTGCTCCATCGCACGCCGCTGATCGAACCGCTGGCCGACCTGGAGGCGTGGGTCGCGCATCTGCAGCGTTTCGAGATTCCGGTGCTGGCCCAGACCGCCGAGGCACTCGAGGCGTTGCGTGCGAACGAAGACAAGGTCGACGCGAACTCGATCGGCGAGATGATCGCGACCGATCCGTTGATGACGCTGAAGGTGCTCGCGTATGCGGCAACGCACCGCACGAGCCGCGTCGTCACC
>DATCSE010000537.1:0-2090 GCA_036568605.1 Burkholderiaceae bacterium | reverse complement strand
AATGCCGGTGCAGGCATCGGTTGGCGTTCGTTGTTCGTCTCCAGCGCACGTGCGTTTTGGCTGGTGGCCGTGGCGGCGACAGTCGCGGTGACGGTCGCCGTCGCGGTGCCCGGCGCGCGGCGCCTGCTGCACTTCGGGGTGCCGAGTCTCGGCGACCTGGTGCTGTGCATCGCGCTGGTCGTCGTCTCGATCGCGATTGGCGCGGCGCTGAGCATGCGCGCAGGTCGGCCGGCTGCGATCGCATCGTGGCGCGCGCAAACGCCGTAGATGCAGAGGGACTGACATGGATCTGCGAATCGCGATGGAGAAGGCGGGTCGCGTCTCTGCGACGACGCCAAATCGTGCGCGCCAGCGTATCCGTGTCTTGGCCGCCGCGGTTCTGCTGCTCGCCACCTTTGCCGCGGCTGCGCAATCCGCCCCGCAGTCGGCGGCCCAGGCACTCGCGCGGCGTGAAGCCGAGTTGGCGGTCGCCCTGCAGGAAAGCCCGTTCCGGCGACCTCTGCATATCGAGTCGAGCGAATCCGGCGACGCCGCGCGTGGCGATGTTTACGCTCGGCTGCCGCATCCTTTCGCGCTCGTGGCATCCGCGCTGGCGCGGCCGGCGCAGTGGTGCGATGTGCTGATCCTGCACCTGAATGTCAAGCACTGCGTGGCGGGAACCGGAGAATTGACCTTGTACCTGGGCAGCAAGCACGAACAGCCGTTGCCGCAGGCGTTTCGGCTCCAGCTCCATCAAGAGACGGTCGCGAGCGGACCCGACTACCTGCAGGTGCAAATGCTTGCCGCCAGCGGCCCTCTGGGCACGCGAGACTATCGCATCATGCTGGAAGCCATCCCGTCCGGCGACGGGCTATCGTTCATGCACTTCCGCTACGGCGTGAGTTACGGCCTCGTGGCGCGCGTGGCCATGAAGGGCTACATGAGCACTGTCGGCCGCGAGAAGATCGGCTTCAGCGTCGTGAAGGACGAGGCCAGCGGGACGACTCGGCCCATAGACGGGCCGCGCGCCGCCGTCGAGCGCAATGCGATGCGCTATGCACTGGCGATCGCGGTCTATCTGGACAGCCTGGGATTGCCCTCGGCGACGAGCGTCGAGGAGCGGCTCACCGACTGGTTCGATGCGACCGAGCAATACAGTGCTCAACTCCACGAGATCGAGCGTGCCGAATACCTTGCCATGAAGCACCATGAGCTGGCACGCGCGGCGCCGCAGGCCGTCGAGCCGGCGGGCAGATGATGCACACCCGTCACCGCGAGCCTCTGCGCGCATCCTCGTTCGGCATGAACCTCAGCAGAACACGCCGACCGCCGCCGCGAGCTGCTGCGCCTGGCGTTTGAGCGCGGCCGATGCGGCGGCGCTCTGCTCGACCAGCGCCGCGTTCTCCTGAACGATCTGGTCGAGTGCGCCGATGGCGCGGCCGACCTGTGTGATTCCGGTGCTTTGTTCGGTCGTGGCTGCGCTGATCTCCGCGATCAGCTCGGAGACGCAGCTCACCTGCGAGACGATGTCGTTCATCGCCTTGCCGGCGCCGTCGACCAGCGCGGTCCCAGCCTCGACCTTCTCGACACTGGCGCCGATCAGGCTCTTGATCTCGCTCGCCGCCGTGGCGCTGCGCTGTGCCAGGCTGCGCACTTCGCCGGCGACGATCGCGAAGCCGCGGCCTTGCTCGCCGGCACGCGCGGCCTCCACCGCTGCGTTCAGCGCGAGGATGTTGGTCTGGAATGCGATGTCATCGATCACGCCGATGATGGCGGCGATACGGCGGCTGCTGTGGCTGATCTCGTTCATCGTCGAGACCACCTTCGACACTGCATCGCCCCCGCGCCGCGCGGCTGCACTGGCCGAGCCGGAGAGGTGGTTCGCCTGCGCCGCCCGGTCGGCATTGCCCTGCACCGTGGCGGTCATCTGTGCCATAGACGAGGCTGTCTGCTGCACGCTGCCGGCGGCCTGTTCGGTGCGTGCGCTCAGATGCTCATTGCCCTTGGCGATTTCGCCGCTGGCGTTCTGCAAGCTGTCGACCTGCGCGCGGACATCGTCCACCAGCCATCGCGACATCAGGCCGGTTGTCCGATCGCGCGCAGCGTCATCC
>DATCSE010000536.1:0-13145 GCA_036568605.1 Burkholderiaceae bacterium | reverse complement strand
GGGACAAGCTGCGTCTACCAATCCTTCCGGCGCATTGCCGCCTGCCGGCGGCAATGCGGCGCGCGCCACCGGCGCGTCGCCGAGCTCCGCGCTGACGCGCGAGCGCACGCGCAGTGCGTGGATCTTTCTCGCGCCGTCGCTGTTCGTGCTGCTGCTGGTGGCCGGCTGGCCCCTGGGGCGCACGATCTTCTTCAGCTTCACCGACGCCAACCTCGAGGCGATCGGCGAGTCGGCCTACAAGATGGTCGGCCTCGCGAACTACTTCGGGCCTTACGGCGTGTTCAACTTCAGCGCGCCCGAGGGCTTCTGGGCGACCGACTGGGGCATGGCGATCCGCAACACGTTCAAGTTCGCAATCGTCTCGGTGGTGCTCGAGACCATCCTGGGCGTCGTGTTCGCACTGGTGCTGAACGCGGAGTTCAAGGGACGTGGGTTCGTGCGCGCGGCGGTGCTGGTGCCGTGGGCGATCCCGACCATCGTCTCGGCCAAGATGTGGGCCTGGATCATGCACGACCAGTTCGGCGTGCTGAACGCGCTGCTGCGCAGCGCCGGGATCATCGACCACAACATCGCCTGGACCGCCGACCCCGAATACGCGCTGTGGTCGGTCGTGCTGGTCGACGTCTGGAAGACGACGCCGTTCATGGCGCTGCTGACCCTCGCGGCGCTGCAGATGCTGCCGCGCGACTGCTACGAGGCCGCGCACGTCGACGGCATCCACCCGGTCAAGGTGTTCTTCAAGGTCACGCTGCCGCTGATCTGGCCGGCGCTGATGGTCGCGGTGATCTTCCGGCTGCTCGACGCGCTGCGGGTGTTCGACATCATCTACGTGATGACGTCCAACAGCGTCAGCACGATCAGCATGTCGGGCTTCGTGCGGCGCGAGATCGTCGACAACAACTACGTCGGCTTCGGCTCGGCGGCGTCGACCGTGCTATTCCTGATCATCGGGGCGTGCACACTGATCTACCTGAAGGTCTCGCGTGTCGACCTCGGGAAGAAATAAGGGGAGGGCGTCGACATGGACCTGACCACGCAACGCATCCTCTACAAGTCCGGCCTGTACCTGCTGGTCGCGCTGATCTCGGTGTTCTGCCTGTTCCCGTTCTACTTCGCGATCGTCACGTCGCTGAAGTCCGGCACCGAGCTGTTCAGCACCGCGCTGTGGCCGGTGGCACCGAGCATCAAGAACTACATCGCGCTGTTCACGGTGGCCGAGCAGCCGTTCGGGCGGCACATCTTCAACTCGCTGGGCGTCTCGGCGATGGTCGTGATCGCGTCGCTGTTCCTCGGCGTGACCGCGGCCTACGCGCTGGGGCGCATCACGTTCAAGGGCAAGGGGCTGCTGCTGCTGACCATCCTCGCGGTCTCGATGTTCCCGCAGGTCGCGGTGCTGTCGGGCATGTTCGAACTGATGCAGGCGATCGGCTTCTACAACCACTGGTGGGGCCTGGCGCTGCCGTACATGGTGTTCACGCTGCCGTTCACCGTCTGGGTGTTGACGACTTTCGTGCGCGACCTGCCGAAGGAGCTCGAGGAGGCCGCGATCATGGACGGCTGTACCCCCTGGGGCATCATCACCAAGGTGTTCCTGCCGGTGATGTGGCCGGCGCTGGTGACGACCGGGCTGCTTGCGTTCATCGCCGCATGGAACGAGTTCATGTTCGCGCTGACCTTCGTGCTCGACAACAACGACCGCACGGTGCCGGTGTCGATCTCGCTGATCAGCGGCGCCGACAAGTACGAGATCCCGTGGGGCAAGATCATGGCCGCTTCGGTGCTCGTGACGCTGCCGCTGATCGTGCTGGTGCTGGCATTCCAGCGCAAGATCGTCGGCGGCCTGACCTCCGGCGCCGTGAAGGGTTGACCCACCGATGAGCGATTCGAACGCAGCCGGCACGCCGCCGTGGTGGCGCGGCGGGGTGATCTACCAGATCTACCCGCGCAGTTTTCAGGACAGCAACGCCGACGGCATCGGCGACCTGCGTGGCGCGATCGTGCGGCTGCCGTATCTGGCCGACCTGGGCGTCGAGGCGATCTGGCTGTCGCCGTTCTTCAAGAGCCCGATGAAGGACTTCGGCTACGACGTCTCGGACTACCGCGACGTCGACCCGATCTTCGGCACGCTGGAGGACTTCGATGCGTTGGTCGCCGCGGCGCACGACCACGGGCTCAAGATGCTGATCGACCAGGTGATGAGCCACTGCTCGGACCGGCATCCGTGGTTCGTCGAGTCGCGCGCGAGCCGCGACAACCCGCGCGCCGACTGGTTCGTCTGGGCCGACGCCAAGCCCGACGGAACGCCGCCGAACAACTGGCTGTCGGTATTCGGCGGCAGCGCCTGGGAGTGGGACACGCGGCGCGGCCAGTACTACCTGCACAACTTCCTGGTCGAGCAGCCCGACCTCAACTTCCACAACCCGGCCGTGCTGGAGGCGACGCTCGCGAACCTGCGCTTCTGGCTGGACCGGGGCGTCGACGGCTTCCGGCTCGACGCGGTCAACTTCTGCTTCCACGATGCGCTGCTACGCGACAACCCGCCGCACGCCGAGCCGGCCTACAACCCGGCCCACAACGCCGCGACGCCGTATGCCTGGCAGCGCCACGTCTACGACAAGAGCCGGCCGGACAACCTCGGCCTGCTGCGCCGCATACGCCAGCTGCTCAACCAGTACCCCGGCACCACGGCGATCGGCGAGATCAGCGACGACGACTCGCTGCTGCGCATCGCCGAATACACCAGCGGCGGCGACAAGCTGCCGATGGCGTACAGCTTCGACCTGCTGGGGCCGCGCTGCGATGCACGCTTCCTGCACAGCGTGATCGAGCGCTTCGAGGCCGCGGTCGGCGACGGCTGGGCCTGCTGGGCGCTGTCCAATCACGATGTCCCGCGGACTGCCACGCGCTGGCCGGCGCCGGCCGGCGTCGCGACCGAGGCCTGGCTGCACCTGATCTTCACGCTCGAGCTGTGCATGCGCGGCTCGCCGTGCCTCTATCAGGGCGAGGAGCTCGGGTTGAGCGAGGTGACGCTCCCGTTCGAGGCGCTGCAGGACCCGTTCGGGATCCGGATGTGGCCCGAGGTGCACAGCCGCGACGGCTGCCGCACGCCGATGGTCTGGGACGGCGCACGGCCGCATGGCGGGTTCAGCGACGGGCCGCGCACCTGGCTGCCGGTCGCGCCGGAGCATCTGGCGCGTGCCGCCCAGGCCCAGCAGGCCGATCCGGCGTCGCTGCTGAACCGCTACCGCAACACGCTCGCATGGCGCCGCTCGCATCCGGTGCTGCGGCACGGCACGATGGAGCTGCTGCCGGCCGACGACGCGGTGCTCGCGTTCGTGCGTCGCAACAGCGACAGCGACCCCGAGCGCGGCCGCGCGCTGCTGTGCGCATTCAACCTGAGCTCGCGCACGGCGCACTACACGCTGCCGGCGACATGCCGGGCCGCGGCGCTGGACGTCGCGCATCCGCTGCCGGCTTCGGCGCTGTCCGGCCAGACCCTCGTGCTGCCGCCGTGCGGCGCCGCATTCGCCACGATCTGACACGAGCTCAGACAGACAAAACGGGAGACCTCCATGTCCGCCATCCGCTTTCGCGACGTCCACAAGCGCTACGACAAGGCCACTGTCGACACGATACGCAAGGTCGACCTGGACATCGAGACCGGCGAGTTCGTGGTCTTCGTCGGCCCGTCCGGATGCGGCAAGTCCACGCTGCTGCGCATGGTCGCCGGCCTGGAAGACATCAGCAGCGGCGAGCTCAGCATCAGCGGCAAGCGCGTCAACGAGACGCCGCCGTCGCGCCGTGGCGTCGCGATGGTGTTCCAGAGCTACGCGCTGTACCCGCACATGACCGTCTACGACAACATGGCGTTCGGCCTCAAGCAGGCCAAGACCGACAAGACGACGATCGACCAGCGCGTGCGCAAGGCCTCCAAGATCCTGCAGCTCGATCTGCTGCTGCAGCGCCTGCCCAAGGCGCTGTCGGGCGGGCAGCGCCAGCGGGTCGCGATCGGCCGGGCGATCGTGCGCGAGCCGGCGGTGTTCCTGTTCGACGAGCCGCTGTCCAACCTCGACGCGGCGCTGCGCGTTCAGACGCGCCTGGAGATCGCGAAGCTGCACAAGGACATCGGCACCGCGAGCATGATCTACGTGACCCACGACCAGGTCGAGGCGATGACGCTGGCCGACAAGATCGTGCTGCTCAACGCCGGCGAGGCGGTGCAGCGCGACGGCAGCGTTGCGCAGTTCGGTGCGCCGCTCGAGCTGTACCACCATCCGGTCAACAAGTTCGTGGCCGGGTTCATCGGCAGCCCGAAGATGAACTTCATCGCCGCGCGGCTGGTGCGCGCCGATGCCAGGCTCGCAACCGCACGCGTGGGCGACGTCGAATGCCAGGCCGAGGTCGATGCGCGCAAGCTGCCGGCCGACGCCGAGGTCACGCTGGGCGTGCGGCCCGAGCACGTGCAGATCGCGGCGACCCCCGGGCCGAACGTCGTCACCGGACTGGTCGCCTTCGTCGAGCAGCTCGGCGAGGCGAGCTACCTGTACGTGCGGCTCGCCGGTGGCGAGCTGGTCACGGTGCGCGAGAGCGGGCAGGCGACGGTGGCCGTCGGCAACCCGATCCAGCTGCACTTTCCGCCGGACAGCCTGCACCTGTTCAACGATGCCGATATCGCGATGCCGCGCACCGTCGGCGGAGATCTGCTGAGCCACCCGATGGTGGCCGGCGTCTCGATCACACGTTCCGCGAAGACGGCCGCATGACGCCGCCGCGCTGACGACCCGCGCCTTTCAAAACATCTCGACGGGCGGTCTGCCGACCCGCCGAGTGCCTGCACATGCCCGAAAAAACCAACAACAACAACAACAACGACGCGTCGGACCCGCTGGGTCTGGACCCCTGGCGGCTCGTCGAGTCCGCGCCCGACGCGCAGAACGCCGCGCTGCGCGAGGCGCTGTTCGCGCTCGGCAACGGGCGCATCGGCGTGCGCGGGGCGCACGAGGAAGGGCACCTGTGGCCCGGTACCTGGCAGGACTCGGTCTACCTGAACGGCTACCACGAGACCGAAGAGATCCACTACGCCGAGAACGCAAACGGCCTGGCGCGCGAGAACCAGTTCATCGTCGACGTGCCGAACGGGACCGCGATTCGCTGGCGCATCGACGGCGAGGCGTTCGACCCGACGCACGGCGCCCTCGAAGGCTACCGGCGCTGCTACGACCTGCAGCAGGCACAGCTGACACGCGAGCTGGTCTGGGTCTCGCCGCGTGGCCGGCGCGTCGCGGTCTCGAGCCGGCGCATCGTCTGCTTCGCGCGCGAGCATGTCTACGCAGTCGAATACGCGCTGCGGCTGCTGGACGGGCAGGGCGCGCGAATCGAGATCGACTCGACGCTGGATGCCGGCTCGGGGCCCAGCGTCGCGAGCGACGATCCGCGCGTCGGCTCGGCGAAGGCCTCGCATGCGCTGGAGCTGCTCGCCGTCGAGCGCAGCGGCGAGCGGGTCACGCAGACGCACCGCACGCGTCGCAGCGGCCTGCTGCTGGCCAGCGCGATCGAGCAGGCCCTGCAGGTGGACCCGCTGGCGCCGGTCGAGGCCGTCGACTGCGGCGACGACGTCGACTCCGGCGACGCGGTGCGCCCCGGCACGCGCTACAGCGTCGATGCAGCCCCGGGTGCCCGCATCGTGCTGACCAAGTATTGCGCGCTGGTCAGCGTGCTCGATCTCTCGGTCGATGTGCTGGCCGACGCGCCGGCCGATGCGCTGCGTGCCCACGTGGCGCTGCAACTCGCCGAGGCGCGCCGGGCCGGCTTCGCGGCGTTGTGCGCCGAACAGCAGCAGTTCCTCGAGCGCTTCTGGCACGACGCCGACGTCGAGATCGCCGGCGACGACGCGCTGCAGCAAGGCATGCGCTTCAACCTGCTGCACCTGCTGCAGTCCACTGGCCGCGACGGCCGCACCAACATCGCGGCCAAGGGCGTCACCGGCAACGGCTACGACGGCCACTATTTCTGGGACACCGAGATCTACGTGTTCCCGGTGCTGCTGCACACCCAGCCGCAGATCGCGCGCAAGCTGCTCGAGTACCGGCATCGCACGCTGCCCGCCGCGCGGGCGCGGGCCCGCGAGCTGAACCATCGCCACGGCGCGCTGTTCCCATGGCGCACCATCGGCGGCGGCGAATGCTCGGCGTACTTCCCGGCCGGCACCGCGCAGGTCCACATCAACGCCGACATCGCGTTCGCGGTACGGCGCTACTGGGAGGTGACCGGCGATACCGACTTCATGCTCGCGCAGGGCGCCGAGCTGGTGTTCGAGACGGCGCGCATCTGGCTGTCGCACGGCCACTATGTCGGCGCCGACGATGACGGCGGCGCACCGCGCTTCTGCCTGCACACGGTCACCGGCCCGGACGAGTACACCGCGCTGGTCGACAACAACTTCTACACGAACGCGATGGCGCGCTCGCACCTGCGCTTCGCCGCCGAGATCGCGCAGTGGCTGATCGCGCATCCCGATGCGCGGCAGCGCATCGCCGAGGCGATCGCGCTCAGCGCCGACGAGCCGGCGCAATGGCAGCGCGCGGCCGATGCGATGTACCTGCCGTACGACGCGGCGCGCGGCATCCACCCGCAGGACGACGGCTTCCTGTCCAAGCCGCGCTGGGAGGTCGCGGCGATGGATCCGGCCAAGCGACCGCTGCTGCTGCACTACCACCCGCTCGTGATCTACCGCCACCAGGTCTGCAAGCAGGCCGACGTGCTGCTGGCGCTGCTGCTGCTGAGCGAGCAGTTTGACATCGCCGACAAGCGCCGCGACTTCGACTACTACGAGCCGCTGACCACGCACGACTCGTCGCTGTCGCGTTGCATCTTCGGCATCGTCGCGACCGAGATCGGCTGCCACGACAAGGCCTACCGCTACTTCGTCGCCGGTGCCCGCACCGACCTGGACGACCACCATGGCAACACCCGGCACGGCGTGCACACCGCGGCGATGGCCGGTGCGTGGCTGGGCGTCGTCGCCGGCTTCGCGGGGCTGCGCATGCAGCGCGGCGTGCCCGCGTTCGCGCCGCACCTGCCGGCCGCGTGGTCGCGCTATGCGTTCAAGCTGCGCGTGGGCGCCGCGCAACTGCGTATCGAAGTCGATGCAGAAGCGTGTCGCTATCGCCTGCTCGAAGGCGACATCATCGCGCTCCAGCACCGCGGCATCGGCGTGGAGCTGACGGCAGACGCTCCGAGCGCGTCGTTCCGCGCGACCGAGACGACGACCGCTACGACCGCGACGAATCTCGAGACTACCTCCATCGCTTTCAGCGAAACGCCGTGAGCTCCTCCGACATCGCCCGACCCCGCGCCTTCATCTTCGATCTGGACGGTGTCCTCACCGACACCGCGCACCTGCACTTCGTCGCCTGGCGCGAGCTCGCGGCGAGTTTGGGCCTGTCGTTCGACGCCACGTTCAACGAGCAGCTGAAGGGCGTGTCGCGTGCGGAATCGCTCGAGCGCATCCTCGCGCTCGGCACGCAGCGCCACACGCCGGCCGAGAAGGCCGCGATGGCCGAGCGCAAGAACGCGGCCTACGTGAAGCTGCTCGAGCGCATGACGCCGGCCGACCTGCTGCCGGGCGCGCTGGCCGCGTTGCAGGCCGCGCGTGACGCGGGCTGCCGCATCGGGCTGGCATCGGCGAGCCGCAACGCGATGACGGTGCTGGAGCGCCTGGGCATCGTCCACGCGTTCGACCACGTGGTGGACGCGAACGGCGTCACGCACAGCAAGCCCGACCCCGAGGTGTTCCTCGCGGCGGCGCGCGCGCTGGCGGTCGATCCGGCCGATTGCGTCGGCGTCGAGGATGCGGTCGCCGGTGTGCGGGCCGTGCGCGCGGCCGGCATGTTCGCGCTGGGTGTCGGCGACTCCCGCGTGCTGACCGAGGCCGACCAGGTTATCGCCGACCTGCGCGGCTTCATCCCGTCGAACTACCTGCGCGTCGGGTCGCGATTGCGCTGGCTGCGCTCGCCGTAGACCGCGGCAACACGAGGGAGGGTTCGACACCAACGACGACAAGAACACCCAGATCGCAGGAATCGGCACGACGGCGGCCGAGGGGCCGCGGCACCCATTTTTCGAACATCACACGTTCCACGCGAGGACGAGGAGACCACATCGTGAATCACCCATTCAACCTTCGCGCCACCGCGATTGCCGTGGCGCTGCTGAGCGCGCAGCTGGGGGCACGCGCGGCCGACCCTGCGCCGGCAGCCGGCGCAGCGCCGCAGTCGCAGCTCGAGATCGCGCAGGCGGCGGCCAAGCAGGCCGTCGACGCACTGGGCCTGCAGTTGTGGGGCTACATGCGCGCCGGGGCTTACTATGCCAAGGATGGCCTGAACAAGGGGCACTACGGGCTCGGCGAGCTCGGCTACAACCGCCTGGGCAACGAGGGCGACCAATACTTCGAATTCGGCATCGGCAAGAAGTGGGACATCTCGGGTGCCAAGGTGGGCACGTACTGGATGCCCTACGCCTACCGCAACTCCAGCCATCAGGACTGGGAGAACGAGGGCACGAAGCAGATCTATGCGGACATCAGCGGCTTGAGCTTCGCGCCGGAACTGAGCTTCTGGGGCGGCCAGCGCTACCACCGCATCCAGGACGTGCACATCATCGACGACTGGCTGATGGAGGACGGCGACAACTTCGGCGCCGGCGTGGACGGCATCAAGCTCGGTGCACTCGGCGGCACGTTCAACATCGCCGTCTACACCGAGGGGAACACCGACAACAGCAAGAGCACCAGCAACGGCAAGCGGCTGAACGTGCAGTTCCGCGACATACCGATCACCGCGGGCGGCACGTTGAACCTCACGGCCGGTGTCGTTCGCGGCTCGTTCAACGACAAGAAGACGAGCGGGGCGCTGGGCCTTCTGTACAACCAGAAGCTCGGTGTGCTGACCAACTCGCTGTTCGTGCAAGGCTCCAACGGCCACGCCGATCTGCGCGGCAAGTTCTACGCGCTCAACGGCACGACGACGACGACCACCACCACCGGCAGCCCGTTCATCTGCACGACCACGCCCAACCCCGATGGCAGTTGCCCGACCGCCAATCTGGCGCCCAACCCGAACCAGACCACGACCACCTCGACGGTGTTCAACCCCGGGGCCAAGCAGTTCCGCATCGTCGACGCGATCAACTGGCAATCGGGCCCGTTCGGTGGCCAGGCGATGATCGGCTACCAGACCAAGAAGGCCGATGCGGACCCGAATACCGAGAAGAACTTCGCGATCGGCGGGCGGCTGTCCTATGGCATCGCGAAGAACATCAAGCTGTACGGCGACATGAACTACGCGACGCTCAAGCCGGCAAACGGCTCGTCCACGCAGCGCCTGGACAAGGAGACGATCGCGGTGGCGGTGGCCCCGAACACCGACTTCTGGACGCGTCCCGAGGTGCGCCTGTACCTGACCCGCGTGGGCGGCAACGACGCCTTCAAGGCCACCGGCGCCTTCGGCACCAAGTCCAGCGCGATCCTCGCCGGCGTGCAGGTCGAGGCCTGGTGGGAGTGATGAGCGCCAAGGGCGCCTGATGTTCGGCGCCTGACGCTCAGCGAACGGCGTCGATCGCGGTGATCGTGATCGCGCCGTTCACCCGGTCCGCTGCGAAGCGGACACGGTCGCCTTCCTTCAGGCTGTCGAGCATCTTCGGGTCGGCGACACGAAACACCATCGTCATGCCCGGCATGTCGAGGTTCGCGATCGGGCCGTGCTTCAGCGTCAGCTTGCCGGCGTCCTTGTCGACCTTGCGGACTTCGCCGTCGGTCGCGGCCGCTGCGGCCGCGGCCGGCGCGCCGGGCGTTGCCGTCTGCGCTCGCGCGAGCGGTGCCGCCGCGATCAGCGCGGCCATCAGCAGCAGGTTCAAGACTCGGGTCATCGGAATCTCCTTGGGATTCATGTGAAGGGATGTCGGTCCAAGTGCGGTCACTTGACCGTCACCGTGCCGACCATGCCGGCCTCGAAGTGGCCGGGCTGCAGGCAGGCGAAGCGGAACTCGCCGGCCTTCGTGAATTGCCAGACGATCTCGCCGGTGGCCGACGGCTTGACGTGCGCGATGTTCGCGTCGGCGTGCTCCATCTCCGGGAACTTCTTCATCAGCTCGGCGTGCTCGGCGATCGCCTGCTTGGTGCCCAGCACCATCTCGTGCAGCAGCTGGCCGCCGTTGTGCACGACGAAGCGCACCGTCTCGCCGCGCTTGACCGCGACGCGTTCGGGCGTGAAGCGCATCGTGTCGGTCATCTCGACCTTGATCGTGCGCTGCACGTTCTTCGGGTTGCCTTCGCGGCCGAACGCGGTCTCCTCGACCTTGCTGGCGTCGTAGTGGTGCGGTGCGGCGGGATGCGCTTCGTCGCCGTGCGCCTGCGCTGAAAACGCGGCGACGCCGAAGGCGGCCATGGCGATCGATTGAAGAAGAAGTCGTCGTGTCGTGATGGGTTTCATGCGCAGGCTTTCATGGGTTGATCGGATCGTCGGGCTAGTGCCCTCCGTGGCCGCGCGGCTTGCGCACGTCCAGGGTCTTGGTGTCGGCCGGCGTCGCGGCGGCGTGCGGTGCCGCGTCGGTCGCGCCGGTGTATTCGTGCGCGACCGTGCCGCTCGGGTGCTTGAACCAGCCGGGGTCGCGGTAGTCGCCCGGCTTCACGTCGTCGCGCACCTTGACGACGCTGAACATGCCGCCCATCTCCATCGCGCCGAACGGGCCGGTGCCGGTCATCATCGGCAGCGTGTTGTCGGGTAGCGGCATCTCCATCTCGCCCATGTCGGCCATGCCCTTGTCGCCCATGGGCATGTAGTCGGGCACCAGCTTCGTGACGCGTTCGGCCAGCCCGCGCACGTCGGCGCCGATGTAGTTCGGCAGGCCGTGGCCCATCGCGTTCATCGTGTGGTGTGCCTTGTGGCAGTGGATCGCCCAATCGCCGGCAATCGCATCGAACTCGATCGCGCGCATCTGGCCGACCGCGATGTCGGTCGTGACCTCCGGCCAGCGCGCCGACTTGGGCACCCAGCCGCCATCGGTGCCGGTGACCTCGAAGTGAGGCCCGTGCATGTGGATCGGGTGGTTGGTCATCGTCAGGTTGCCGACGCGGATGCGCACCCGGTCGCCGGTGCGCGCGACCAGCGGATCGATGCCGGGGAAGACCCGGCTGTTCCAGGTCCACAGGTTGAAGTCGGTCATCTCGCTGGTGCGCGGCGTTGCGCTGCCGGGCTCGATGTCGTAGGACGCCAGCAGGAACGCGAAGTCGCGGTCGACCTTGAGGCGGCGCGGGTCCTTCGGGTGCACGATGAACAAGCCCATCATCCCCATCGCCATCTGCACCATCTCGTCGGCATGCGGGTGGTACATCTGCGTGC
This sequence comes from Burkholderiaceae bacterium, assembly GCA_036568605.1. Taxonomy (GTDB): domain Bacteria; phylum Pseudomonadota; class Gammaproteobacteria; order Burkholderiales; family Burkholderiaceae_C; genus DATCSE01. The sequence continues at coordinate 1,749 of DATCSE010000536.1, read as the reverse complement.
CGGGCCGTTGCAGCACGAACTCGTAGACATAGGTCTTGCCCGGCGGGATGTGCGGCTGCGTCAGCCCGCCGACGCCGTCCATGCCGTTGGGCAGCTGCATGCCGTGCCAGTGCACGGTGGTGTGCTCGGGCAGCTTGTTGGTCACGAAGATGCGCACGCGGTCGCCCTCGACCGCTTCGATCGTCGGGCCCGGGCTGGCGCCGTTGTAGCCCCAGAGCCTGGCCTTCATGCCCGGCGCCAGCTCGCGCACGACCGGTTCGGCGACCAGGTGGAACTCCTTGACGCCGTCTTTCATGCGCCAGGGCAGCGTCCAGCCGTTCAGCGTCGCGACCGGGTTGTACGGGCGGCCGGTGGTGGGCACCAGCGGCGGCTGCATCGTCGGCGCGGTCTGCGAGACGGCCTCGGGGAGCGCCGCGGCACTGGCCTTGCGGACCTCGCTGGTCGCCGCAGCGCCGAGCAGGCTCGCGCCGGCCGCGCGGATGAAGTTTCTGCGGTTCGTCGTCATGATGATGTGAGAGTCAGCGGCCGGCGCTTGCGCCCGGCGAGCGCCCGGTCAGCGCGGTCTGCAGGTCGGTCTGCGCGATCCAGAAGTCGCGCAGCGCTTCGACGTATCCGGTCATGCCCGCGACCTGCTCGCGCGCATCGGCGAGCAGCGCGAACAGATCGATCAGCATGCCGTTGTAGCGCAGCAGGTTCTCGTCGGAGATGCGCTTGCGCAGCGGCACGACCTCGTCGCGGTAGTGCTTCGCGAGGTCGTATGCGGTGCGGTACGCGGCGTACGACTCGCGCACCTCGGATTGCGCCTGGACCGCGACGTCCGCCGCGCGCGCCACGGCCTGCAGGTAGGTCGCCTCGGCGCGCGCCGCACGGGTCGTACCGAAGTCGAACAGCGGCAGCTCGAGCTCGATCTGATAGCCGTTCGCTCGCGGCTCGCCGCTGACGCTCTTGTTCTGGTAGCCGATCTCCAGCACGTTGATGAAGCGGGTCGCACGGGTCAGCCCCAGCGATGCGGCGGTGGCCTCGGCGTTGCGCTTGGCCATCAGCACGTCCAGGCGCTTGTCCATCGCGATCTGTTCGGCGTCCTTCGTCTCGGTGGGCTGCGGCGGCAGATCGGGCAGCCGTTCCGGCAGCTTGAAGCCGAGCTGGTCGCGCGACAGGCCCAGCAGCCGCACCAGCCGCTCGCGCTCGGCGACGACTTGATGGCGCGCCTTCGCCAGCTGCGCGACCGCATCGGCCTGGAACGCCTGCTCGCGCATCTGTGCGAGCTTGCTGACGTTGCCGGCTTGCTGCATGCGCCGGCCGAGCTCGCTGGAGGTATCGGCCGCGTCCTTCACGCGCTCGTAGTAGCCGGCGAGCTCGCGCGCCGCGACCGCCGCGAAGTACGCACGGCGCGTTTCGGCGGCGAGGCCGACCGCGTCGTACGCGGCTTGATACTGCGCCTGCTCGAAGCGTCGCGCCTCGACCCGCTGCGCGAGCGGCAGCGTCAGCAGGCCCAGCACGTCGAACATCACCGCGCGGTCGATCTCGACCGGGCCGCCGGCTTCACTCAAGCGGCCGAAGCTGAACGACGGGTTGCGCAGCCGGCCGGCGCGCACCAGTTCCGATTCGGCGATGCCCAGCTCGGCGAAGCTCGCCTGCAGGCCGCGGTTGTTCAGCAGCGCGAGCTCGACCGCGCCGTCGGCCGTCAGCGGCTGCGCGAGCAGCTCGGCGGCGCGCGCCTGGGTGGCATCGCCCGGTTCGGGCGTGCGC
>DATCSE010000535.1:0-4043 GCA_036568605.1 Burkholderiaceae bacterium | reverse complement strand
GTGTGGCACAGCGTCCTGTAAGAACGGCACGACCGTTTCGACTGATGGGTTCGCCGCACAGGAGCAGACCGCATGCCATCGAGCGCCTCGTTGTTGATCGCCACGGCCGCGTGGTCGGCGGCCGCGCTGTCGGCCGCTGCGGCGGCCGGCCCGCCCAGCTGCAGCGTGCGCAGCCAGGCTTCCCGCACGCCGGTCGTCGAGCTGTACACGTCCGAAGGCTGCAACTCGTGTCCGCCGGCCGACCGCTGGCTGTCCCGACTGACGACGAGTTCGCCCGATGCCGTCGCGCTCGCCTTCCACGTCGACTACTGGGACAGGCTCGGCTGGAAGGATCGCTTCGCCAGCCCCGCGTACACGCAGCGCCAGCAGCAGACGCACGCGAGCAGCGGCGCACGCTTCAGCTACACGCCGCAGGTGATCGTCGACGGCAAGGACCGCCCGGATTGGTCGCGCGTTGCGCTGCCCTCGCCTGCGCCGGCCGATCGCGCCGACGCGAACGTCGACATCACGCTGGCGCGCGACGGCGAGCGCTACTTCGCGACGGTGACGCCGCGCCGCGGGGCACCGGCCCGCCTGGCCGCGTACTGGGCCTGGACCGAAGACGGCCACAGCTCCGCGGTGCAGGCCGGCGAGAACGAAGGCGTCACGCTGCACCACGACCGCGTGGTGCGCGACTACCGCGGCGTCGCGCCGTGGCGCGCGGACGGCGGCGCGACGACGTTGCGCTACGAGTCGGCACCGCCGCGCGATGCCGCGCACCCGGCGGCGCTCAACCTCGTGGTCGTCGATGCCGACAGCGGCCGGCCGGTGCAGGCGTTGCGGCTGGGCTGCTGAGCCGCCACAACGCCGTCGATCGCCGAACGCGAGGGCGTGCGCTGCGCGATGTACGCTCGGCGGCTCAGCTCGCGCGCAGCTCGGCCCGCAGCTTCGCGCCGATCTCCGGCCGCTGCGCGAACGGGTCGGTCGGGTTGCGGCCCATCACGATGTCTTCCATCCGCGTCTGCACGTTGCCCAGCGCCTTCGGGTGGCTGTAGATGTAGAAGCGCCGCTCGGCGATCGCGTCGAACACGAACTGCGCGACCTCGGCGGCGCTGACCTTGCCGCTCATCACGGCCTTCTCGATCATCGCGCTGCCGATCAGCTGGCTCTTGGTCGGCGCGCGGTCGTCCTGCAGCTCGCCGGGGCGGTTGCGCTGGCTCGCGATGATGCCGGTCGGCACGAAGTACGGGCACAGCACCGAGGCACCGATCTGGTCGGTCACGAGGTTCAAGTCGTGGTACAGCGTTTCGCTGATCGCGACCACCGCGGCCTTGGACGCGTTGTAGACCACGCCGTTCGGCGGGTTCAGCAGCCCGGCCATCGACGCGGTGTTGACGATGTGGCCTTCGTAGCCGGGGTCCTTCTTCGCGGCCTCCAGCATCATCGGCGTGAACACGCGGATGCCGTGCACGACGCCCGAGACGTTGACGCCCATCACCCAATCCCAGTCGTGTTCGGTCGCCTCCCACGCGAGGCCATTGGTGCCGACGCCGGCATTGTTGAAGAGGATGTGCGGCGCGCCGAACTTCGCGAAAGTCGCGGCGCCCAGCGCCTCCACTTCCGCGCTCTTCGAGATGTCGAGCCGGTACGGCAGCACCTTCGCCCCGAGCGCCTCGATCTCGGCGGCCGCTTTCGCGAGCGCGTCCTGCTGGACGTCGGCCATCACGACGTTCATGCCCTCGCGCGCGGCGATGCGCGAGGCCTCGAGCCCGAAACCCGATCCGGCCCCGGTGATCACCGCCGTGCGGCCCTGGAATGTCTTCATCTCTGCGTGTCTCCTTGGAAAGCGTTCAAGCGGCCGGCGCGGTCTTCTTGACCTGGAAGCCGATGCGCGGGAAGTGCACGTGCAGCGTGCCGGCACGCGCATCGGTGCGTTCGATCACGACCTCGTCGCGGCTCAGGCCGACCAGGCGGCCGGACGAGGTGTCGTGCGCATAGTCCAGCGGCGTGACGCCGACCTCGTCGCCGAGCGCAAAGCCTTGGCTTGCATCGAACTCGACCGGCGCGTGGGTCGTCGCCTGCGCAGCCATGCGCAACGCCTCCGCGCTGCTCATCGCCTCGGCATCGCCGTGACCCGGCGCCGCCACGCGGTCGTGCCATGCGACGACCTTGGGGAACGGCGCCAGCAGCTCTTCCGCGACCGGCGGCGCGAGCCGCAGGAACCAGATCGATTGCGCCACCGAGAAGTCGGCGATCGAGACCAAGGCGCCGAGCAGGAACGGGCGGCCGTCGGCCAGCATGCGATCGACGCGCTCGAGGTAGGCCAGCAGCGCGCTCTTCAAGTCAGCCGGCCCGGGCACGCGGGTCGCGCCCATCATCGCGGCCCGGTCGGCGCCGAACGCCTTCATCCGCTCGGGCAGCGGCGAGCCGTCGTCCTGCTGCGGTTCGGCCCTGGCCATGATGTGCGGCGCACCACCGGCGCGCATCGCATATGGCACCGCCGCCCAGAACAGCGACGCGTCGGCCCATTGCGCGACGACCTCGGCGATGCCCGGCGCGGTGTGCGGGTACAGCGGCGGCTCGGGCTGCAGGCGATCGAGCAGGCGGCAGATCAGCGCGCTGTCGCAATAGATGTCGGCGCCGATCTGCAGGAACGGCGTGCGCCGGTAGCCGCCGGTCAGCGCGAGCACGTCGGGCTTGGGCAGCATCATCGGCACGACCACCGCGCGCCAGGCCAGGCGTTTGTGGCCGAGCACGAGCCGCACCTTCTCGGAGAACGGCGAGGTGGCGTAGTGGTGCAGGATGAGGTCGGGCATCGTCGGGTGCGTCCTGAATCTGTTGTTTCGTCGTGGCTCAAGCCGGCATCGCGCGGGCGATGAGGGGCTCCAGCGCGCTGCGGCAGGCGCTGGGCAACGTGCCGTACACCTGCGGGCGGCCGTCCAGGCGGGCCGCGCAGAACGTCTCGAACACGAAGTCCGGGGCGTGCCGGCGCAGCAGCGCGGCCTGCACCGCGAGCGCAATGTCCTGCGCGAGGCGGCGCGCGCCGGCTTCGTCGCCGCCGCCGGCGGCATCGGCGGCCTCGCCGAGCTGGGCGAACAGCGCACGCTCGAAGCGGTCGAACACGGCGTTCGCGCCGCGTGCGGGCGTGAGCTCGGCATCCAGCGCCTGCAGCACATCGGTGTTGCGGCCGTCGCGCTTGCGCAGCGCGCGCAGCAGGTCCAGCGCCATGATGTTGCCGGCGCCTTCCCAGATCGAGTTCAGCGGCATCTCGCGGTAGATGCGCGCCATCGTGCCCTCGCCGTGCTCCTCGACATAACCGTTGCCGCCCAGGCACTCCATCGCTTCCTGCGCGAGCGCCGAGCCGCGCTTGCAGATCCAGAACTTGGCCACCGGCGTCAGCACGCGCCGCATCAGCGCCTCGAACGGGTCGTCCTGCTTGTCGATCGCACGGGCGAGGCGGATCGCGAGCGCGGTCGCCGCTTCGGACTCGAGCGCCAGGTCGGCCAGCACGTTCTGCATCAGCGGCTGCTCGACCAGGCGCTTGCCGAAAGCCTTGCGCTCGCTCGTGTGGTGCAGTGCGAGCGCGACCGCCGCGCGCATCAGCCCCGCGGTGCCGAGCGCGCAATCGAGCCGGGTCAGCGTGCCCATCTCGAGGATCTGCGGCACGCCGCGCCCTTCCTCGCCGACCAGCCACGCGAGCGCATCCGCGAACTCGACCTCCGAGCTCGCGTTCGCCTGGTTGCCGAGCTTGTCCTTCAGGCGCTGGATGCGGATCGCATTGCGCGTACCGTCCGGCAGCACGCGCGGCAGGAAGAAGCAGCTCAGCCCGGCGTTCGTCTGCGCGAGCACGAGGAACGCATCGCACATGGGCGCCGAGAAGAACCACTTGTGGCCGACCAGCCGGTAGCAGCGGCCCCAGGCGGTCTCCTCGACGAACTCGGCGCGCGTGGTGTTCGCGCGCACGTCCGAGCCGCCCTGCTTCTCGGTCATGCCCATGCCCATCGTGATCGCGGTCTTGCGCGTCGCGGGCTGGAAGCGCTCGTCGTATGCGGGGCTCGCGAGCA
>DATCSE010000534.1:0-12968 GCA_036568605.1 Burkholderiaceae bacterium | reverse complement strand
CGCCGAAGTAGTAGACGGTGTTGTCATCGGGCGCCTGGTCCAGCGTCTCGAACGACAGGAGCGCGCCGGCCTGGGCCATGGCTTCCAGCATCAGCACGCCCGGCATCACCGGCCGGTGCGGGAAGTGGCCGACGAAGAACGGCTCGTTGATCGTGACGTTCTTGTAGGCATGGATCGATTTGCCCGGCTCGATTTCGAGCACCCGGTCGACCAGCAGGAACGGGTAGCGGTGCGGCAGCCGCCGGAGAATTTCGTGGATGTCCATCGTGATCATGCTGGGTCGCCCTTCGTCGTCTCGTTCTTGTTGCCCGGCCCGTCGCCTGCCGCTTCGTCGTTCGTCTGCACGCTGCCAGCCAGCCGCTTCTCGAGCGCCCTGACCCGATCGCGCATCGCCGCCAGCTGGCGTACCGCGGCCGCGTTCTTCAGCCAGGCCGCATTGTCGTCGATGGGGAACACGCCGCTGTAGTGCCCCGGCTTTGCGATCGAGTGGCTGACGATCGCCATCGGCCCGATGTGCACGTGGTCGGCGATCGTCAGGTGCCCGGCGATGCCGGCCGCGCCGCCCACTGTGCAGTAGGCGCCGATCTTCGCGCTGCCGGCGATGCCGACGCAGCCGGCCATTGCCGTGTGCCGGCCGATCTGCACGTTGTGGCCGATCTGGATCAGGTTGTCGAGCTTGACGCCATCCTCGATCACCGTGTCGCCGAGCGCACCGCGGTCTATGCAGGTGTTCGCGCCGATCTCGACGTCGTCGCCGATGCGCACGCCGCCCAGCTGCTCGATCTTCTCCCAGCGCCCCTGGTTCGGCGCGAAGCCGAAGCCGTCGGCGCCGATCACGACGCCGCCGTGCACGATGCAGCGCGCGCCCAGCGTGCAGCCGTCGGCGATCGTGACGCGCGGCGCGAGGCGCGTCTGCGCGCCGATGCGCGAGCCCGTGCCGATGCTGCCGTGCGCGCCGACCACGACGCCATCGCCGAGCTCGACATCCGCCTCGATCACGGCCAGCGCGCCGACCGACACGCCGGCCCCCAGGCGCGCCGACGGGTGCACGATCGCGCTCGGATGCACGCCCGCAGGCACCGGCGCCCGCGTACGCGCGACCCACCATTGCGTGAGCCGGGCGAAGTACAGGTACGGGTCGGGCGTGACGATGGCGGCGCCACGAGCCGCGGCTGCGTCTCGCAGCGCCGGTGCGACGATCACGCAGGCCGCAGCCGAGCGCGCGAGCTGCGCGCCATAGCGGGCACTGGAGATGAACGTGATCGCGCCGGGCCCGGCGCTGTCGACCGGCTCGATCCGCGCGATGCGCGTGTCGGCCTCGCCGATCAGTTCGCCGCCGAGCGCGGCGGCAATGTCGCCCAGTCGGAATTCAGTGGCGGAACCACTCGAATCGCCCACGTCACTCGCGTTATTTGGCGGCCTGCGCGTTCAGCGCCTTGATCACCTTCTCGGTGATGTCGACCCGCGGGCCGACGAAGACCATCGCATCGCCTTGCAGGATCAGGTCGTACTTCTCGGACTCGTAGATCTGCTTGATCACGCGGTTCGCGCGCTCGACGACCGAGGCAAGCTCCTCGTTCTTGCGCTGGTTCAGGTCTTCCTGGAATTCGCGGCGCTTGCGCTGCAGCTCGCGGTCCTGATCGATCAGCTCGCGCTGGCGGCGGTTGCGTTCGGCTTCGCTCAGGGTGGGCGCGTCCTTGTCGAGCTTCTCGGCGGCGGCCTTCAGGCGCGCGGCGGCTTCGTCGCCTTCGCGCTGGCGCTTCGAGAACTCGGCTTCGAGCTTGGCTTGCGCGGCCTTGGCCGGGGTGGCGTCGCGCAGCACGCGATCGCTGTTGACGTAACCGATCTTCAGTTCCTGCGCGTGCACGCCGAACGCTGCGCCGGCCAGCAAGGCCATGGCCGCGATCGTCTTCAACACACGCGAGTTCGACAACAAGCTTTTCATTTAGAACGCAGTCCCGATCTGGAATTGAAGTCGTTGGATTCTATCTTCTGGGCGTTTGCGGATCGGCGTGCCGTAGCTGAGCTTCAGCGGGCCGACCGGCGAGACCCAGGTCAGGCCGACACCGGCCGAAGCGCGCAGATCGCCGAAGTTCATCTTGTCGTTTTCGCCCCAGACATTGCCGGCGTCGACATAGGTGAACAACCGCAGCGTCCGGTCGTTGCCTGTGCCAGGAACGGGCAGGTACAGCTCGCCGTTGACGTTGAACTCGCGGTTGCCGCCGATGTAGGCACCGGTCACGTCGACCGGACCCAGCGAGTTCTGGTCGAAGCCGCGCACCGTGCCCAGGCCGCCGCCGTAGAAGTTCTTGAAGAACGGGTACGGCCGCGACCCGACACCCTTGCCGTAGCCGTATTGCGCATTGAAGCCGAACGTGAACTTCTTCGTCAGCGGGAAGTACTGCTGGTAGCGCGCGATGGTGCGCATGTACTTGGTGTCGCCGGTGAACGAGTAGTCGAAGTTGAAGCTCATCAGGCGCCCGGCGGTGGGCACGAGTGCGCTGTCGCGGCTGTCGCGCTGCCAGCCTATCGTGAACGGGAACGCGGTCGAGGTCGTGCCGAACTGGTCGCGGTACAGCGCATAGCTGTTCGGCAGGTTGTCGCCCTGGATCTCGGTGCGCTCGACGCCCAGGCCGAAGAACACCGTGTCGTATTCGCTGAACGGCACGCCGAAGCGGATCGCCGCGCCGGGCGACACGAGCTTGTACTCCTCGCCCTGGCTGTTGATCGGCCGCTGGGTGCGGTAGTAGACGTCGATCTGGCGGGAGATGCCGTCGACCGTGAAGTACGGGTCGATGGTCGACAGCACGATGGTGCGGTTGTACTTGCCGGTGTTGACCTCGGCGCCCAGGTAGTTGCCGGAGCCGAAGACGTTCTCCTGCTTGATCGACGCGGTCAGCGAGAGCTTGTCGGCGGACGAGAAGCCGGCACCCAGCAGCAGGTTGCCGGTGGGCTTTTCCTTGACCGTGATGGTCAGGTCGACCTGGTCCAGCGTGCCGGGCACCTCGTTGTTGTCGACCGTGACCTCGCTGAAGTAGCCGAGCCGGTCGACCCGATCGCGCGACAGCTTGATCTTGCGCCCGTCGTACCAGGACGACTCGAACTGGCGGAACTCGCGCCGCACCACTTCATCGCGCGTCTTGGTGTTGCCGGCGACGTTGATGCGCCGCACGTAGACGCGCCGGCCCGGGTCGGAGGCGATCGTGATCAGCACCTGGCCTCTGGCGCGGTCGATCTCCGGGCGCGCCTCGACCTTCGCGAACGCGTAGCCGAATGTGCCGAAGCGGTCGGTCATCGCGCGCGTCGTCTGCGTCACGCGTTCGGCGTTGTATTCCTCGCCGGGCTTGACGGTGACCAGCGTCTCGAAGTCCTTCTCCTTGCCGAGGTACTCGCCCTCGAGCTTCACGCCGGTCACCGTGTAGGGCTGGCCTTCCTTCACGTTGATCGTGATCGTGATGTCCTGCTTGTCGGGCGAGATCGCGACCTGCGTCGAGGTCACCTCGAACTCGAGGTAGCCGCGGTTCTGGTAGTACGCGCGCAGCGTCTCGAGATCGGCGTCCAGCTTGGAGCGCGAATAGCGGTCGGCCTTCGTGTAGAAGTTCAGCCAGCCGCTGTCGTTCAGGTCGAACAGGCCCTTCAGCGTGCCCTCCGAGAAGGCCTTGTTGCCGACGATGCGGATTTCGCTGATCTTCGCGGCCGAGCCTTCGGTGATCGTGAAGCTGAGGTTGACGCGGTTGCGCTCCTGCGGCGTCACGGTGGTCACGACCTCGGCGCCGTACAGGCTGCGGGTCAGGTATTGGCGCTTGAGCTCCTGCTCGGCGCGGTCCGCGAGCGCCTTGTCGAACGGCTGGCCTTCGCTGATGCCGAAGTCCTTCAGCGCCTTGACGAGTTGGTCCTTGTCGAACTCCTTCAGGCCGACGAAGTCGATGTTCGCGATGACCGGGCGCTCTTCGACGATCACGACGACCACGCCGCCTTCGACATCCAGGCGCACGTCCTTGAACAAGCCGGTCGCGAACAGCGCGCGCAGCGCGGCGGCGCCCTTCTCGTCGGTGTAGGTATCGCCGATGCGGAACGGCAGCGATGCGAACACCGTGCCGGCGTCACTGCGCTGCAGGCCTTCGACGCGGATGTCCTTCAGCACAAAAGGCTCCACCGCCCGGGCCGACCCGGTGTGGAGGGCGATGGCCAATGCGACGCTGAGCAGGGATGGGCGGAACGGGATGATCGAGGGGCGGGAGGAGAGGCGCATCTGGGGAGTCATTGCAGGCCCAGGAGACGGGCCACATCGTTGTAGAGAGCGAGGGACATCATCATCAGCATGATGGCCACCCCGCCTCGCTGCAGCCGATCGAGCCACAACTCGGAGACCGGCCGTCCCGTCACACCCTCGAAAAGATAATACATCAGGTGCCCCCCATCGAGGACCGGCAACGGCAGCAGGTTCAGCACGCCGAGGCTGACGCTGACGACCGCGAGGAACCCGAGGTAGTACGCAAGCCCGAGGCGCACCGACTGGCCCGCGTAGTCGGCGATCGTCAGCGGCCCGCTGAGGTTCTTCAGCGACGCCTGGCCGATCAGCATCTTGCCCAGCATCTTCAAGGTCAGCACCGACATCTGCCAGGTCTGGCGCACGGCCTGCTGCAGGCCGTCGACCACGCCGTAGCGCACCGTCACCATCTCGGGCGGCTGGCCCGGGTACGCGCCGATGCGGCCGATCTGCTGGCCACCTTCGCTGACGACCGACGCGGTCACTGGGAGCTCCAGCGTGCGGCCGCCCCGTTCTATCGTCCACTGCATCGTGCGCGCGGCGCCGCCGGTGACGCTCGCGCGGATCAGCTCGCGCGTGCGCGAAGCGTCGCCGATCTCGGCGCCATCGATGCGCAGCACGCGGTCGCCGGACTGCAAACCGGCACGGGCTGCCGCGCTGTCCGGCGTGATCTGGCCCAGCACCGGCTCGCTGTACGGGCTGCCGATGCCGATGCGCTGCAGCAGCTTGGCATCGACCTCGCTCGCGCCCAGCGCGGCGAGATCGAGCGTCGCGCGGCGCTGGCCATGCCCGTCGCGGTCGGTCAGCATCAACTGCAGCGACTCGCCGTGCAACGCTGCCTGCATCAGCTGCCAGCGCAGGTCGGTCATCGAGCTCAGGTCGTGCCACTCGATGCCATCGGTCGAATAGGCACGTGCCCAATCGCCCGCCCGCAGCCCGGCGCGCTCGGCGAGGCTGGCAGCGGCCGGCGGACCGAGCAAGGCCTTGGGCTCGGCAATGCCGATCCAGTGCGCGGAGGCGTACAGCAGCACCGCGAGCAGCAGGTTCGCGGCCGGCCCGGCCGCGACGATCGCGGTGCGCTGCCAGAGCCGCTTGCGGTTGAAGCTGCGGTGCAGCAAGTCAGGAGCGACCGGGCCCTCGCGCTCGTCCAGCATCTTCACGTAGCCACCCAGCGGCAACGCGCAGACGACGAACTCGGTGCTGTCCGGCGTCGCCTGGCGGCGCCACAGCACGCGGCCAAAGCCGACCGAGAAACGCAGCACCTTGACGCCGCAGGCTACCGCGACGCGGTAGTGCCCGTACTCGTGGATCACGATCAGCACGCCGAGCGTGAGCACGAAAGCAAGAAGGGTCGTGATCATCGGGCCAGGCCCTTTACAAAGTGCGCGGCTTCGGCACGCGCATGGTCATCGAGCTCGAGCAGCGCCTCGACCGAGTCGCGCGAGCCGCTGCGCAAGTCCACACGGTCGAGCGTGTGGGCATTGACGCTGTGAATCTGATCGAAACGGATGGTTCCGCCGAGGAACGCCGCGACCGCCGTCTCGTTGGCCGCGTTCAGCACCGTGGTACTGCCCTCCGGGCCGCGCAGCGTCTGCCAGGCCAGCGCCAGGCCGGGGTAGCGCGCGAGATCGGGCGTCGCGAAGCTCAAGCCGGCGAGCGACGCGAAGTCGAGCTGACTCGCGCCCGATTCGATGCGCTGCGGGAACGCGAGCCCATAGGCGATCGGCACCCGCATGTCGGGCGTGCCGAGCTGCGCGAGCACCGAGTTGTCGCGGCACACGACCATCGAGTGGATGATCTGCTGCGGGTGGATCACGACCTTGATCTGCTCGGGCGCGAGATCGAACAGCCAGCGCGCCTCGATCACCTCGAGCGCCTTGTTCATCATCGTCGCCGAGTCGACCGAGATCTTGCGGCCCATGACGAAGTTCGGGTGCGCGCAGGCCTCGTCGGGCGTGATCGTCGCGAGCGTCGCCGGGTCGCGCTCGCGGAACGGGCCGCCTGAAGCGGTCAGCAGGATGTGGGCTATACGCTGTGCCCAGACGCTGCGGTCCTCGGGCAGGCACTGGAAGATCGCCGAATGCTCGCTGTCGATCGGCAGCAAGCTCGCGCCGCCCTCGCGCACCGCGTTCATGAAGAACGCGCCGCCGACGACCAGCGCCTCCTTGTTCGCGAGCAGCAGGCGCTTGCCGGCACGCGCCGCGGCCAGGCACGGCGCGAGGCCGGCGGCGCCGACGATCGCGGCCATCACCGCGTCGACTTCCGGATGCGCAGCCAGCTCGACCAGCGCCGCGGCGCCGGCCAGCACGTCAGTCCCGGTCACGCCGTGCGCGCGAAGCCGCTCGCGCAATGCGTTCGCGGCCCGCGCCTCGCCTACCGCCGCGTAGCGCGGGCGCCAGCGCAGGCATTGCTCGAACAAATCGTCGACGCGGCTGTGCGCGGTCAGCGCGAACACTTCGAAGCGGTCCGGGTGACGCGCGATCACGTCCAGCGTGTTCGTGCCGATCGAGCCGGTCGCGCCGAGGATGCAGACGCGCTGACGCGGCGTCTCGGAAGTTGCGTTCATCGTCCCACCGTCACCAGAGCCATCGCGATCGGAAACACCGGCAGAAGCGCGTCGACCCGGTCCAGCACGCCGCCGTGGCCGGGCAGCAGCGCGCTGCTGTCCTTTGCGCCGGCGCTGCGCTTGACCAGCGACTCGAACAGGTCGCCGACCACGCTGACCGCGCACAGGAACACGACCACCCCCACCAGCCCGATCGCACCGAAGCGGGCATACAGCCGCAAGTAAAGGCTCAGCGAATCCATCCTGAACATCGTATCGAGCCACAGCCAGAACGCCGCCAGCGCGAGCGCGCCCAGCATCCCGCTCCAGACGCCCTCCCAGCTCTTGCCCGGGCTGATCCCCGGTGCCAGTTTGCGCTTGCCGAACGCGCGGCCGCCGAAATACGCGGCGATGTCGGCGGCCCAGACCAGACAGAAGGTCGACAGGATGAAATTGATGCCGATGGTCTTCGCCGTCGTCAGCGCGAGCCAGGCCGTCCACAGCAGCGCCAGGCCGATCGCCAGGCGCAGCGCCTGCGCCACCCGCGGCCAGGCCTCGGGGCCACCGCGCAGCACCAGCGCACCGCCGAGCACCCACACCAGCATCGCACCCCACCAGATCGCGCTCGGCGGCGGCTCATCGGCCAGCCCGCCGACCAGCGCCGCGGCGCACAGCGCCGCGAGCAACCCGCCCAGCACCAGCGCGGCGGCGCCGGAAACGCCGTTCAGTCGCGCCCATTCCCAGCCGGCTGCGCCTATCAGCAGCAGCGTCAGCACCGCGAACGGCCAGACCCGCGGCGCCGCCAGCGCCGGCAACAGGAACGCGACCAGGACCAGCGCGGTGATGATGCGCTGCTTCAGCACGAAGGTCAGGCCTTGTCGAGCGCGGCGCTCGCGGCGCTGCGGACATCGCCGAAGCGCCGATCGCGGCGCGCATACGCCGCGAACGCGGCGTCGAGCTCGGCATCGCCGAACTCCGGCCACAGACAGTCGCTGAACACGAGCTCGGAGTACGCCACCTGCCAGAGCAGGAAGTTGCTGATGCGCACCTCGCCGCCGGTGCGGATGAACAGATCGGGATCGGGCGCGTGGCTGAGCGCCATGTAGCGGCTCAGCGTCGCCTCGGTCAGCTGGTCGGGCTGGATGCCGTCGGCGATGGCGCGGCGGCAGGCCTGCACGATGTCCCAGCGGCCGCCGTAGTTGAAGGCGACCGACAGCGTGATGCGGGTGTTGTCGCGCGTGCTGGATTCGGCCTGCTCCCAGGCCTGGCGCAGTTTGTCGGAGACCTCGTTGCGGTCCCCGACGATCTTGATGCGCACGCCGTGATCGGCCAGCTTGGTCAGGTACTTGGCGACCGCGACCAGCACCAGCCCCATCAGACCCGAGACCTCCTCGGTCGGCCGCTTCCAGTTCTCCGACGAGAACGCGTAGACGGTCAGGTATTCGACGCCGCGATCGGCGCAGGCGAGCACCGTGCGCACCAGCGCGTCGACGCCCTGCTTGTGGCCGAAGAAGCGCGGCATGAAGCGCCGCTTCGCCCAACGGCCGTTGCCGTCCATCACGATCGCGACATGGCGCGGCACGATGCCGTTGTGCTGGCCGGCGCGGTCGTGGCCGTTGCTCGAGAGCATGCTCACGCTGCGGGTGCGACGATCGGGTTCATCGAGAGGGAAGCGGAGGACGCGAAACGGCGGATCCGGCTCAGACGGCCATGATCTCCGCTTCCTTGCCGCTGGTCAGCTTGTCGATCTCGGCGATCGTCCGGTCGGTGAGCTTCTGCAGCTCGTCGAGCGAGCGGCGCTCGTCGTCCTCCGAGATCTCCTTGTCCTTCAGCAGCTTCTTCGCGTGCTCGTTGGCGTCGCGCCGCACGTTGCGCACCGCGATGCGCGCTTCCTCGCCCGCGTGACGCACGACCTTGGTCAGCTCCTTGCGGCGCTCCTCGGTCAGTGCGGGCATCGGCACGCGCAGCAGATCGCCCTGCGCCGACGGGTTCAGCCCCAGGTCGGACTCGCGGATCGCCTTTTCGATCTTCGCGCCCATGCCCTTCTCCCAAGGCTGCACGCTGATTGTGCGCGCGTCGAGCAGGCTGACGTTCGCGACCTGGCTGATCGGCACCATCGAGCCGTAGTAGTCGACGTGCACCTGGTCGAGGATGCCCGGATGCGCGCGCCCGGTGCGGATCTTCTGCAGCTCCGTCTTGAACGATTCGACCGAGCGGGCCATCTTGGCTTCGGCGGTCTTCTTGATGTCTGCGATGCTCACTTGGCTGACTCCTCGAACTCAAACGTGCACCAGCGTGCCCTCGTCCTCGCCGAGCACCACGCGCTTCAGCGCGCCGGGCTTGAAGATGCTGAACACGCGAATCGGCAGCTTCTGGTCGCGGCACAGCGCAAACGCGGTGGCGTCCAGCACCTGCAGGTTCTTCACGATCGCCTCGTCGAAGGTGATCGCCGAATAGCGGGTCGCGCCCGGGTCCTTCTTCGGGTCGGCGGTGTAGACGCCGTCGACCTTGGTCGCCTTCAGCACGATCTGCGCGCCGATCTCGGCACCGCGCAGCGCGGCGGCGGTATCGGTCGTGAAGAACGGGTTGCCGGTGCCGGCTGCAAAGACCACGACCTTGCCTTCCTCGAGGTACTGCAGCGCCTTCGGCCGCACGTACGGCTCGACGACCTGCTCGATGCCGATCGCCGACATCACGCGCGCGGTCATGCCCTCCTGGCGCATCGTGTCGGCCAGCGCCAGCGAGTTCATCACGGTTGCAAGCATGCCCATGTAGTCGGCGGTCGCGCGATCCATCCCGACCGAGCCGCCGGCCACGCCGCGGAAGATGTTGCCGCCGCCGATCACGACGGCGACTTCACAGCCGAGCTGCGTGACCTCCTGGATCTCGCGGACGATGCGCACGATCGTCGCGCGGTTGATGCCGTACGCGTCGTCGCCCATCAGGGCTTCGCCGGACAGCTTCAGGAGGATGCGTTTGTACTCGGCCATGTGTCGGACCCCCGTCGTGTGTCGTCGTCGCTCGTTTGCAGTCGCGCTGCCGCTCGTGACGGCAAGCACCGAAGTCTAAGTCGGAAGACACCCGATTCGACGGGTCATGCGGCAACCAGGTGCTTCCGTCCCGTGAAGAATGATGTCGCGTTCAGGCGCCTTCAGGCGCCTTTTGCCGCCGCGACCTGCGCCGCCACTTCCGCCGCGAAATCGTCGACCTTCTTCTCGATGCCTTCGCCGACGACATACAGGGTGAAGCCCTTCACCTTGGTCGCCTTCTCCTTGAGCATCTGCTCGACGGTCTGCTTGTCGTTCTTGACGAACGCCTGGCTGAACAGCGCGACTTCCTTCAGGTACTTCTGCACCGAACCCTCGACGCGCTTCGCGACGATCTCGGGCGACTGAGGCGTCTTGCCTTCAGCCTTGGCCTTCTCGGCATCTTCGGCGGCCTTCTCGGTCGCGATGCGGCGCTCGGTCTCGATCAGCGCGGCCGGAACGTCCGACGACTGCAGCGCGACCGGTTTCATCGCCGCGACGTGCATCGCGACGTCCTTGGCCGCGAGTTCGTCGCCGTCGTACTCGACCAGCACGCCGATGCGGGTGCCGTGCAGGTAGCTCGCGAGCTTGGTGCCTTCGTAGCGCTCGAAGCGGCGGATCGTCATGTTCTCGCCGATCTTGCCGATCAGGCCTTTGCGCACGTCCTCGACCGTCGGGCCGAAGCCGTCCTGCGACAGCGGCAGCGCCGACAGCGCGGCCACGTCGGCCGGGTTGCTGCGCGCGACCAGCTCGGCACAGGACTTCGTGAACGCCAGGAACGAGTCGTTCTTCGAGACGAAGTCGGTCTCGCAGTTGATCTCGACGATCGCCCCGGTACCGCCCTCGACCACCGCGGCGACCACGCCCTCGGCCGTGATGCGCGACGCGGCCTTGCCGGCCTTGCTGCCGAGCTTGACGCGCAGCAGCTCCTCGGCGCGCTGCATGTCGCCGTCGGCTTCGGTCAGCGCCTTCTTGCACTCCATCATCGGCGCGTCGGTCTTCGCGCGCAGTTCGCCGACCATGCTTGCAGTGATTGCGGGCATCTTGATAACTCCGTGAACTTGATCTGGATTGGAAAAAAGGGGCTGTGACAGCCCCTTCTTCATGCTCGTCGACCGGGCGCCGCGAGCCGTGGGTGAAGGGCTCAGGCCGCTTCGTTGACTTCGACGAATTCGTCGCCTTCGGACGCCGCCT
This sequence comes from Burkholderiaceae bacterium, assembly GCA_036568605.1. Taxonomy (GTDB): domain Bacteria; phylum Pseudomonadota; class Gammaproteobacteria; order Burkholderiales; family Burkholderiaceae_C; genus DATCSE01. Next base: position 1,933 of record DATCSE010000534.1, on the reverse strand, counting down.
GCACAACCTCGCTGGTCGCGTTGGCCTTGCCTTCGAGCACCGCATCGGCGACGGCGCGCGCATACAGCGCCACGGCCTTGGCCGAATCGTCGTTACCCGGGATCACGTAGTCGATGCCCTCGGGCGAGTGGTTCGAGTCGACGACGCCGATGATCGGGATGCCGAGCTTCTTGGCTTCGGCCACCGCGATCTTGTGGTAGCCGACGTCGATCACGAACAGCGCGTCGGGCAGCGCGGTCAGGTCCTGGATGCCGCCCATGTCCTTCTCGAGCTTCGCCAGCTCGCGCTCGAACAGCAGCGCTTCCTTCTTGATCCGGATCTCGGTGCCGGCCTCGACCTGCGCCTTCATGTCCTTGAGCTTCTTCAGAGAGCCCTTGACGGTCTTGAAGTTGGTCAGCATGCCGCCGAGCCAGCGCTGGTCGACGTAGGGCATGCCGGCACGCTTGGCTTCCTGCACGATCACTTCGCGCGCCTGGCGCTTGGTGCCGATCATCAGGATCGTGCCGCGGCGCCCGGCCAGCTGGCGGATGAACTTCATCGCCTCGTTGAAGAGCGGCTGCGTCTTCTCGAGGTTGATGATGTGGATCTTGTTGCGATGGCCGTAGATGTACGGGGCCATCTTGGGGTTCCAGAAGCGCGTCTGGTGCCCGAAATGGACACCGGCTTCCAGCATTTCACGCATCGTGACAGTCATGAGGACTCCAAAGGTTGGTTCTAGAATCCGGCCTGAATCGCTTCCGATGCACCGCTTGCCGCGGGCTTTCGAAGCGACACCTTCTGGGGCCGGTTCGCGAGTGGTTTGCCTGGGTCACGGTGAGCCGACACGATCGGCCCCTGGCTCATCCCAGGTAAACCCAAGGATTGTAGCACCTCGATGAGCACCGACCTGATCGCCCAGTGCGAGCGGATCTCCAACGGCACGACGAGCGCGGAGGCAGCGCTGGATGCCGCGCTCCAGCATGCGCGGGACGCAGCGAATCGTCATACCTTCATCTCGCTTGACGAACCCGTGGCGCGAGCCGCGGCCCGCGGCGTCGACGCGCTGCGCGCGGCCGGCGGGCCGCTGCCGCCATTGGCCGGGCTCGCGGTGAGCGTCAAGGATCTGTTCGACGTGCAAGGCCAGCGCAGCACCGCCGCGGCGAAGGCGCTGGCCGATGTCGCGCCCGCCGCCGCGGACTGCACGGCCGTCGCGCGGCTACGCCGGGCCGGCGCCGCGCTGATCGGGCGCACGAACATGTCCGAGTTTGCGTTCTCCGGCGTCGGCATCAACCCGCACCACGGCACGCCGGGCAACCTGGCAGCCGCCGCAAGCGACCCGGGCACGGTGCGCGTGCCGGGCGGCTCGACCTCCGGCGGTGCGACCTCGGTCGCCACCGGCGCGGCCTGGGCGGCGCTCGGTTCGGACACCGGCGGCTCGATCCGTATCCCGGCTGCGCTTCAAGGGCTGGTCGGTTTCAAGAACACCGCGCGGCTGACCCCCACCGACGGTGCCGTACCGCTCTCGACGACGCTGGACACCGCCTGCGCGATCACCCGTTCGGTGCGCGACGCGGTGCGGCTGCACGAGCTGCTGGCCGATCGACGCGTGGCCTTGGCGCATCGGCCGCTGACGGCCTGCCGCTTCGCGGTGCCTGCGACCGTGATGCTCGACGGGCTGGACGCCACGGTCGCAGCCGCGTTCGAACGCAGCATTGCCGCGTTGCGCGCCGTCGGCGCGCAGATCGACGAGATAGCGCTGGCCGAACTGGGCGACGTTGCCGCCTTGAACGCCGGCGGAGGATTCCCGGCTGCCGAAAGCTGGGCTTGGCACCGCCGGCTGATCGCCGAGCGCGAAGCGATGTACGACCCGCGCGTCGCGCTGCGCATCCGCCGCGGCGAGCGCATGAGTGCGGCCGACTACCTGGACCTGCAGCGCGAGCGCACTGCCTGGATC
>DATCSE010000533.1:0-6267 GCA_036568605.1 Burkholderiaceae bacterium | reverse complement strand
CGGCAGCACCGACGCGCGTGACTGCATGCGCGGCCGTTGCTCGGTCAGTACCAGTTCGCCGCCGTCGAATTCGATGCCGGGCCGCGACAGCAGCACGACCGCCTGCAGCGGGAACACGTGCTCGCCGTACACGTCCTGGTGCAGGCAGTTGTAGTCGCCGGCACGGTAGCGCAGCAGCAGCGGCGTCGGCCGCGTCTGCCCGGCCCCATGGCAGCGTGCGAGGAATTCGGCGTGCGTAGAGGGAAAGCGCGTCGCGAGGCCCATGCGCTCGTGCCAGCGGTTCGCAACAGCCACGAGGCGCGGGTACAGCGTCGCGCGCAGTTGCGCGACGCGCTCCAGCAGCGGGTAACCGAAGTACTGGTACTCGCCCTGCCCGAAGCCGTGCCGCTGCATCACGACGCGGCTGCGGAACACCGCATCGTTTGCATACATCGCGCGCAAGCGTTCGCAGTCGTCGCGGCCGAGCACGCGTGGCACGATGGCCCAGCCGCGCTCGTCCAGATCGTTCGCAAGCATCGCCGTGTCGATTGGCAGCGGGCGGACTGGCGGCGATTCGCGCGGCTCGGGCCGCAGGATCTCGGCGGGATCGAAGAGCAGCAGGTCGTCAGGGTCCATGCGGCCAGTGTGGACCGCGAACGACCCCGGCGCCGGCCGGATCCGGACACGTCAATTCGGCGCGGCGAATCGCACCCGCACGCGCAGTCCGCCGAGCGGTGAATCGTCGAGATCGACGTGCGCACCATGGCGTTCGGCGACGCCGCGCACGATCGCGAGGCCGAGCCCGGTGCCGGCCTCGCCGGTGTTCGCGCGGCGGTAGAAGCGGTCGAACACATGGCCGCGCTCGTCGCGCGGGATGCCGGGGCCCGAGTCGTCGACAGTCAGCACCGGCGTGCCGCCCTCGCGGCCGACCTGCAGCGCGACACGGGCGCCATGCGGCGAGTAGCGCACCGCGTTGTCGGCGAGATTGCGCACCATCGCCGTCAGCGCGGCGGCGTCGCCGCGCACCTCGACACGTTGGTCGGCATCCAGCTCCAGCGTGCTGCCGCGCGCATGCGCGAACGGCACGACATCGCCGACCGCGCCGCGCACCAGCGCGCTCAGGTCCAGCGTCTCGAGCGCCGCCGCACCCGTGCCTGGCTCGCTGCGGGCGAGCGTCAGCAGCTGCTCGACCAGCCGGGCCGCACGTTCGATGCCGCCGGTCAGCGTTTCGATCGCACTCGCGCGTGCCGCGTCGTCAGGCGCGCGGCGCAGCATCTGCAGCTGCAGCTTCAGCGCGGTCAGCGGCGAACGCAGCTCGTGCGCCGCGTCGGCGACGAACGCGCGCTGCGCATCGCGCGAGCTCGCGAGCCGCTGCAGCAGCGCATTCAACGCACTGACCAGAGGGGCGACCTCCTCGGGCAGATCGCTTGTCGGCAACGCCTGCAGCGACTGCTCGTCGCGCTCGCGCAGGCTCGCGGCGACGCGGCGCAGCGGCGCGAGCGTCTGCGCCGCCAGCCACCAGATCGCGAACGCGAGCAGCGGCGCGATGTACAGCATCGGCGCGACGCTGCGCAGCGCCGCATCGGCGGCGAGCCGGCGCCGCGTCTGCAGCGGCTGCGCGACCTGGATCACGCGCTCGCGCGTCGCGACGCCGAAGGTGCGCCAGACCTGCCCCTCGACCTGGATGTCCGCGAAGCCCAGCAGCGCGCGCTCGGGCAGGCTGGTGTGGCGCCGCGACGCGTAGATGCTGCGGCCGTCGACGCTCCAGATCTGCACGACGAAGTCGAGCTGCTCGTCGGCGAGCGCACCGGCTTCGCTGGACGCGATTTCGCCCTGGTCGCGCAGGCTCAGCGCCATCTGGCGCAGCTGGTAGTCGAACAGGTCCTCGGTCTGCGCAAGCACGCCGCGGTAGGTCACGAGACCCATCGCCGCGGCCGCCACGGCCAGCATCGCGAGCAGCGACAGCAGCAGCCGGACCCGGATCGACTTGAACGACATCAAGCGGCCCGCGGCTTGTCGCCGACGAAGTACCCCACCCCGCGCACGTTCTGGATGAACTCGCCGCCGAGCTTGCGGCGCAGCTGGTGGATGTAGACCGAGACCGCGTTGCTCTCGATCTCCTCGCCCCAACCGTACAGCCGGTCCTCGAGCTGCGCGCGCGACAGCAGCGCGCCGGGCCGCTGCATCAGCGCCTCCAGCACCGCGAACTCGCGCGCGGACAGCAGCACCGGCACGCCGTCGCGCGTGACCTGGCGGGTCGTCGGGTCCAGCGTGACGGCGCCGACGACGATCGCGCTCTGGCCGCGGCCGGCATGGCGGCGCAGCACGGCGCGGATGCGCGCGGTCAGCTCGTCGAGGTCGAACGGCTTGACCAGGTAGTCGTCGGCGCCGGCATCGAGACCGGCGACCTTGTCGCCCGGACCGTCGCGTGCGGTCAGCACGATGCACGGCGTCGCGTCCTGGCGCGCGCGCAAGGCCCGCAGCACCTCGAGGCCGCCGGCCGGGTGCACCTCGGCATGCGGCGCGCCGACGGCCGGCAGCCCGAGGTCGAGCAGGATCAGGTCGAAGCGTTCGCTCGAGAGCGTGGCCTGCGCCGCGGCGGCGTCGCGCACCCAGTCGACCGCGTAACCTTCGAGCTTCAGCGCGCCGCGCAGGCTGTCGCCGATCATGCGGTCGTCTTCGATCAGCAGCAGGCGCATGGTGGGAGTCTGAGCATTTCCGAAACAGAATACCGTGCCGGGCGGGTTATCGTGCGGGACCGCGCCATGAACACGAGACGGATGACCCAGACATTGCGCAACACGCTGCTGTCGTTTCGCGACCTGATCGCGACCGGCGGCCCCTTCATCCTGCTCACCGTCGTGCTGCTCGGGCTCGCATACTGGGTGCTGGACCCGAACCCGCCGAACAAGGTCGTGCTCGCGACCGGCACGCCGCAGGGCGCGTATGCCGAGTTCGGCACGCGCTACGCGCAGATCCTGAAGACCTACGGCATCACGGTCGAACTGCGCAACACGCAAGGCTCCGGCGAGAACCTGCGGCTGCTGCGCGACCCGAAGTCCGGCATCGACATCGCGTTCGTGCAGGGCGGCTCGGGCGAGCGCATGCGCAAGGACGCGAACGCCGTCGCGCCAGCCGACGACGACGACGAGGCTGGACTGGTCTCGCTGGGCAGCCTGTTCTACGAGCCGCTGTGGCTGTTCTACCGGACCGACTCGGCAAAGAAGCTCGTCAAGAGCCCGACGCTGACCAGCTTCTCGCAACTGCCCGGCTGGCGCGTGAACATCGGCGCGCGCGGCAGCGGCTCGCCGGCGCTGATGCGCAAGCTGATCGACGCGAACCACGTCGATCTCGAGAGCCTGAAGATCGAACGCAAGGCGCAGACCGAGGCGACGATGGACCTGCTCGCCGGCGAGTCGGACGCGCTGGTGTTCTCGTCGGCGCCCGAGGCGCTGATGGTGCAGATGCTGCTGCAGACGCCCGGCATCGCGCTGTACGACTTCGCGCAGGCCGATGCGTACTCGCGCCGCTTTCCGTTCCTCTCGCCGGTGATCCTGCCGCGCGGCGTCGTCGACCTCGCGGGCGACGTGCCGCCGCGCGACGTGCGCCTGGTCGCGCCGACGGCGACGCTGGTCGCGCGCGCCGACACGCACCCGGCGCTGCTGCAGCTCTTCATGCAGGCGGCGCAGCAGGTCCACGGCGGCGCCGGCTGGTTCCAGCACAAGGGCGACTTCCCGAAGGCCAGCGGCACCGAGCAGCCGCTCGCGAAGGAGGCGCAGCGCTTCTACGCCAACGGCACGCCGGTGCTGCAGCGCTACCTGCCGTTCTGGCTCGCGAACCTGATCGAGCGCATGTGGCCGGTGCTGGTCTCCATCATCGCGATCCTGATCCCGCTGTCGCGCACGGTGCCGCCGCTGTACCAGTTCCGCATCCGCTCGCGGATCTTCCGCTGGTATGCGCAGCTGCGCGACGTCGAGGAGGCGATGGGCAAGCAGCCGAAAGCCGAGCTGCTCGAGAGGCTGGGGGAGATCGAGGCGCGCGTCGAGCGGGTGACGGTGCCGCTCAGTTATGCCGACGAGCTGTATTCGCTGCGCAGCCACATCCAGATGGTGCGGTCGCGGGTGCTCGGGGCAGCGGCCCCGACGGGTCAGGTCGTGGCCGCGGTCAAGTAGGCGTACACGAGCCGCACGATCTCGCGCGTCGCGGCCTTCACCGAGACGCCGCTCGGCCGCGCCCGCATCGTGGCGTGCACCAGCCCGTGCACGGTGTGCAACACCGTGAATGCGGCGAGGTCCAGATTGGCCGCGGCGATCTCGTCGCGGTACGCGGTCAGCAGCTCGCGCACGACCAGCTGCATCTTGGCGTGCGCCTCGTCATGGGCGTCGTCGACCAGGCCCAGGTCTTCGCACTGCTCGAGCGCGCGGTGCAGGTCGGCATCGACCTGGTGGGCGTGCATCACGGCTTCGATCACGCGCGACAGCGCGGCGTGCAGGCTTTCGCCGGCACGCGCCCTGAACTCGCGCTCGAGCGCGATCGTCATCTCGCGCGCGTGGCGTGCATGCAGCGCCGTGATCAGCGCAAGCTTGTTCGGGAAGTACTGGTACAGCGAGCCGACGCTGACGCCGGCGCGCGCGGCGACCAGGTTGGTGTTGGTCGCGGCATGGCCGCGCTCGACCAGAATGCGAGCCGTCGCGTCGAGGATCGCGTCGACAGTGGCTAGCGAGCGGGCCTGGCGCGGCGCCTTGCGCGGCTCTATACGGGCTTCGGTCACGGATTTCATCGGGATGCGGGTGGGGTCTTGAAATGCGAGTCGACGATGCGAGCAAAAGCTCGCATAGTCTGAGCCACTCCGACGCATCGCGTCAACCGCCCACGAGATGCCCGCATGCCCCGCCGCTATACGTTCTTCATGCTGTTGCAATCGACACCACGCTGGCGCGCGCTCAGCATGGACGAGCAGCACGCCCACCACGACGCGCTGCTGATGCAGGTGTTCGACGGCTACCCGGAGCTGCAGCTGCGGCGCTTCGACAGCACCGCATTCGCCGGCCGCTGCAGCGACGTGCTGCTGTGGGAGACCACCGACGTCGCGCAGTACTACCACGCGGTCGAATGGCTGCGCGATCGCGGCCCGCTGGGCGCGCAATGGTTCGACGTGGTCGACGTGATCCCCGCGATCGAGGACGCATGGCGCGACCACGACGCGTGCCTGCCGCTGGCGGCCGGCGTGCTCTGACCCCGAGGCATCGTTGCGAGCCGTCGGAATGCCCGCCGGCACGATCCGGTCCGGTCCGGCGGTATAAACGCCCCATGCGCGATGCCACCCCCGTCACGTCGTCGTCTCCTGCTGCCGCTGTATCCCGCCCCGCCGTGCCCTCGGCGATCAACACGTTCAAGGCTCGCCCGCACGTGGTCATCATCGGCTGCGGCTTCGGCGGGCTGGAGGCGGTACGCGGCCTCTCGAAGGCGCCGGTCGAGATCACGGTCGTCGACCGCACCAACCACCATCTGTTCCAGCCGCTGCTGTACCAGGTCGCGACCGCGGGGCTGAGCGCGCCGGCGGTCAGTGCGCCGATCCGCCATGTGCTGCGGCGCGAGATGAAACGCGGCAACCTGACGGTGCTGCAGGCCGAGGTGATCGGCTTCGACACCGAGGCGCGGCGCGTGCTGCTCGATGCCGACCAGTCGCTCGCCTACGACTACCTGATCGTCGCAGCCGGCGCCTCGCACAGCTACTTCGGCCATGACGAGTGGGCCGCGCATGCGCCCGGCCTGAAGACGCTGGCCGATGCGTTCACGATCCGCTCGCGCGTGATCGGCGCGTTCGAGAAAGCCGAGCGGCTCAGCGACGCGGCGCAACGCGAGCCGTGGATGACCTTCGTCGTGATCGGCGCGGGGCCCACCGGCGTCGAGATGGCCGGCACGATGACCGAGATCGCGCGGCACACGCTGCCCCAGGAGTTCCGGCGCATCGATTCGACGCGTGCGCGCGTCGTGCTGATCGAGGGCTCGGACCGCGTGCTCGGCGCATTCGTGCCCGATCTGTCGCAACGCGCGCGCGAGCAGCTCGCAAGGCTCGGCGTCGAGGTGCTGACCGGCTGCAAGGTCACGCAGATCGATGCCGACGGCGTCGTCTACACGACGGGCCAGGGCGACGCAATCGAGCGGCACCGGCTCGCGAGCAAGACCGTGATCTGGGCCGCTGGCGTCGCCGGTTCGCCCCTGGGCCGCGAGCTCGCGCAGACCTCCGGCGCGCAGCTCGATCGCGCCGGCCGCATCGTCGTGGCC
>DATCSE010000532.1:0-2701 GCA_036568605.1 Burkholderiaceae bacterium | reverse complement strand
TCCTGTACCTGCTGCCGAACTTCCAGAATCCGAGCGGTCGCTGCATCGCCGAAGAACGCCGCGCGGCACTGGCCGAGGCGGCGCAGTCGCTGGGGCTGCCGATCGTCGAAGACAACCCGTACGGCGACCTCTGGTTCGACGCGCCGCCGCCGCGCCCGCTGGCCGCGCGCTGGCCCGCCGGCACGATCTACCTCGGCTCGTTCTCGAAGGTGCTGGCGCCCGGCCTGCGCCTGGGCTACGTGATCGCGCCCAAGGCGATGCAGCCGAAGCTGCTGCAGGCCAAGCAGGCCGCCGACCTGCACACGCCCGGCTTCAACCAGCGCGTCGTGCACGAGGTGATCCGCGACGGCTTCCTCGAGCATCACGTGCCGACGATACGGGCGCGCTATCGGTCGCACCGCGACGCGATGCGCAGCGCGCTCGAGGCCCACATGCCGGCGGGCTGCCGCTGGCGCGTGCCGGTCGGCGGCATGTTCTTCTGGATCGAACTGCCCGAGGGCATCGATGCGACCGCGCTGCTGCCGCAGGCGGTCGAGCTCGGCGTCGCCTATGTGCCGGGCGCCGCGTTCTTTGCCGATAGCGCGCGCGCGAACACGTTGCGCCTGTCGTTCGTGACCGTGCCGCCGGCGCAGATCGAACGCGGCGTCGCGCTGCTCGCGCAGGCGCTGAAGCAAGCGATGCCGGCCGCCGCAGCGGATGCCGGCGCACCGGCCGTGCCGGCGCTCTGATGGACACGACCGCCCCGCTGCGCGCAGCAGGTTCGCGGCCGCTGCAGCAATGGACCGGCAGCTGCCACTGCCGGCGCGTGCGCTTCCGCATCGAAACCGACTTCCCCGAGCTGACGACCTGCGACTGCTCGATCTGCCGGCGCAAGAACGCGCTGATGGTCAAGGTGCACGAATCGAAGTTCGAGCTGCTCTCCGGCGCCGACGCGTTGACCGAGTACCGCTTCCACACGAACACGGCGCGCCACTTCTTCTGCAGCGTCTGCGGCATCTACCCGTTCCACCGCAAGCGCGTGACGCCGGACCACCTGGGCATCAACGTGCACTGCCTCGACGGCTTCTCGCCCGACGGCATCCCGGTGCGGGCGACGGTCGGTGCGGCGATGCCGTGACGCCGGCTTTTTCGACGAACCTTCCGATGACACCCCATCCCTACACCCAACTCGATGTCTTCACCGATGTGGCGCTGCGCGGCAACCCGCTCGCGGTCGTGCACGCGGCGGACGACCTCAGCGATGCGCAGATGCAGGCGTTCGCGCGCTGGACCAACCTGAGCGAGACCACGTTCCTGCTGCGTCCCACCGACCCGGGTGCCGACTACCGGGTGCGCATCTTCACCCCGGCGCGCGAACTGCCGTTCGCCGGCCACCCGACGCTCGGCAGCTGCCATGCGTGGCTGGAGCAGGGCGGGGTGCCGCAGCATGCCGACGAGGTCGTGCAGCAGTGCAGCGTCGGGCTGGTGCGGATCCGCCGCGATCTGCCTCATGCACGGCTCGCGTTCGCGGCACCGCCGCTACGCCGCAGCGGTGCGGTGGAACCGACAGTGCTCGAGCAGATCGTGCGCAGCCTGCGGATCGACGCTGCGGCGATCAAGGCCTCGCAATGGGTCGACAACGGCCCGGGCTGGGTCGCGGTGATGCTGGGTGCGCGCGACGACGTGCTCGCGCTGGAACCGGACTTCGTCGCGATGCGCGGTCTCGAACTGGGCGTCGTCGCGCCGTGGAACGATGCGAAGGCCGAGGCGCAGTTCGAAGTCCGCGCGTTCATTCCCGATGTCAGCGGCTACGAGGACCCGGTGACCGGCAGCCTGAACGCCGGCCTCGCGCAGTGGCTGATAGGCGCCGGGCTCGCACCGGCGCGTTATGTCGCGAGCCAGGGCACCGCGCTGGGCCGCGCCGGGCGCGTGCATGTCGAGCGCGACGGCGACACGATCTGGATCGGCGGCGCCAGCGTGAGCTGCGTGCGCGGCGACGTCAGGTTCTGAACACGGAGCGCGACCGCATGTTCCAGCGCGAAGAACTCGATGCCGCGATGCGCGTCGTGCACGCCGCGTTGCCGCCGACGCCGCAGCAGCGCTGGCCGCTGCTCGATGCGCAGCTCGGCGCGCAGGTCTGGGTCAAGCACGAGAACCACACGCCGGTGGGCGCGTTCAAGCTGCGCGGCGGGCTGGCTTACTTCGACGGGCTGGTCCGGCGCGAGCCGCGTTGTCCCGGCGTCGTCAGCGCGACCCGCGGCAACCATGGCCAGTCGGTCGGCTACGCGGCGCGTCGTCATGGCCTGGCCGCGACCATCGTCGTGCCGCACGGCAACTCGGTCGAGAAGAACGCCGCGATGCGCGCGCTCGGCGTCGAGCTGATCGAGCACGGCGAGGATTTCCAGGCCGCGCGCGAACACGGGTTTCGCCTGGCCGCGGAGCGCGGACTGCATGTGGTGCCGTCGTACCACGACGACCTGGTGCGCGGCGTCGCGACCGGCTGGATCGAGTACTTCAGTGCGATCCCGGCCGAGCAGATGCCCGAGGTCGTGTTCGTCCCGATCGGCCTGGGCTCGGGGCTGAGCGCTTGCGCGGCGGCACGCGCCCACTGCGGCGTGACGACGCGCATCGTTGGCGTCGTCTCGACCGAGGCGCCGGCGTACCAGCTGTCATTCCGCGCCGGGCGCGCAATCGAGGCGCCGGCGACGACGCGGCTGGCCGA
>DATCSE010000531.1:0-10533 GCA_036568605.1 Burkholderiaceae bacterium | reverse complement strand
CGGCAGCACCTTGTTCTTCAGCACGTCGAGCGTGCGGGCGTAGTCGTTGCGGTGCACGGTGAAGGAGAAGTCGGTCTTCCCGTCGTGCGAGACGTTCTGGATGATGACGTCGACGTCGATGTTGGCGTCGGCCACCGGGCCGAGGATCGTGTAGGCGATGCCCGGCTTGTCGTTCACGCCGAGCAGGCTGATCTTGGCTTCGTCGCGGTTGAACGCGATGCCCGAAACGACGGCTTGTTCCATTTGCAGGTCTTCCTCGAAAGTGATCAATGTGCCGGACTTCGCTTCCTCGGCTAGCGGGATGTCCCACGGCGTGAAGCTGGAGAGCACGCGCAGCGGCACGCGGTACTTGCCGGCGAACTCGACCGAACGGATCTGCAGCACCTTGGAGCCCAGGCTCGCCATCTCGAGCATCTCTTCGAAGCTGACGGTGGCCAGGCGGCGCGCTTCCGCGACGATGCGCGGGTCGGTCGTGTAGACGCCGTCGACATCGGTGTAGATCAGACACTCGTCGGCTTTCATCGCCGCGGCCACTGCCACCGCCGACGTGTCCGAGCCGCCGCGGCCCAGCGTCGTGATGTGGCCCTGCTCGTCGATGCCCTGGAACCCGGTGATCACGACGACCTTGCCGGCCGCAAGATCAGCACGTACGCGCGCGTCATCGATGTTCTGGATGCGGGCCTTCGTGTAGGCCGAGTCGGTCGTGATCGGCACCTGCCAGCCGGTGTAGCTGATGGCCTCCAGCCCTTCGGCCTGGAGTGCGATCGACAGCAAGCCGACCGAAACCTGCTCGCCGGTCGACGCGATCATGTCGAGCTCGCGCTGGACCGCATCGGTCGTGCTCGCGGGCGAGAGCTCCTTGGCCAGCGCGAGCAAGCGGTTGGTCTCGCCGCTCATCGCCGACGGCACCACCACGAGCTGGTGCCCGGCGCGCACCCATTTGGCGACGCGCTTGGCGACGTTGCGGATGCGCTCGGTCGACCCCATCGAGGTGCCGCCGTACTTGTGAACGATGAGTGCCATACGAGAAAGCGCTGTTGCGAACGAATGCGAAACGGTTCTGAAGCGAACCGCGCATTTTATCCGCTGTGCGCGGTTGGCTCGTCCGGGACCCAATGCAGCTTGACCAGCGGCTGCCCCGGCAACCCGATCACGCGCGCGTCCAGCCCCAGCCCGGGCACGAACACGAGCTGGCCGCCGCTGTAGAGCAGCGGCCCGGCACGGTCCCACGCGGCGATGCCGGCATTCTGGAACTGCTTCTTCAGGCTGCGCGGCGGACGGCCCAGGCCCGCCTGGAATTGCTCCGCGCCCTGACGCGCCTTGAGCTCCAGATGGCCCAGCCAGGCCAGCGGCACACCGCCCTCGCCGACCCGCGCGACATGCAGGCTGCCGCCCCATCCGGGAAGGCGATAGGTGCCGGCGCGGCGGATCTGCAGCGTGGACTCAGGAGGTGCCGCGTCCGACACGGCGCTGGTGGTCTCCGCTGTCGTGCGAGGCACGAGTCTCAACACACCGCGATACAGGCGAAGCTCGCCCGCCGGGTGCGGCCAGCGTGCGCTGCGCTGCGTCGGCAGCTCGTGCGCCAGGCGCTGCACCAGCGAGGCCGGCGCCGCATGGCCGGCCGCGACTTGCTTCAGCCAGGCGCGCAGTGCATTGCCACGGCGCGCTGGCGACAGTGCCGACCATGCCGCCACATCGAGGCGGTCGTCGTTCGCGACGCTCGCGAGATCGAGCGTCGCGAGCTCGCTCAGCGCGTCGCTCGCGTCGGCAGCCCAGGCTGCCGTCGCAGCCAGCGTCGCTTCCGCATCGGCAAACGCATCGACCAGCGCCGGCCACACCTGCCGGCGCAGCCGGTTGCGCGCGAAGCGCGGATCGTCGTTGCTCTCGTCGTCGATGTAGGCGAGGCGGTGCCGGCGCAAGTAAGCCTCGATCTCGGCACGCGAACGGCCCAGCCAAGGCCGCAGCCATGTCATCCCGTCGCGCTCGACGCTTGCCGGCATCCCGGCAAGGCCCGCGACGCCGCCGCCGCGCAGGGCCTGCAGCAACACGGTCTCGGCCTGATCGCGGCGATGCTGCGCGAGCAGGACCGCGGCAGCGCCGGCTTCGATCGCCATCATCCGCAATGTGCGATAACGTTCGCGGCGTGCCCAGGCCTCGACGCTGTCGCCGCGTCGCGGGGCTGCTGCAAGACGCTGCGCCATCAGACGCACCGGCCACCCGCGCGCTGCCCAGCGCTGGCATTGCGCCTCGCAGTGGTCGAGCCACGCGTCGGCGTTCGGGCTCAGCCCGTGGTGCACGTGCAGCGCGACGACCTCGATGCCCAGCGGCACGGCTTGCGCCAGCGTGGCATGCAGCAGCGCCGTCGAATCGCGGCCGCCGCTGTAGGCGACCGCGATGCAGCGCCGCTTCGCCACGCGAGGCTCGGGAATGGCCGCGTCGTTCAGCGCTCTTTCGTGTCGCTGAAGCGGCCGTAGGCCTGCAGTCGCTCGTAGCGGCGCTGCAGCAGTTCCTTGGGCTTCAGGTCGCTGACCTGGCGCAGCGCATCGTTCAGCGCGCGCTTCAGGAACGCGGCCATCTGCTTGGCATCGCGGTGCGCGCCGCCGACCGGCTCGTTGACGATCTTGTCGACCAGGCCCAGCGCCTTCAGTCGATGCGCGGTGATGCCCAAGGCTTCGGCCGCTTCCGATGCGCGCTCGGCCGTCTTCCACAGAATCGACGCGCAGCCCTCCGGCGAGATCACCGAGTAGATCGAGTACTGCAGCATCAGCAGCTGGTCGCCGACGCTGATCGCGAGCGCACCGCCCGAGCCGCCTTCGCCGATGATGGTCACGATGACCGGAACCTCGAGCTGCGCCATCTCGAAGATGTTGCGGCCGATCGCTTCCGACTGGCCGCGCTCCTCGGCTCCGATGCCGGGGTACGCGCCCGGCGTGTCGACGAACGTGAAGATCGGCAGGCCGAACTTCTCGGCCACCTTCATCAGCCGCAGCGCCTTGCGGTAGCCCTCGGGACGCGACATGCCGAAGTTGCGCGCCGCGCGCTCCTTGGTGTCGCGGCCCTTCTGGTGGCCTAGCACCATGCAGGCCTGGCCGTTGAAGCGCGCGAGGCCGCCGACGATGGACTGATCGTCGGCGAACGCGCGGTCGCCGTGCAACTCCTGGAAGTCGGTGAAGATCTCGTTGACGTAGTCCAGCGTGTACGGCCGCTGCGGGTGCCGCGCGATCTGCGTGACCTGCCAGGGGCTCAGGCTCGCGTAGATGTCCTTCGTGAGCTGCAGGCTCTTCTTGCCGAGACGGTCGATCTCTTCCGAGATGTCGACTGCCGATTCGCTTTGCACATAGCGCAGCTCTTCGATCTTCGCTTCGAGCTCGGAGACCGGCTGCTCGAAGTCGAGGAAATGGCGTTTGTTCATCGGATTATTTCCTGCGGCATCAACGACGATGTTGTTGAGCGCACCGGCTGCGAAGCGATCGTGTCGTGCAGCCGCACGGGCGCCTTCTTAGTACTCGACCGGCAGTGGGTCGAGGCTGCGCCAAATGTACCACGTGGCAACCGAACGAAACGGTGCCCAGGCGTCGCCCACTTCGCGGGCCTCGGCGCGCGACACGGGCTCGCCGCTGAAGTAGTTGACGCTGATGCCCTTGAGCAGACCGATGTCGTCCAGCGGCAGCACGTTGGGCCGCATCAGGTGAAAGATCAGGAACATCTCGGCCGTCCAGCGGCCGATGCCGCGGATCGCGACCAGTTCCTCGATGATCGCCTCGTCGTCCATCTGCTGCCACTGGCGCACGTGCACCGCACCGGAGACGAAGTGATGCGCGAGGTCGCCGAGGTATTCGACCTTGCGGGCCGACAGCCCGGCTTCGCGCAGGTCGCTGCGCTCGAGCGCGAGCACCGCGGCCGGCGACAGCCGCGTCGATGGCTCGTCCATCAGCGCTGCGAAGCGGTCCCAGACGGCTTGTGCCGCTTTCACCGAGATCTGCTGGCCGACGATCGAGCGCGCCAGCGTCGTGAAGGCATCGCCGCGGCTCTGCAGCCGGCCTTCCGGGAACTGCGGGATCAGCTTGCGCATCACGCGGTCGCGCCGGCCCAGATGCTTGCACGCATCGTCCCAATAGTCGGGCGTGATCTGCGGCATCGGCGTCAGGCCTCTTCGCGGGTCTTCTGTCGCGACCGGGTCCACGTGGTGCCGGTGGCCGAATCCTGCAACTCGATGCCGTCCGCCAGCAGGTCATGTCGGATCTTGTCGGCCAGCGCGAAATCGCGATTCTTCTTCGCTTCGGCACGCGCGGCGATGCGCTCGAGGATGTGATCTTCCGCCACCGCGCTGCCCTGCTGCAGATACGCGCGCGGCGATTGCTGCAGCAGCCCGAGCGTCGCGCCCAGGCTTTTCAGCAGCGCGCCGGTTTCGACCGAACGCGTGCGGTTCAGCTCGGCTGCGAGCTCGAACAGCACTGCAACCGCGACGGGCGTGTTGAAGTCGTCGTTCATCGCCGCACGGAAGGCAGCGGCCTGCGGCTGGGTCCAATCGATCTCGGGCAGCGCCGCGGGCAGCTCGATGCCGTCGAGCGCGGTGTACAGGCGGTGCAGCGCACTGCGCGACTCCGACAGCAGCGTGTCGCTGAAATTGAACGGGCTGCGGTAATGCACGCGCAGCATGAAGAAGCGCAGCGTCTCGCCGTCCACGCTCTTCAGCACGTCGCGTATCGTGAAGAAGTTGCCGAGCGACTTCGACATCTTCACGTTGTCGATGTTCAGGTGCCCGTTGTGCAGCCAGTAGTTGACGAACGGCTGGCCGCTCGCGCCCTCGCTCTGCGCGATCTCGTTCTCGTGGTGCGGGAACACGAGGTCGACGCCGCCGCCGTGGATGTCGAAGCGCTCGCCGAGGATCGCTTTGCACATCGCCGAGCATTCGATGTGCCAGCCCGGTCGGCCGCGGCCGAAGCCGCTGTCCCACTTCGCGTCCTCGGGCTCGCTGTCCTTCGCGGCCTTCCAGAGGACGAAGTCCAGCGGATCCTCCTTGCCGTCGAGCACCGCGACGCGCTCGCCGGCACGCAGCTGGTCCAGCGACTTGCCCGAGAGCTTGCCGTAGCCGGGCAGTTTGCGGACCGCGAAGTTCACGTCGCCGCTGCTCGCGCGGTAGGCGAGCTGCTTCTCTTCGAGCGTGGCGATCAGCGCGAGCATCGCGCCGATGTGCTCGGTCGCGCGCGGCTCATGCGTGGGCGGCTCGATGCCGAGCGCGGCGACATCGCGGTGCAGCTCGACCGTCATCTCGCGGGTGAGCTGCCGGATCGGGATGTCGCGCTCGAGCGCGCGCTTGATGATCTTGTCGTCGATGTCGGTGATGTTGCGCACGTAGGTCACGCGATAACCCAGCGTACGCAGCCAGCGATAGATGACGTCGAAAGCGATCAGGAAACGCGCGTGACCGACGTGGCACAGGTCGTAGATCGTGATGCCGCACACGTACATCCGCACGTGCCCCGGCTCGATCGGCGTGAAGGTTTCCAGTTCCCTCGTGAGGGTGTTGTGGACGCGAAGTGTCATGGGGCCTGCACTACAATCGATTCAGTATAGCGGCCCTTCCCCGGGCTACCAGTAGCGCATCACACCATTGAACAAGATGGTGAGCGGCCGCCGGAATCCTCCAACCGATCCCACCTCATCACGCTGTTCGCCGTTGCGCCGATGGTCCGCTGCCGCCTCCTGATCGCCATCGCGCTGTCGACGTTGTCGTGCTGCATCGCGGCGCAGACGATCCCGTCGGCTTCGTCTGCGAACGCGCAATCGAACGCCACATCGGCATCGAGCGGCGTGCTCGCCGAGGTGCACCGGCTGCACTACGCGGGCCAGTCCGCCGCCGCACTGCAGAAGGCCGATGCCTACCTCGCGACTCGACCGAACGATGTGCCGATGCGGTTCACGAAGGGCGTGATCCTCGCGGACCTGCGTCGCGGCACCGAGGCGATCACTATCTTCCAGAAACTGGTCGACGACTACCCGGACCTGCCCGAGCCGTACAACAACCTCGCCGCGCTGTACGCCGCGAACGGCGACTACGGACGCGCCCGAGTCACGCTGGAGCAGGCGGTGCGCGCGAACCCAGGCTATGCGATCGCGCACGAGAATCTCGGCGATGTCTACGCGGCACTGGCCAGCCAGTCGTACGCGAAGGCCCGCCAGCTCGATCCGACGAATGCGGCGCTGGACAACAAGCTCGCGCTGGCGCGCGAGCTGTACAAGCGCAAGAGCGACGCGCCAGCCGCGGCGGCATCGGCGGCCAAGTGAATGACGATCGCTCGATAGCAAAACGCGCATCACGACGACCACTTGAACAGGAGACCCGAATGACCCGCATCCTCCCGCGCGTTGCCGCGTTCGCTGTCGCCGGCGCACTCGGCCTGGGCGCCAGCGTGGCCGCCCACGCGCAGAAGGTCAAGCTCGCGACCAGTGCCGGCGACATCGTGATCGAGCTCGACAAGGCGAAGGCGCCGAAGACGGTCGACAACTTCGTCCAGTACGTGAAGGACGGGCACTACAACGGCACCGTGTTCCATCGCGTGATCCCGGGCTTCATGATCCAGGGCGGCGGCATGACCGCCGACATGACCGAGAAAACGACGCGCGCGCCGATCCCGCTCGAAAGCCGCAACGGCCTGAGCAACGCGCGCGGCACGGTCGCGATGGCACGCACGCGGGATCCGAATTCGGCAACCTCGCAGTTCTTCATCAATGTGCAGGACAACCCACGCCTGGATGCCGCCAACTCGCCTGACGGCAACGGCTATGCGGTGTTCGGCAAGGTGATCTCGGGCATGGACGTGGTCGACAAGATCCGCGTCGTTCCCACCGGCAGCCGCGGCATGCACGACGACGTGCCGCTGACGCCGGTCGTCATCAACAAGGCCACGATCGAGAAGTGACCGCCACGAAAGAGAGCAAGGACAGCATCATGAGCACACAAGTCGACCTGCAAACCAGCAAGGGCATGATCCGCATCGAGCTCGACGAGGCGAAGGCGCCGGTGTCCAGCCGCAACTTCCTCGAATACGTAGACGCCGGCCACTACGACGGCACCGTGTTCCATCGCGTGATCCCCGGCTTCATGATCCAGGGCGGCGGCTTCGAGCCGGGCATGAAGCAGAAGCCCACGAAGGCGCCGATCACGAACGAGGCGAACAACGGCCTGAAGAACGCGCACTACACGATCGCGATGGCACGCACCTCGGTACCGCACTCGGCGACCGCGCAGTTCTTCATCAACGCGACCGACAACGGCTTCCTCGACTTCAAGTCCGAGACGCCGCAGGGCTGGGGCTATGCGGTGTTCGGCAAGGTCGTGTCCGGACAGGATGTGGTCGACGCGATCGAGAAGGTCGCGACCGGCAACCGCGGCGGCCACGGCGATGTCCCGACCGAGGACGTCGTGATCGTCAGCGCGAAGCGCGTCGCCGCCTGAGGCTCGCCGGAGAACCGCTGCGGAGATGGACTCGCCGCCCGCTGCACCTCCTGCGCATCAGCTGTCGGCCCCGGCCGCGTGGCGCACGATCGACTTCATCAGCGACCTGCACCTGGCGGACGACACGCCGCGCGGCTTCGAGACGTGGCAGCGCTACCTGCTCGGCACGGATGCCGATGCGGTGCTGATCCTCGGCGACCTGTTCGAAGTCTGGGTCGGCGATGACGCCCGCCATGAGGGCTTCGAGGCGCGCTGTGCCGCGGTGCTCTCGCAAGCGGCGGCGCAGCGTTATGTCGGCTTCATGGTCGGCAATCGCGACTTCCTCGTCGGCGATGCGCTCCTGCGCGACACGGGCGTGCACGCGTTGCCGGATCCGACTGTCGTCGAGGCCTTCGGCCAGCGTCTGCTGCTGAGCCATGGCGATGCCCTGTGCATCGCCGACGTCGAGTACCAGGCGTTTCGGCGCGTCGTGCGCAACCCCGCCTGGCAGGCCGAGCAGCTCGCACGCCCGCTGGCGCAGCGACGCGCTCTGGCGCGCCAGATGCGCGAGCAAAGCGCCGGCATGCACGCGCAGCGCGCGCCGGCGGACTGGGTCGATGTCGATGCGGCGACCGCGACGGCTTGGATGAAGGCGGCGAACGCGTCCGCGCTGATCCACGGCCACACGCACCGCCCGGGCGACGAGCGTCGCCCCGACGGCTACGAGCGCCACGTGCTCAGCGATTGGGAGCTGGACCACGGCAGCACGCCACGCGCCGAGGTGCTGCGCTGGCGGGACGACGGGCTGCACCGCATCACGCCCGACGCCGCGCTCTCCCTCTGAGCAAAACGCGCCGTGGTCGGATCCTGGTTCAAGCGCTGGCGCACCGAGCGCACGCTGCAGCGCCGCGCGATCCCCGATGCGCTGTGGGAGCTGACGCTTGCGCGCTTCCCGTTCCTGAATCTGCCGGACGAGACCGAGGCCGCACGCCTGCGTGAGCTCGCGACGTTGTTCCTCGCCAGCAAGGAATTCACCGGCGTCGGCGGCCTCGTGGTCGACGACACGATGGCGGTCGCGATCGCCGCGCAAGCCTGCCTGCCCATCCTGTACCTGGGACTGGAGTGCTACGACAGCTTCGTCGGCATCGTCGTGCACGAGGACGCGGTCGTCGCCAAGCGCGAGGTCATGGACGACGATGGCATCGTGCACCAGTACGATGAGGAGCTCTCAGGCGAGGCGATGCACGGCGGGCCGGTGATGCTGTCGTGGCGCGATGTGGCCGAGGCCGGCGAATCGGCCGAGGCCGGCTACAACGTCGTGATCCACGAGTTCGTTCACGTGCTGGACATGCGCAACGGCGATGCCGACGGCATCCCGGTGCTATCCGACCGGGAAGCGCTCGACGAGTGGGTGCGCGTGCTCGGCGCCGAGTACGACACGTTCTGCGACCGCGTCGACAGCGGTGACGACGAGACGCTGCTGGATCCGTATGCAGCCGAGGCGCCGGAGGAGTTCTTTGCGGTCGCGGCCGAAGCGTTCTTCGTCGCGCCGCATGAGCTGAGGCTGGAGCATCCAGCGCTTTACGCGCTGCTCGCGAGCTACTTCAAGCAGGATCCCGCCACGCGAATCGCAGCATGACGAAGGGCCCTCGCGGGCCCTTCGTCGTCTCACGTCGTCGCGGCCTCAAGCCGTCGCGGGCTCGGCCTTGGGCTTGTCGATCTTCTTGGCCGGCTGGATGTCGAGCACCGGCTTGCCGTCGGCATCGACATCCACGGTCAAGCGCCCGCCGTCGACCAGGCGGCCGAACAGCAGCTCGTCCGCCAGGGCACGGCGTATCGTGTCCTGGATCAGGCGCTGCATCGGCCGCGCGCCCATCAGCGGATCGAAGCCCTTCTTCGCGAGCTGGCGGCGCAAGCCATCGGTGAACGTGACCTCGACCTTCTTCTCGGCGAGCTGGCTCTCGAGCTGCAGCAGGAACTTGTCGACCACGCGCAGGATGATCTCCTCGTCGAGCGCACGGAAGCTCACGGTCGCGTCGAGCCGGTTGCGGAACTCGGGCGTGAACAGGCGCTTGATGTCGGCCATCTCGTCGCCCGCCTCGCGCGCGGTCGTGAAGCCTATCGTCGCCTTGTTCATCGTCTCGGCGCCGGCGTTGGTCGTCATGATGATGATGACGCTGCGGAAGTCGGCCTTGCGCCCGTTGTTGTCGGTCAGCGTGCCGTGGTCCATCACCTGCAGCAGCACGTTGAAGACGTCCGGGTGCGCCTTCTCGATCTCGTCGAGCAGCAGCACCGCATGCGGCTTCTTGCTGATCGCCTCGGTCAGCAGGCCGCCCTGGTCGAAGCCCACGTAGCCCGGCGGCGCGCCGATCAACCGGCTCACCGCGTGGCGCTCCATGTACTCGCTCATGTCGAAGCGGATCAGCTCGATGCCCAGGATGTAGGCGAGCTGCTTCGCGACCTCGGTCTTGCCGACGCCGGTCGGGCCGCTGAATAGGAACGAGCCGATCGGCTTGTCGGGCCGGCCGAGACCGGAGCGCGCCATCTTGATCGCGGCCGACAGCGCTTCGATCGCCGGCTCCTGGCCGAAGACCACGCTGTTCAGGTCGCGCTCCAGCGTCTGCAGCTTGCTGCGGTCGTCGGTCGAGACGCTGGCGGGCGGGATGCGCGCGATCTTGGCGACGATCTCCTCGATGTCCGGCACGTCGATGGTCGACTTGCGCGCATCGACCGGCCGCAGCATCTGGGCCGCGCCCACCTCGTCGATCACGTCGATCGACTTGTCGGGCAGTTTGCGGTCGTGCAGGTAACGTGCGGACAGCTCGACCGAGGGCTCGACCACGTCGATCTTCTGGAAGCGCCGCGAAAGCGCCGCATCCTTTTCGAAGATGCCGCGGTACTCGCTGAACGTCGTCGCGCCGATGCACTTCATCGCGCCCGTCGAGAGCGCCGGCTTGAGCAGGTTGCTCGCGTCCAGCGTGCCGCCCGACGCCGCGCCGGCGCCGATGAGCGTGTGGATCTCGTCGATGAACAGGATCGCGTTCGGCTGGTCCTTCAGGTGCTTGAGCACGCCCTTCAGGCGCTGCTCGAAATCG
>DATCSE010000530.1:0-4474 GCA_036568605.1 Burkholderiaceae bacterium | reverse complement strand
AGTAGCTGTTGCACTGGCTGCCGGTGCTGGAACAAGTAGTGCTGCTCGTGTCGCCGTAGATGCTGCCCAGCGTCGTGCTGTTCGACAGCCCTTCCAGCTTGCCGACCATGTCGGTGGCCGTCGCCACGTTGACCGACGTGTCGGCCTGGACCTCGGCGGGCAAGGTCGGCTCCAGGCTGCTGTTGGCGCGCAGCGTGCTGCCGTAGAGGTTGGCATCGCGGTGCGTGTTGACGTCGCCGATGCCCAGAATGAAGTTCTTCTGGCACGAGTACATGATCGGGCTGCCGTAATACGCATCCGTCGCGGTCGTGCTCTTCTGCCAGACGTCGCTGCTGGTGATCGCCGGGAACCCGTCAAGCCAAGTTGCCGCCGTGCTCGCGGAGCCGGCTCCGGACAGCGTGGTGTACGACGCCACATTGCCCAGGTTCTTGTAGTACCGCAACGCCGCGTAGTAGAGCTCGCTGACCGGATCCTTGGACTTGTAGGACTTCGCGGAATAGCCGAACTTGTTCAGATAGTTCATCACCCCGCTGTTGCTGATGGTGACCGACGACCAACCCGCGTTGCTCGCCAAGGTCTGCGTCGCGCTCGCATCGTCCGGATCCGGATTGGTCGCCATGATGCCGGTGCTCGAACTCCACTCCGCATTGCTGTTGGTGGCCGCCGACGATCCCGGCACCGGACGCGTCGGCCCGATGTACTTCATGCGCGCGCGCATCACGCCGCCATCGCGCTGCTGCGATGTCGTGCCGCTGTGGTTGTAGTAGCCGAAGGCCGAGTAGCGCAGCTTGGACGAATAGGTCTGCATCAGCCCTTCGGGCTTGTAGTTGCTGCCGTACAGCACGCAGTTGTCCTCGACGCCGACGCCGCTGTCGCATACCTTGACGTTGACATAGATCTCATAGGTCGTCGCCGGGTTGGCGTAGCTCGAGCTGGTGGTGTCGGTGACGTACGAGTTCTGGCCCGTGTACGCCGTCGCGCCGCTGGTGGCCGTCCCCACGACGAGCGAGCCGGAACCGGTGGCTGTGCTGGTGATCCACATCCGCGAGCCGAGGTTGCGCAACCGAGTGGTCGCGCCGCTGCTCCACTTGGTCGAGGTGAACGGCGTGGCGCCGGCGAGCGACCCGGTCGTGATCGTCTTCTGCGGCATGACCGAGCTGTCCTGCGCGGCGTAGGTCTTCGTCAGGACCGTGCTGCTGCTCGTGTCGACGCTGCGGTAGCCGCCGGTCAGCACCCATCGGAAGGTGTCCAGCGTCTGCATGGACGCCCAGTTCAGGTAGTTGCCGCTCCACAAGGGCAGGCTCGAACTGCTGCTGCAGGTGTGGCTCGATGCGGCACCGTACGGCGTGAAGTAGCTGGTCGAGTAGTCGGGGCTCGAGGTCGTTCCGCTGTTGACCGCGACGTACTTGTAGCACTTGGCTGGATCGAAATAGCCGAGGAAGGTGCTGGAGCTGGAATAGGCCGTCGTGCTCGGATAGGCCGGCGTCGTCGCGGTCGGCCATTCGACCGACAGCGCCAGGATCAGGTTGCCCGGGACCGACACGCTGCTGAAGAGCGGCTGGTCGGCCAGATCGACCCCGGCGTGCGCGGCCGGCGCCGCCGCAGTCCCGATGGCGAGTGCCGCGAGGGCAACGCGCGACGTTCGATGAAACCGGGACAGTAGAGTTGGATCCATGGCAGCTGGGCTCACAGCGCGAAGGTGGATTGGTAGAAGGATTCGGTGTTGCGCGGTCCCGAGACACGCACGCTGATGCGGTAGACCGGCCGCGATTCGCCGCCGGCCTTGCGCAGCCAGTTCGAGCCGCCGGCATCCGTGCTGCCGGCTGCGGTGACCTCGCAGTTGGCGGCGCTGAAGGTGCCGGTCGCGATGCACTGGCGATCGATCACGTAGCGCACCGTGACGCCGCTCGTGCTGTCGGTGATGTCGCTCAGCGTCATGCCTTTGCTGGCATAGGCCGCCTCACTGGCCAGCACGGTCGGCACGCCGTTCGAGTTCGTGTCGAGCCGGATCGACGAATAGTTGTAGGTCAGCTGGTCGGAACTGCGTGTCGTGTCGGAGCTCAGCGCGCCGCTGACCAGCGCCTTGCGTGCCGCGACGAAGCCGCGCTCGGCCTGGTTGCCGAGGTCGCGGCGAAAACCGATGTTGCCGGCCAGCACCGTGGAGTTGTCGGCCGAGCGCATCATCGCCGAGCCGGCCAGCAGCAGAAGCACCAACGCGATCAGCGCGATCAGCATGACCACGCCGCGCTGGCGCGCTCCGGAACTCGAACGTAGGGCGCGCATGGGCGTCACAGGAAGTTGTTGCGCACCGGGATCGTCGACTCGACGGTGCGGTAGCGGTAGTACAGCTCGGCGCCGGTCAGCGTGCGGGTGACGGCGAGGCTGGACCCGAGGTTGGAGAACAGCGTCAGCGTGCGCGTCGGCGACGTCCCGCTGTCGCTGTAGCCGTCCGTCTTGACGACATCCTTCTCGGGCAGCGAGGTGCGCATGATCAGGCCGACGCGGATGGCCTTGATGTTCTTCAGCAAGCCGGCGGACGTGGCCGTGCCGGCCGACAGCGCCGCGAGCGCATAGGCCGAGCTCGTGTCGGACGGCGACACCCAGGTGTCGACGATGCCGTCGCCATCGGTGTCGACGCCATACAGCGCATGCAACTCGAACACGCCCTCGGCCTGCGCCTGCAGCGGCGTGTCGGACATGCGCAGCAGGTCGTAGGTGTACAGCGTATTGCGGTCGCCGACGCCGACCAGTTGGAACGACGGCGGCCGGCCGAGACCGGCATTGCCCAGCACCAGCGCCGTGGCGGTGCTCGAGTAGCCGGTCACCGACACCGTGTCGATCGTCGAGGCGTACCACGTGCCGGACAGCGTCAACGCGCTGTCCGAGCTGCCGGTGATGGCCGACTGCGTCAGCATGCAAGGCGCGATGCTGCCGTCGCTGGCCGGCTGCTGGTCGACCAGCAGCACCTGGTCGTTCGCGGTGAAGGCCACGGTGTTCTCGAGCGTCAGCGTCGCAGCGCCGGCGCTCGCGTTGAACAGCGTCGGCACACCGCCCAACGGGGTCGCGGCGGACATCAGGACCAGCACGTCGGAGGTGTGCCCCGTTGTCACCGCATTGCTCGCGCCCGGCGTGCTCTGGCCGGGCAGGATCAGCACCGGCGCAAGCCGGAACACGCCGCTGGTTCCGGGGTTGACGCCAGCGAACGCGGTATCGCTGAGCGTCGACGTCATCGACGATGTCCACGGCAATATTTGGTTGCTTGATTTGGCCGCGTAGAGCGGGCATCCAAACGCGTAGGTCGCCGACTGCTCGAAGCCGGTGCCGGCGCTGCGGACCCAGCCGTCGATCTGGTACATCGCGATCGAGCCGGCCTGGTCGAGGTCGGCGGTCGAAACCAAGGTGCGGCGCCGTGATTCGAAGGTCGCCATCACGACGAAGATCGCGAGCGTCAGGATCATGCCGATCACCAGCGCGACGAGCAGTTCGATCAACGTGAAGCCGCGCACCCGGCGGCCGATGTCCGGCAGCTTCGTCATGGCATCGCCACCTGCGTCATGTAGCTCGCCGTCGTGCTGTTGCGCGACGGCGAGGTCCAGGTGATCGTGATCGTCACGACGCCGCTCGTGTCGGCCGAGCTGACGGTACCGACGCCGTTGAGCAAGCCGCTGCCCGTCGAGTCCTTGACACGAGCCTGCCAGGCCGCCAGCGTGGTCGAGCCGGGCGTGGTGCTCTGGTTCGCCCACATCGACGCAACGATCTCGTCGGCCAGCAGCGCCGCGCGCATCCGGTCCTCGGATTGCGCGCCGAACTGCATCGCGCGCGCCTGCATCCCCACCATGCCGAGAACACCCAGCGAGAAAACCAGCAGCGCCACCATCACTTCGATCAGCGTGAAACCACGCACCGGCCAATGTCTCGCGGCAGGACGGCGGTTCAAGTTCTTCTTCATGATGAGGGGCACCCGTCCGGGTTGTCGTTCGACAAGGTCTTGGCGGCGTCGCACATCCGGACCCGTCCGCCCAGATAGACCAGGACCTTCAGGGTGCGCTGCGCACTGGTTCTCGACAGCGTGTAGCTGGTGGAGGGCGTGCCGGTGTCGTCGCTCGGCGCGGTGCAGGCCGTGAAGAGGTTGCCGGTTGCCGACGCCGCCAACGTGAGCTGCTTGCCCAACGCACAGAAGCACACCAGCGCCGGCCCAGTGATCGTCACGCCGTTCTGCGTCGCGATGTTGCTGCCCTGCACGTAGTTCGCGGCAGCGGTGGACGATTCGTCCGAACCGCTCAGCGGCAGGATCTGCGCGTACCAGTTGCTCGCATTCGCGGATGGCGTGGCGTTCAGTGCCGGCGTCGCACTGGTCAGCGCGAACACCGTCGCACGATTGCGTGCGATCGCCGTCGACTGCGCCAGGCGCAGCGCGCTCTGCAGGGCCTCGGCCGCGGCGCGCACCTTGGCGTCGGAAATCCACCTGTTGAAG
>DATCSE010000529.1:0-2188 GCA_036568605.1 Burkholderiaceae bacterium | reverse complement strand
ACCTTCAACCGCCGCATCACGCCGCTGACGCCGCTCGAGATCAGCGGCCCGGTGCGTGGCAACGCGCTCGTGAAGACGAAGTACTCGACTGCCGGCACCACCTGTCGCGGCACGATCAACAACTGCGGCAGCGGCTACACGCCGTGGGGTACCTACCTGTCCGGCGAGGAGAACTGGAACGGCTACTTCACACGCGGGGCAGCCGACAACGCGGCGCGCGGCAACGACAAGAGCGTCGCGTCGCTGAACCGCTACGGCAGGGCACAGGGCAGCGCCAGCCGGCACGGCTGGGAGACCTCCGGCGCCGACGACCGCTTCGCACGCTGGGACATCAGCAAGCTCGGCACGTCGACCGACGGCACGGACGATTACCGCAACGAGCTGAACACCTTCGGCTATGTCGTCGAGGTCGACCCCTACGATAAGTCCGCGACCGTCAAGAAGCGCACCGCGCTCGGCCGCTACGCGCACGAGAGCGCCGACTTCGGCAAGCTCGTCCCCGGCAAGCCGCTGGCGGTCTACATGGGCGACGATTCGCGCGGCGAGTACATGTACAAGTTCGTCTCGACCGCGACCTGGGATGCGGCCGACGCCACGCCTGCCAGCCGCATCGCGGCCGGCGACAAGTACCTCGACGCCGGCAAGCTGTACGTCGCGAAGTTCAATGCCGACGGCACGGGCAACTGGCTCGAGCTGACGGTCACCGCCACGGCGATCGCGACCTATGCGGGTTATGCGTTCGCCGACCAGGCCGACGTGCTGGTCAACGCGCGCATCGCAGCCGATGCCCTCGGTGCAACGAAGATGGACCGCCCCGAGTGGTGTGCGGTGCATCCGACCACCGGCGAGATCTACTACTCGCTGACCAACAACAGCAACCGCAAGGTGCAGGCGGCGAGCGCCAGCGAACAGGCAGTCGACAGCGCGAACCCGCGCAGCTACATCGACCCCGATCTGACGACCGGCACGCCGCAGAACGGCAACGGCCACATCATCCGGATCAAGGAGGCCGCGGGCGAGTCGGCCGCGACCACGTTCACCTGGGACATCTACCTGTTCGGCTCGCAGGCCAACGGGGACCCGACCCGCGTGAACCTCTCGGGCCTCACGGGCGACCAGGACTTCTCGAGCCCGGACGGCCTCTGGTTCAGCCGCAACACCGGGCTGTGCTGGATCCAGACCGACGACGGCGCGTACACCGACGTGACCAACTGCATGCTGCTCGCCGGGGTGCCGGGCGGTGTCGGCGACGGCGCGAAGACGACGCTGAGCTATGCGGTCACCGGCGGCACCGTCGCGGTCGACACCTATGTCGGCAAGAAGCCGACGGCCGACACCCTACGCCGCTTCCTCGTCGGACCGAAGGACTGCGAGATCACGGGCATTACCGAGACGCCGGACGGGAAGGCGGTGTTCGTCAACATCCAGCACCCGGGCGAAACCATCGTCGCGGCGAACGTCGCCGACCCGACGAAGTACCTGAGCCATTGGCCGGGCAATGCCGGCTACCAGGCGACCGCCGGGAACACCACCTCGCGGCCGCGTTCGTCGACGATCGTGATCACGAAGAACGACGGCGGGCGGATCGGCACCTGAAGAGGCGCTGCCCCGTCCTCGAAGGCCCGCGCCGGCGCGGGCCTTCTCATTACTTCGCCGTCGGCATCGCGAACTCGGCGCCCTTCGCGATGGACGCCGGCCAGCGCTGCATCACGCTCTTCTGCTTGGTGTAGAAGCGCACGCCCTCTTCGCCGTAGGCGTGCATGTCGCCGAACAGGCTCTTCTTCCAGCCGCCGAAGCCGTGCCAGGCCATGGGCACCGGGATCGGCACGTTGATGCCCACCATGCCGACCTGCACGCGGCGCGAGAACTCGCGCGCGACGTTGCCGTCGCTGGTGAAGCAGGCCACGCCGTTGCCGAACTCGTGCTCGTTGACGAGCTGCACGGCTTCGGCGAGGTCCTTCGCGCGCACGCACGAGAGCACCGGGCCGAAGATCTCTTCCTTGTAGATCCGCATCGAAGGCGTCACGTGGTCGAACAGCGTGCCGCCGGTGAAGAAGCCGGCGTCGTGGCCCGGGACCTTGAAGCCGCGGCCGTCGACGACCAGCTTCGCGCCTTCCTCGATGCCGATGCCGATGTAGCCCTCGATGCGCTCCAGCGCCTGCTTCGTCACGATGGGGCCCATCTCGGC
>DATCSE010000528.1:0-3632 GCA_036568605.1 Burkholderiaceae bacterium | reverse complement strand
CACTCGCGGTCCAGCCGCTGCCGCCGACGATCACGAACGGCCGCTGCGCCGCGAGCAGCCGTTCGCGCAGCTCGCGCAATGCGCCGGGCGCCGGCCAGGCCTGCGCCGGCTCGACCCGCGGCAACACCGGCGCGGCAGTGCGAGCGCTCAGCATGTCCTCGGGCAGCACCAGCACGACCGGCCCGGGCCGGCCCTGCATCGCGGTGTGGAACGCGCGCGCGAGGTACTCGGGCAGGCGGTTCGGGTCGTGGACCTCGGCCACCCACTTCGCGAAGCCCAGCGTGCCGGGGCCGAACACCTGGCGATAGTCCAGCTCCTGGAACGCCTCGCGGTCGCGCTGATCGCTCGCGACCTGGCCGATCAGCAGCAGCATCGGCGTGCTGTCCTGGAACGCCGTGTGCAGCCCGATGCTCGCGTTGGTCGCGCCGGGCCCGCGGGTCACGAAGCAGACGCCAGGGCGTCCGCTGAGCTTGCCCTGCGCCTCGGCCATGAACGCCGCGCCGCCCTCCTGCCGGCACGCGATGAAGCGGATGCGGTCGCGCTGCTCGTGAAAGCCGTCCAGCGCCGCGAGAAAGCTCTCGCCGGGCACGCCGAACACGGTGTCCACGCCTTGGGCGATCAACGCTTCGACGAGCGCATGGCCAGCGAGGCGGTCGGGGGCGGATTCGGCGGCAGCAGTCGGAGGCATCGGGCAGTCCACGCGTGGCAGTGAGATGGACGCAAGTGTGCCTTGTCCTCCGCTCAGGGTTGATCCGGGGTAGGACTCATTTCACCGTCGCGAGCACCCGCGGCGCTGCGGCGCCGCCGCGTCGTCACGCCGGCGCCAGCGCGGTGCGCCGCACATGGCGCACGTTGAATGCGTTGACGATCAGCACCGCCTGCACCGACGCGATGCCGAGCCAGACCAGCGCGGGCTGGTGATGGTCCATCAGCGTGCCGAACAGCAGCGGCGCGACCGCCTGGCCGATGTCCAGCCCCGAGTAGACGACGCCATACACGCGGCCGGTCGCGTTCGGCGGCGACGCGCGCTTGACGATCAGGTCGCGCGACGGCCCGGCGATCCCGGAGGCCAGCCCCATCAGGCCGAACAGCACCGGCACCAGCGGCGCCGGCACCGCGGCGAAACCGAGCACGAGCGCAATCGCCGCCGCGCCGCCGAAGGCGACCGCGATCACCCGCTCGCAGCGCGCCGGATCGACGCTGCCCGACACCAGGAAGCCGCCGGCCACCATCCCGCAGGCCGCGCAGATCATGTAGACCGGCAGACAGGCGCCGACCAGATTGACCGGCACCGCATGCAGCTGCCGCGCCGCCTCGGGCGCGAACGCCTGCACGCCGCTCAGCGCCATCGCATACAGCAGGAAGAAGCCCAAGCACATCCACACGGCCGGGATCGTCAGGAAGCCGAAGCTGCTTTCCGGCCCTGCGACCGGTGCCGCGGCCTCGGCTTTTTTCGGCGGCACGACCACGCCCTCGAGCGCAAGGCTGGCCCGGTTCAGCCACAGCACCAGCAGCACGACGAACGCGAGCGCGCCGGCCGCCACCAGCGCCACGCGCCACGAATATGCGATCGCCAGCGGCGTCAGCAGCGCCGGCGCGAGCGCCCAGCCCAGGCTGCCGGTGATGCCGTGCACGCTGAACGCATGGCCCAGCCGCTCGGGGTGCACCTTGCGGTTCAGCAGCGTGTAGTCGACCGGATGGAACACGCCGTTGCCGATGCCGGCCACGACGGAGAAGAGCGCGAGCGTCCAGTAGTTCGAGCTCGCCGCGAAGCCGAACGCCGCGCTGCCGACCAGCGCGAGCCCGAGGAACAGCACCGGCCGCGGACCGTAGCGGTCGACCGCGAAACCCGACAGCGCCTGCACCCCGCACGAGACGACAAAGAAGATCGACATCAAGAGGCCCAGCTCGGTGAAGCTGACGCCGAACGCGTCCTTCAGCCACGGGAACAGCGGGGCGAGCAGGAGCTGGCTGAAGTGGCTGATGCTGTGGGCCAGGCCCACCAAGCCGATCAGCTTGGCGTCCTGGCGAGCCGACGGCCCGGGGGTCGGCGATGCGAGGGTCGAGGTGGTCGTCGTCATGGTTGTCGAAGCGATCCTAGCCGGGTGCGCTTCGTCCGAATTACGATAGCTCGTCAATTTCTATCGAGATCCTGCCAATGAAGGCTGCTTCGTCCACGGCCTCGCCATCGTCGCCCGACCGCTCGCTGCCGCGCGGCACGGCACCGCCGATCGCGCCGCTGACCCCGCACCTGTTCCGTCCCGATGCCCATCGCCCGCTGCGCGGCAAGCGGCACCAGCTGAACGCCGATACGCAGGTCATCCCGCACCACCACGACTGGGGCCAGGTCGTGCTGTCGACCACCGGCGTGATCCGATTGACGGTGGATCGCGGCACCTACATCGTCCCGCCGTCGCGCGCGCTCTGGGTGCCGCCGGGCGTCGAACACGCGGTCACGGTGGTGGAGGACACCGAGCTGCTGACGCTGTACCTGCACCAGCCGCGCGGCCGCTGCGGCCCCGGCGTCGCGCGCGAGCAAGGCTCGCCGTGGCGGCAATGCCGCGTGCTCGAGGTCTCGCCGCTGCTGCGTGCGCTAGCACTCGAACTCGACATGCGCCCCGACGGCCGCGGCCCGGTGCCGCTGGACCGCGACGCGCTGCTGCGCGAGCGGCGCTTGTCGGCGCTGATCCTCGACGAGCTGCGCCGTGCCCGGCCGGTTCCGCTGGGCGTGGACATGCCGGCCGACAAGCGCCTGCGCACGCTGTGCGAGGCCGTGCTCGTCGACCCGACCCGGCATGCGACGCTGGACGGCTGGGCGCGCGACAGCGGCGCGAGCCCGCGCACGGTCGCGCGGCTGTTCCGCCGCGAACTCGGCACCTCGTTCGTGCAATGGCGCCACCAGGTGCTGCTGGCGCGTGCAGTGGCATTGGCGGCCCGCAAGCGGCCGATGGCGGCGATCGCGGCCGAGCTCGGCTACGCGAGCCCCAGTGCGTTCAGCGCGATGGTGCGGCGCTCGGTCGGCGCCCCGCCCCGGCTGTTCTTCGGCAACTAAGGAGCCGCGCGACCGCGCCGACCGATCAAACACGCAACCGCTTGCAACGCATTGCTTCGAGGGGTTGGCTCGTCCCTGCGTTGTCTCTAGACTTCCCTGGAGTCGAGGGCACCTCCGGGCCGTGCGGAAGAACAAGCAACAACCGCCACGCCGCGCCGGTCGCATGGCTCGTCCAGCAAGGGGACAAATTGCTCACGTCATTGTTCGGTGATCTCGGGCCGGGCCCGGGTAGCTCCAAGCGCAAGCAACGCCATGGCCGTCAGGGCGACGACAGCCCCGAGGCCGGCTTCGCTGCGACCGCGATCATGGAGAGCGTCGCGACCGAGCTGAACGCGCACGGCCAGATCATCGACCGGCATTCGCACGACCTGGTCGTCACCGGCTCGCCGGCGCAGGCGATCCGCGAACACTTCGCGACCACGCGCGCCGATCTCGAAACGGCCACGTCGATGATCACGCTGGTGGACCCGGCGGGCGCCTGGGCCGCTGCGGTGATCAAGGCGCTGTCGGATGCCGGCGGGCGGCCGATCGAGCGGCTCAACCTGCGCGAGGCGACGACGCTGCGTACGCTCGCGACGCT
>DATCSE010000527.1:0-4432 GCA_036568605.1 Burkholderiaceae bacterium | reverse complement strand
GGCTCAAGGAACGCGGCGCGAAGAAGGGCGGGAACGAGCATGCGCCGTGGTTCGTCGCGCGCAAGGACATCGCGGCCAACACCTTGTACGTCGTGCAGGGCCACGACCATCCGTGGCTGCTGTCGAGCGCACTCGAGGCCGACGATGCGAGCTGGGTGGCCGGGTCGGCGCCGCGATCCGCGGGCCTGAGCGCGAAGACGCGTTATCGCCAGGCCGATGCGGCCTGCGCGTTCGATGGCGCTGGCGACGACGAGACGGCGTTCGCGTTGCGCTTCGCGCACCCGCAGTGGGCCGCGACGCCGGGGCAGTCGGCGGTGCTGTACGACGGCGAGGTCTGCCTCGGCGGCGGCGTGATCGCGGCAGCGGCGAGCTGACGCGCATGCCCCGCGAGGGGCACATGCGTCGCGGTCATTGCGGCTTCGCGAGGTCCATCGTCCAGTAGCTCGAGTAGGTCGTCGTCGATGAACCCGGCACGCAGGAGACGCCGACCTCGCTGAAGTTCGGATTCATCAGGTTCGCGCAGTGCCCGGGGCTGCTGATCCAGCCGTCCATCACCGCATCGACGCTCGAATAGCCGGCGGCGATGTTCTCGCCCGCGGTGCTCCACTTGTAGCCGGTGGCGCTGATGCGCTGGTCAAACGCGCTGCCGTTGGAGCCGGTGTGCGAGAAGAAGTTGGCCGCTGCCATGTCCTGCGAATGGCCGTCGGCGGCCTGCGTCAGCTGGCCGTTCCAGGTCAGCGCGCCGGTCGCGGCGAACGTGCCGCTGGAGCCGCAGTTCGCGCCGGCCGCGCGCAACGTGTTGATGCGCTGCAGGAGCTGCGTCGAGAAGTTGCTGAGGCCGCAGGTCGACAGCACCGGCGTGGCAGGCGCCGGTGACGGCGACGGGCTGCCGTTGTTGTTGCCGCTCGCGTCGCTCGATCCGCCGCCGCCGCATCCGCTCACCAGCGTCGCCGCGGCGGCAAAGGCCCACAGGAGGTGCAAGCGGCGTTGCGCCGGCATGTCGGGTTTGTTGTTGTCGTTCATCGAGGCAAGCCTACGAGCCGCGGCCGGCCCAAGGCGTTAAAAACTGTCAGTCGATGCACGGCGCGGCACGCCCGCGTGAACTACGCACGTCCGAAACGCGAGCCCAACGGCAATTCAACGACAGTTCAGCGGCAGGTAGCGCTGCGCCACGTCGGTCTTGTCGGCGCCCTTGGCCACCATCTGGTCCGGCGCCTTCGCGTGGCCGCACAGCCATGCGGCCGGCACGACGGGCGCGTCCTCGACCACCGCGGGCCGCAGGGTCAGCGTCTTGCCCTGGATCGCGGCATTCGCCTTGTTGCCGAACACGATGTGGATCGCACCGTTGTCCACCGTCGTCGAGTGCACGAAGTTGCCGACGATCTTCTCCGGCGCGGGCAGCCCGATCGCGGTGTTGTCGGCGGGCAGCGTCTTCGTCGCACGCCACAGCGCCGCGATCGAGGGCTTCGCGATGTCGGCGATCGCCACCGCCTCGACGATCTGCGCGCGCACGATGCGATCCTGGAAGCTGGGCAACGCGATCGTCGCGAGGATCGCGATCACCGCGACCACGGCCATCAGCTCGATCAGCGTGAACGCCCGTGCGGCATGCGGCGGCGCGCAGCGCGCGGTCGGAAAGGGCTGGGGCATGTTCGGCGGCAAGAAGGGCGCGGGCACAACGGCAAAGTGGCGGCGAGCATAGCCCAGTCGCCGACGCGGCGAGCCCGTACCATTCGACGAATCGCCGACGCTCGGCTATCGTCGTGCCGCCATGTCCTTGCGCTTGCGCACGTCGCGAATCGCGACGACCACCACCGCGCTGCTGATCGCGTTCGCGTCGCAGGCCGCACCGGTGCCGTTCGAGAACACGATCGCGCAGCGCGTGCAGGCCTGCACCGGCTGCCATGGCCCGCAGGGGCGCGCCGCGAGCGACGGCTACTACCCGCGCATCGCCGGCAAGCCGGCGCAGTACCTGTACAACCAGCTCATCGGGTTTCGCGACGGCCGGCGCGACTATGCGTTGATGACCAACCTGCTCGCGCCGTTGTCCGATGCGTACCTGCGCGAGATCGCCGAGCACTTCGCGAGCCTCGACATTCCGTATCCGCCGCCGCAGCCGGCGACCGACAGCGGCGATGCGCTGAGGCGCGGCGAAGCGCTGGTCACGCACGGCGATCCGGCGCTGCGGGTGCCCGCATGCGTGGCCTGCCACGGCAACGGGCTGATGGGTGTCGCGCCGGCGGTTCCGGCGCTGATCGGCATGCCGCGCGACTACCTGAACGCGCAGCTCGGCGCGTGGCGCACCGGCAAGCGCCGCGCGCCGGCTCCCGATTGCATGGCGCAGGTCGCGCAGCGGCTCGCGCCGCAGGACATCGCCGCGCTGTCGCAATGGCTCGCGGCGCAGCCGGTGCCGCCCGGTGCGAAGCCTGCGGCCGCGTTGCCGGCCGCGATGCCGATCGAATGCGGAGGGGTCGGCGCGATCGCCTCCGAGCCCGGCTCGCCAGCACCGCAAGGCACGACACGATGACCGCCGCGACCGGTTCGACGTCCTCGGCATCGCGCCGCATCGTCGCGCTCGTGCTGGCCGCGCTGCTCGCGATCGTGCTGCTGCTCGCTGCGCTGGTCGCGTGGCTCAACCTGCGTGGTGAGGACTCGATCGACACGAACGCGACGCCACCTCTCGCCGCGGCCAGCCCCGAGCAGATCGCACGCGGCGCCTACCTCGCCCGCGCCGGCAACTGCATGGGCTGCCACACCGCGCGCGGCGGCGTGCCATACGCCGGCGGCCGCGCCGTGCCGACGCCGTTCGGCGACGTCTACGCGCCGAACCTGACGCCCGATGCCGCCACCGGCATCGGCGGCTGGACCGACGCGCAGTTCTGGCGCGCGCTGCACAACGGCCGCTCGGGCGACGGGCGGCTGCTGTACCCGGCGTTCCCGTACCCGAACTACACGCGCATCACGCGCGCCGATGCCGATGCGATCCACGCGTACCTGCGCAGCCTCGCGCCGGTGAGCCAGCCGAACAAGCCGCACACGCTGCGCTTTCCGTTCGACCAGCAGGCGGCGCTCGCGGTGTGGCGCGCGCTGTACTTCCGGCCGGCGACGTACGAAGCCGATGCCGCGCGCTCGCCCGAGTGGAACCGCGGCGTGTACCTGGTCGAAGGGCTGGGCCACTGCAACGCCTGCCACGCGAGCCGCAATGCGCTGGGCGCGCCGAGCAGCGCGCTCGATCTGGCCGGCGGCCTGATCCCGGTGCAGAACTGGTACGCGCCGTCGCTGGCGTCGTCGCGCGAGGCCGGCATCGCGGGTTGGCCGACGGCCGACGTGATGACGCTGCTGAAGACCGGCGTGTCGCCGCAGGCCGCGGTCAGCGGGCCGATGGCCGACGTGGTCAGCGGCAGCACGCAGCATCTGAGCGATGCCGACCTCTACGCGGTCACCAGCTACCTGCAGACGCTGCCGACCCTCGATGACGACGCGGCGCATGCCGCGGCGCAGGCCGCCTCGGCAGTGGCCGTGCCCATCACCGCCGGCGCGAAGCTGTACGAACGTCACTGCGTCGCCTGCCATGGCGAGCGCGGCGAGGGCGTGCCCGGGGCCTACCCGGCGCTCGCCGGCAACCGCGCCGTGCTGCTCGCCACGCCGGCGAACCTGGTGCACATCGTGCTCGAGGGCGGCTTCGCGCCGTCGACCGCGGGCAACCCGCGGCCGTTCGGCATGCCGCCGTTCGCGACCGAGCTCGGCGACAACGACGTCGCAGCGCTGCTGACGTACCTGCGCACCAGCTGGGGCAATCACGCGGCGCCGGTCAGCGCGCTGCAGGTCACCCAGTACCGCGGCTCGCGCCGCTGACGCCTCGCGGCGACGGTGTCGCCCCCATCGTCAGAAGCGGTAGCGCGCGCCGATCGCCCACGAGTAGCCGCGGGTCTGCCCGCGCACCCGGTCGTCCATGCCGACGACATACAGGTCGGTGACGCTGTCGTACGCATACAGGTACGCAGCGCTGAGCGTCGTGTGCTTGCGGTCGACCGCCGGCCCGGTCGTCTTCGCGAAGCCGGCCTGGACCTGCAAGGTGCCGGGGCCCAGCGGCACCGCGGCACCGCCCGAGTACAAGTTGCTGCGCACGTCCAGACCGTCGTCGTCGGTGTGCGTGTACAGGCCGAACACGCGCGCCCAGCCGAAGTTGTAGGTCGCGCCGAGCTGCCAGGTGGTCTCTTTCGTCGGGTCCTCGATGCCGTCGTTGAAGTGCACGCGCTGCACCGACAGCGCCGCGGCGAACAGGCCGCGCGACACGACCACGTTCGCGCCCGCCAGGTCGCTGCGCTGGTCGGTGGGCCCGAGTGCGTACATCGCACTGGCGGTCACGCCTCCCCAGTTCGGGCTGACGTATCCGGCCGCGCGGTTCCAGTAGAAGTCCTTCTGGATGCCC
>DATCSE010000526.1:0-3352 GCA_036568605.1 Burkholderiaceae bacterium | reverse complement strand
GACTACGGCATCCGCTTCCTCGCGATCGGGCTGTTCGCCTGGTTCGGCGCGCGCTGGTTGTCCGAGCCGATACGGCGCCTCGCGGCGGCCTCCGAGGAGCTCGGGCGCGGGCTCGGCAACCGGTCCGCCGGCCCGAACGGGCTGGCCCGCGCGCCGGCGCCGCAGCTCGATGCGAGCCGCGGCACGCTGGAAGTGCGCCAGACCGCCCAGGTCTTCAACGCGATGGCGCAACGGCTGCACGAGCAGTTCGAGGCGCAGGACCTGCTGATGGCAGCGATCTCGCACGACCTGCGCACGCCGCTCGCGCGCATGCGCGTGCGGCTCGAGGCGATGGCGCCTCCAGCGCAGGCCGAGCGCTGCATCGTCGATGTGCAGGAGATGAACCAGCTGATCGGAAGCGTGCTCGAGATGATGCGCGGCCGCCAGGCCGACGGCATGCGCCAGCGGCTGGACCTGGGCGCGCTGGCGCAGTCGCAGGTCGACGACCTGGCCGAACAGGGATTGCCGGCCAGCATGGCCGGCCTGCCCGAGGTGCCGGCGCTGGTGCTGGCGCAGCCGCAGGCGTTGAGCCGCGTGCTCGGCAACCTGATCGGCAACGCGCTGCGGCATGGCGGTTCGGCGCGGGTTGCGGTCCACGCTGCCGACGACGCAGTCCGCGTGACGATAGACGACGACGGCCCCGGCATCGCGCCGCACCTGATCGACGCGGTGTTCGCACCGTTCCGCCGGGCCGCGACGGGCGACGCCGCGCTCAACGGCGGCGCCGGCCTCGGCCTGTACATCGCCCGCGACCTGGCCGAACGCGACGGGGGCCGCCTGACGCTCGCGAACCGCGTCGAAGGCGGGCTGCGCGCCGAGCTCGTGCTGCCGCGCGCACGCGGCGACTGAGAACGCGGCTGCCCAGCCCTGGCCAGTGCGATGTGTCGCGCTCGACACATGGCAGGCACACCGGGGTTACCTGAGCTCGCGAAGATGCGGGTTCTCCACTCGGATCCTCGCGAATGACGACAAGACGAACCCCCGCTGCGACCCTGGTCGTGGCCCTCGGATTGATCCTGCACGGCGCATGGGCCGCGGCGCAAATCTCCGCCGCTGGCAGCAACGCGGCGAGCGCACCGCCGCCGGGCGGCGGCCACCCGCCCGGCCCGCCGCCCGAGGCGATCGCCGCGTGCCAGGGCAAGACCGAGGGCACGCAGGTCAGCTTCAAGCTGCGCAACGGCGAAACGCTGACCGGCGTGTGCCAGAAGCTCGGCAACGCGCTGGCGGCGCGTCCGCTCGGCGGCCCGCCGCCCGGGGGCGGACCCGGCGCCGGCCAGCCGCCGTCGCGCTGAACCGCCGCCGTCCGCGCCGCGCCGCCTCGCGAGCCAACGCCTGAGGACAACCGTGTCGAAGCCGACACAAACACGGTAAACGCACGACATGGTGAAGCCGCAAGATTCCGCATCCATGTACTTCGACCACAGCACCTTGGCCTCACTTGGCGGCAGCCGCCACAGCGGGGCGCACGACGCCGGCTCGCTCGACGCCGACGCCGCGCTCGAGCTGAAGCGGCTGCAGGCAGCTGTCCGCGAGATCGGCGAGCTCGCGACGCAGGCGCAACGCACGCAAGGCGCTGCGGTCACGGTCGCGTGGCTGCGCCGCCTGACGCGTGAAGTCGATCGGCTGCAAGCCTGCTGGCTGAACTCGCTGCAGGAGCCGCCGCCGCGGCGCCGCCGCGACGACATGGACTCGGTGCCGCCCTGGCGTTGACGGCCCGCCGACTTTCTTCCAACGACTTCAGCCTCGGACCACGATGCAAGACCTCCCCTCGCACCACCATCACCATGACGGCCTCGAGCGCGATCTGCGCGACCTGCTGACCCAGCAGACCGCCCGCGCCGTCGCATTGCGCCGCCGCCGTGCGCTGGCCTGGCTGGCCGGGTTTGCCGGCGCCGGCATCGGCGCGGTGCCGCTGATCGGCTGCGGCGGTGGCGGCAGCGACAACAGCAGCAGTAGCAGCAGCTCGAGCGACACCGGCAGCTCCAGCTCGAGCAGCACCACGACGACCACGACGACGACCACCACCACGACGAGCAGCGGCAGCTGTTCGGTGATCCCGACCGAAACCAACGGCCCGTACCCGGCCGACGGCACGACCTCGCTGAACGCGCTGCTGCTCAGCGGCATCGTGCGCAGCGACATCCGCTCGAGCTTCAACGGCGCGAGCGGCGTCGCGAGCGGCGTGCCGCTGACCGTCACGCTGAACCTGGTCAACACCAACTCGAGTTGCGCAGCCCTCTCCGGCTACGCGGTCTACATCTGGCACTGCGACCAATCCGGCCGCTACTCGCTGTATTCGAGCGGCGTCACCGGCGAGAACTACCTGCGCGGCGTGCAGGCGACCGACAGCAACGGCCAGGTCACATTCACGACGATCTTCCCGGCCTGCTACTCCGGGCGCTGGCCGCACATCCACTTCGAGGTCTACCCCAGCCTCGCGACGGCGACCAGCGTCGCGAACGTCGCGAAGATCTCGCAGATCGCGATGGTGAAAAGCGTCTGCGACACGGTCTATGCGACGAGCGGCTACAGCGCGAGCGTCACCAACCTCGCGCAGGTCTCGCTGTCCACCGACAACGTGTTCAGCGACGGCGCGACGCTCGAGACGCCGACGATCACCGGCAGCGTCAGCGCCGGCTACGCGCTCACGCTGACGGTCGGCATCGCGGGGTAGACCACGGCACGCCCCAGCGCTTCGACAGGCTCAGGCGCGAACGGACGCGTGTGACCGCGAGGATTGCCGATAATCCTCGCATGAACGCCCTGCACACGATCCCGAATCGCACCCGCAAACTACCGCCATTGCGCGTCGGCGTCGGCGGGCCGGTCGGGTCGGGCAAGACCACGCTGGTCGAGATGCTGTGCAAGGCGATGCGCGAGACCTACGACCTCGTCGTCGTCACGAACGACATCTACACCAAGGAAGACCAGCGCCTGCTGACCGTCGCCGGCGCGCTCGAGGCCGAGCGCATCATGGGCGTCGAGACCGGCGGCTGCCCGCACACCGCGATCCGCGAGGATGCCTCGATCAACCTCGAGGCGGTCGATCGCATGCTCGCGAAGTTCCCGAATGCCGACGTGGTGTTCATCGAGAGCGGCGGCGACAACCTCGCGGCGACCTTCAGCCCCGAGCTGTCGGACCTGACGATCTACGTGATCGACGTCGCGGCCGGCGAGAAGATCCCGCGCAAGGGCGGGCCGGGCATCACGCGCTCCGATTTGCTGGTGATCAACAAGATTGACTTGGCCGGCAATGTCGGCGCCAATCTCGATGTCATGGAATCCGACACCAAGCGCATGCGCGGCGACCGCC
>DATCSE010000525.1:0-4561 GCA_036568605.1 Burkholderiaceae bacterium | reverse complement strand
TCGCGCGAGCAGTTCCACCGCTTCGTCGAACGTGGTCGGATGCAGATCGCGCTGCAATTCCTGCAAGCCCGCGATGCTGCCGCTGATGAACTCGTGCGCGATGTCGGCAGCGCTGAGCCGGCCGGTCGCCGAATCGATCGCCTCGCGGATGCGCTCCTGGTAGTTGCGCGAGGGCGCGATGCGCTGCGCGACGCCGTCGCGGAAGATCTTCTGCATCTCGCTCCAGCCGGAGTAGCCGAAGTGCTTCGCGAAGCGGATCACCGCCGACGGCTGCACGTCGCAGCGCGCCGCGACGTCCTGGATGCGCTCGAGCGCGATGTGGTCGCGGTGTTGCTCGACATACCGCGCGATCTGCTTCAGTTGCCGCGAGAGGCCCTCGAACTCGGTGCCGATGCGCGCGAGGAACGCATCCACCGCCGAGCTCGACACCGGCTCGGCCGGCTGCGGAGTCGCCGGCGCGCGCTTCGCAGCGCGCGCGACGCGGACGGCCTGGCCGACGGGAACGGTTGCGCGAGTTTTGGCCATGGCCAGCGACTGTAGGCGATCCCACGCACTTTTAGAACTTTTTTTCTACGTACTTTCCTGAAGGAATTTTTATTCTGCTTGACCTAGGATTCCTCCGGGCGTCCCAGACCGCCCAACCACCCCTTCGAACACACACACGGAGACACAACGCATGCAAACAACGCTCAGGGTGCTGGCCCTCACCGCCCTGCTCGCCTCCGGCTCCGCCTTCGCCGCCGGCAAGTACGTGCTGATCAGCCACGCGCCCGATTCCGACTCCTGGTGGAACACGATCAAGAACTCGATCAAGCAGGCCGGCGAGGACTACGGCGCGCAGGTCGACTATCGCAATCCGCCGAACGGCGACCTGGCCGACATGGCGCGCCTGATCGAGCAGGCCGCGGCGCAGGGCTACGACGGCGTGATCACGACGATCGCCGACTACAACGTGCTGCAAGGCGCGATCAAGAAGGTGACCGACAAGAAGATCCCGCTGGTCACGATCAACTCCGGCACGGTCGAGCAGAGCGAGAAGCTCGGCGCGGTGATGCACGTGGGCCAGCCCGAGTACGAGGCCGGCAAGGGTGCCGGCGAGCGCGCGAAGGCCGCCGGCATCAAGAGCTTCCTGTGCGTGAACCACTACGCCACCAACCCGGCCTCGTTCGAGCGCTGCCGCGGCTTTGCCGAAGCGATCGGTGCGGACTTCAAGAAGAGCACGCTGGATTCCGGCGACGACCCGACCGGCGTCGAATCGAAGGTCTCGGCTTGGCTGCGCCAGAACCCGGCTACCCAGGCGGTGCTCGCGCTCGGGCCGAACTCGGCGATCCCGACCCTGAAGGCGCTCGAGAAAGGCGGCCAGAAGGGCAAGATCTGGTTCGCGACCTTCGACCTCTCCGACGAGATCGCCCGCGGCATCAAGGACGGCTCGGTGCAGTTTGCGATCGACCAGCAGCCGTACCTGCAGGGCTACATCCCGGTCGCGGTCCTGGCGACGATGAAGGAGATGAAGACCACCGACCTCGCGAAGGTGGCCGCGGCCGTGAAGGACAACCCGAAGACGGTCAAGCGCTTCGAGGAATACGGCCTGTCCCCGGCCTATGGCAAGCGCCACATCGGCTCCGGACCGGGCTTCGTCACCAAGGACACGCTGCCCAAGGTCGAGAAGTACGCCGGGCAGTACCGCTGACGGCGACGCTTTCTCAGCCAGGGAGAGAGTGACGATGAGCACGACGATACGGGCCGCGACCAACGCGGCCACGACCAGCGCGCCCGATGAACGCGTGCGCGAGGTGGGCGCCTTGCGCAAGC
This sequence comes from Burkholderiaceae bacterium, assembly GCA_036568605.1. GTDB lineage: Bacteria > Pseudomonadota > Gammaproteobacteria > Burkholderiales > Burkholderiaceae_C > DATCSE01. The sequence continues at coordinate 2,749 of DATCSE010000525.1, read as the reverse complement.
TGCTGTCGCGCCCCGAGTTCGGGGCGCTGGCCGGCGCGGTGCTGGTGTTCGCAGTCTTCGGCCTCGCGGCCGGCGGCTCGGGCATGTTCAGCGCCGAGGGCGTGATCAACTGGGGCACGGTGGCCGCCTTCCTCGGCATCATCGCGGTCGGCGCGGCGCTCTTGATGATCGCCGGCGAGTTCGACCTGTCGATCGGCTCGATGATCGGCTTCGCCGGGATGATGCTCGCGATCCCGTGCCTGTACTGGGGCTGGCCAGTCTGGCTCGCGGCGATCTTCGCGTTCGCGACCGCGCTCGCGCTCGGCGGCGTGAACGGCTGGCTGGTCGTGAAGACCGGGCTGCCGAGCTTCATCGTCACGCTCGCGTTCTACTTCATCCTGCGCGGGCTGAGCCTCGCGATCTCGGTGCTGCTGACCGGCAAGACCATCCTGTCGAGCAACGGCGGCGCGGTGCTGCACGACTTGATCGTCGCCGATCCGGTCGTCAGCGCGCTGTTCCACGGCCATGTGCTGACCGGCCTGTTCGACGGCCTGGCGAAAGCCGGCTGGCTGGCTGCACGCGACGACGGCACCGCGCTCGCGATCGGCGTGCCCAAGGTGATGGTCTGGTGGCTGGTGCTGACGCTGGCCGGTGCGTTCGCGCTCGCGAAGACGCGCGTCGGCAACTGGATCCTCGCGGTCGGCGGCGACGCGAACGCGGCCAAGAACGTCGGCATCCCGGTGGCGCGCGTGAAGATCGGGTTGTTCGTGTTCGTCGCGTTCTGCGCGACGCTGTTCGCGGTGCTGCAGGTCGCCGACGCCGGCTCGGCCGCGGCCGACCGCGGCATCCAGAAGGAGTTCGAGGCCATCATCGCCGCGGTGATCGGCGGCTGCCTCTTGACCGGCGGCTACGGCTCGGTGATCGGCGCGGCGCTGGGGGCGCTGATCTTCGGCGTCGTGCAGATCGGCATCGGCTACACCAGCATCGACAACAACTGGTACCGCGTGTTCCTCGGCGCGATGCTGCTGGCGGCGGTGCTGTTCAACAACTTCATCCGCCGCCGCGTGGCGATGGGACGGAGGTAGGCCCCCATGGCCACTGATTACATCCTCCAGCTCGAGGACATCAGCAAGTTCTTCGGCTCGGTGATCGCGCTGTCGGGCGTCACGCTGCGCCTGAAGCGCGGCGAGGTGCACTGCCTGCTCGGCGACAACGGCGCCGGCAAGAGCACGCTGATCAAGACGCTGGCCGGCGTGCACCGGCCCGACAAGGGACAGTACCTGGTGGACGGCGTGCCGGTGCGGTTCGCATCGCCGCGCGAGGCGTTGGACGCCGGCATCGCGACCGTCTACCAGGACCTCGCGCTGGTCCCGCTGATGAGCGTCGCGCGCAACTTCTTCATGGGCCGCGAGCCGAAGAAGCTGCTGTTCGGCTGCATCCCGGTGATGGACCATGCGACGGCCGCGAGCACCGCGAGCGCCAAGCTGGCCGACATGGGCATACGCGCGCGCGACCCGGATCAGATGATCGGCACGATGTCCGGCGGCGAGCGCCAGTGCCTCGCGATCGCGCGCGCGATCCACTTCGGCGCGCGCGTGCTGATCCTCGACGAGCCGACCGCCGCCTTGGGCGTGAAGCAGAGCGTCAACGTGCTCAAGCTGATCAAGCGGGCGCGCGACCGCGGCATCTCGGTGATCTTCATCACCCACAACGTGAACCACGCCTACCCGGTCGGCGACAGCTTCACGCTGCTGAACCGCGGCAAATCGATGGGCACGTTCGAGAAGGACAAGATCAGCAAGGAGGCGGTGCTCGACATGATGGCCGGCGGCGCCGAGATGAAGGCGATGATGGAAGACCTCGAGGGCGTCACGATATGACCGGCACGCTGCAGATTCCCGAGGGGCGGCGCTTCGACCTCGCGTGCCTGGGCCGCCTGGCGGTGGACCTGTACGCGCAGCAGCTGGGCGCGCGGCTCGAGGACGTGTCGAGCTTCGCGAAGTACCTGGGCGGCAGCTCGGCCAACATCGCATTCGGCGCCGCGCGGCTGGGCTTGAGGAGCGCGATGATCTCGCGCGTCGGCGACGAGCAGATGGGCCGCTTCCTGGTCGAGACGCTGCAGCGCGAGGGCTGCGACACCAGCATGGTCCAGGTCGATCCGCAGCGCCTGACCGCGCTGGTGCTGCTGGGCCTGAAGGACCGCGACACCTTCCCGCTGCTGTTCTACCGCGAGAACTGCGCCGACATGGCGCTGGACGCGGAACTGATCCCCGAAGCGCAGATTGCCGACTGCCGCGCGCTGCTGATCACCGGCACGCACCTGTCGACGACGACCGTGCGGCGCGCGTCGCTGGCCGCACTCGGCCATGCACGCAAGCACGGCACCTTGCGCGTGCTGGACATCGACTACCGCCCGGTGCTGTGGGGGCTGACCAAGCGCGGCGAAGGCGAGAACCGCTATGTCACCAGTGCCGGCGTGACCGCAAGCCTGCAGGAGGTGCTGCCGCAGTTCGACCTGCTGATCGGCACCGAGGAGGAGTTTCTGATCGCCGGCGGCGTCGCGCACGACCTGCTGGGCTCGCTGCGTGCCGTGCGCGCGGTGACGAAAGCGGCTCTCGTCGTCAAGCTCGGCGCGAAGGGCTGCTGCTACATCGCCGGCGACGTGCCGGCACGGCTCGACGATGCGCCGACCGCCCAAGGCGAGCGGGTCGAGGTGATGAACGTGCTGGGCGCCGGCGATGCGTTCGCGGCAGGGTTGATGACCGGCTTC
>DATCSE010000524.1:0-4018 GCA_036568605.1 Burkholderiaceae bacterium | reverse complement strand
CTGCGTGGCCGGCGGCAGCTCCAGCAGATCGTTGGCGCGCTCCACGCTGAGCGTGCCCACGTGGGACAGCGCGCGCCCTTGCGTGTGCTCGGCAAAGCTCAGCAGCGCGGCGGCGGCGGCGTGGGCACAGGGCAGGTCCTGGGCATTGAAGCCGGCGAGGCTGGAGACGCGAAGCTGCTCGCACAGCTTGCGCCGGCCAAGCTCCGCATCGAATTGCCAGGTGGGGCGGTGGGTGATGGTCGTGCGCGCCTGCACCAGGGCGGGCGGTACGCGATCGCGGTCCACCAGCACTTCGGCGGCGTTCAGACGCGAGAGCCAGCCGGCGAGTTGCTTGTCATCGCATTCGGTCACGCCCAACTGCCCGCTGGTGAGCCCCAGCCAGGCAATGCCGTGCGTCGTCACGCCACGGTGCGTGTTGCTCGACAAGGCCACGAGCAGCGAATCGCTCTTGTCCGCCAGCAGTTCGGTGTCGGTGACGGTGCCTGGGGTGACCACCCGCACCACCTTGCGCTCCACCGGGCCCTTGGCGGTGGCCACGTCGCCCACCTGCTCGCAGATGGCCACGGCCTCGCCCAGCTTGATCAGCTTGGCGAGGTAGCTCTCCACCGAGTGCACCGGCACGCCGGCCATCACCACCGGCTCGCCCGCGCTCTGGCCGCGGGTGGTGAGCGTGATGTCCAGCAGCTTGTTGCCGCGACGTGCGTCGTCGTAGAACAGCTCGTAGAAATCGCCCATGCGATAGAACACGAGCGTCTCGGGAAACTCGGCCTTGATGCGCAGGTACTGCTGCATCATGGCCGTGTGGCCCGACAGGTCGACGCCCGGGGCCGCGCCCGCCGCCGGTGCTTCGGTCGCTTCGAATCGTGCGGACATTCGCCGGGACGCTTGGGCCGGAACGCGTTGGTCAGCGGCCGGAACGCGCGCGCGGCGGGCGCGAGAACGCGGTGTTCGGCGTCGACTTGCCGGCGGTCCGCGCGGCGGTCTTCGGCGCTGCCGCCGGGGCCGCCACGGCTTCCTTGCGGATGCGGACCGGCGCCTTCTTCACGGGTGCGGCGGGGGCGATCTCGGCGGCGGTGGAGGCCGCGTCGTCGGCCGCGGTCTGCGCCAGCGCTTCTTCAGGCGTGAGCCCAGCGGCCGCAGCCGCAACCGCGCCGGCCAGGCTGCCGGCCGGAGCCTCGGGGATCACATGCGTGTACGGGCTCAGCAGCTTGACCAATTGCGCGTAGATCTTCGGGTTGCCGGCGACCACCTCGCGCTGGTACATGAAGTCTGCATCGCCGGTGAAGTTGCCGATAAGCCCGCCCGCTTCGGTGACGAGCAGCGAGCCGGCCGCGATGTCCCACGGGCTCAGCCCGGTTTCGAAGAAGCCATCGGTGTAGCCGGCGGCGACATAGCACAGGTCCAGCGCTGCCGAGCCGGGCCGGCGCAGCCCGGCGCAGTTCTGCATCACGACCTCGAACATCTGCAGGTAGCGCTTGAAGTTGTCGCCCTTGCGGAACGGGAAGCCGGTGCCGATCAGCGAATCGGCCATCCTGATGCGGCGCGAGACGCGCAGCCGCTTGTCGTTCAGGAACGCGCCGCGGCCCTTGGACGCGTAGAACAGGTCGTTGCGGTTCGGGTCGTAGACGACCGCCTGCTGCACCTGGCCGCGCACCGCGAGCGCGATCGACACGGCGTACACCGGGAAGCCGTGGATGAAGTTGGTCGTGCCGTCCAGCGGGTCGATGATCCAGACGTATTCGCTGTCCTTCGCGCCGTGCGCGCGGCCCGACTCTTCGGCGAGGATGCCGTGGCCGGGGTAGGCCGAGAGCAGCGTCTCGATCACCGCGGCCTCGGCGGCACGGTCGACCTCGGTGACGAAGTCGTTCGGCGACTTGGTGTCGACCTTCAGCAGATCGAGGTCGAGCGAGGCACGGTTGATCAGGGCCCCCGCGCTGCGTGCCGCCTTGATGGCGATGTTGAGCATGGGGTGTAGCGCTTGGGACATGGGGTGTCGACGAGTGGGCCGCGGCGCTGCGTGCCGCGAGAGAAGAACGAAGCGCGCACTCGTGGGGCCGAGTACGCGCTGGGATAATCGCAATTTTACGTCTGCCGCCCATGCCGGCCCTGCCGTCGACTTCCGACTCCACCCGTTTCGTGCTGGTCGCGACCAGCCACGCCGGCAACATCGGCGCCGCCGCGCGCGCGATCAAGGTGATGGGTTTCACCGAACTCGTGCTGGTCGCGCCGCGCCACGGTGTTGAGGTGCTGGCAAGCGCCGAGGCCGATGCGATGGCCAGCGGCGCGACCGACGTGCTGCGCGGCGCGCGCGTCGTCGAGACGCTGGAAGAGGCGCTGGCCGGCACCACGTACGCGTGCGCGACCGCGATGACGCCGCGCGACTTCGGCCCGCCGACCCACGCGCCGCGCCCGCACCTCGCGACGCTCGCGCAGGGCTCGCACCGGGTCGCGTTCGTGTTCGGCTCGGAGCGCTACGGCCTTGCCAACGACGATGTCTACCGCTGCCACGCCTGCCTCAGCATCCCGACCGCGCCCGACTACGGCTCGTTGAACCTCGCCCAGGCGATCCAGCTGATCGCGTACGAGTGGCGCCAGGCGCTGGGCGGCTTCGTCGTGGCGCCGCGCACCGCGCCGGTCCAGCATGCCGATGCGGCCGCGGTCGCGGGCGTGCTCGAGCACTGGCGCGAGCTGCTGATCCAGCTCGGCTACCTGGACCCGAACGTGCCGCGCAAGCTGATGCCGCGGCTGCAGCAGCTGCTGAACCGCGCCGAGCTGACGAACGACGAGGTGCAGATCCTGCGCGGGATTGCCCGGGCGGCGCAAGGCGCCGCGCCGCCCGCTTTGCAGCGGCGCGAATAAGCAATCCACGAAATCCCCCGCCTGCCGACGCAATCTCGAGCCCGCGGCTACACTGCGCCGACACTACAACCGCCCGCCATGTTCGAGCGAATCCGAGAAGACATCGCCTGCATCCTCGAGCGCGACCCGGCCGCGCGCAGCCGCTTCGAGGTGCTGACCTGTTACCCGGGTTTGCATGCGCTGATCTGGCACCGGCGGGCGCATGCCTGCTGGAACCTCGGCTGGTTCTGGCTCGCTCGCTTCCTGTCGCACCTCGGGCGCTGGTTCACCGGCATCGAGATCCACCCGGCGGCGAAGATCGGGCGGCGGGTCTTCATCGACCACGGCATGGGCGTCGTGATCGGCCAGATGGCCGAGGTCGGCGACGACTGCACGATCTACCAGGGCGTGACGCTGGGCGGCACCTCGCTCGCGAAGGGGGCCAAGCGGCATCCGACGCTGGGCCGCGGCGTGATCATCGGCGCGAACGCCTGTGTGCTGGGTGGCTTCACCGTGGGTGATGGCGCGCGAGTCGGGTCCGGGGCGATCGTGACCAAGCCGGTGCCCGCCGGCGCCACCGCGGTCGGCAACCCGGCGCGCGTCATCGTCGCGCAGGACGCGGTCAGCCGCGAAGAGGCAGCGGCGCGCATGGGCTTCTCGGCGTACGGCGTGACCCAGAGCGACGATCCGGTGTCGCAGGCGATGAAGGGCCTGATCGACAACGCGTCGGGTCACGAGCACCAGATCGCGCTGCTGTGGCAGGCGATCGAGAAGCTCTCGTCGCGCGCCCGCGAGCTGCCCGGCGGAGAGTGCGTGCCCGAGGATGCGCACACGACCGAGGAATTCGACGCCGAGCGGCTGAACCAGCTCGTTCGGTAGCGGTCAGCAGGGGCGATCAGAACGCCAGCAGCACCAGCGGCACCAGCAGCAGCCAGAGGGCGTTGCGCGGCACGTCGATCATCAGCGTCTCGCTGTACGGGCTGACGTAGCCGTCGCTCTCGATGCTGCGGTAGCGGAAGTAGTAGCGCCCGCCGAAGGTCGGCTTCGGCACCTGCCATTCCGGGCTCGGCAACTCGTCGCTCGCGACCATGTCGGTGAACTCCGGGTCGTGCGCCAGCTCGACGCGTTGCCGGTCGCCCTCGCGGCCGCTCCACTTGAAGATCAGCGAGCGGCCGTCGGC
>DATCSE010000523.1:0-5894 GCA_036568605.1 Burkholderiaceae bacterium | reverse complement strand
GCGCAGATGCTGGCGCTGCTGCTGAAGCTGCAGCGCGAGCGCGGCATGGCGCTGATGCTGATCACGCACGACCTGGGCGTGATCGCCGAGATCGCGCAGCGCGTGCTCGTGATGTACGCCGGGCAGGTCGTCGAGACCGCGAACGTGCCGGAGATCTTCGATGCGCCGCGTCACCCGTACACCGAGGCGCTGCTGTCGGCGCTGCCCGAGCACAACATCGGGCAGCGGCGGCTGAGCTCGATGGCCGGCGTCGTGCCCGGCGCGTACGACCGGCCGAGCGGCTGCCTGCTCGCGCCGCGCTGCCGCTACGTGCAGGACCGCTGCCACCATGAGCGGCCGGCACTGGACGGCGATGTGGGCGCGCAGGCGCGGTGTTTCTTTCCCCTCGCCGCACCCTCACCCCAACCCTCTCCCGCAAGCGGGAGAGGGAGCGAATCACACCAACCTGACTCCCTCTCCCCTCTGGGGAGAGGGCTGGGGTGAGGGGCCGCGCGATGCCATCCACTGACAACAACACCGTCCTCGAATCCCGCGACCTCGCGAAGCACTACCCCGTCTCGCAAGGCCTGTTCAAGCCCAAGGCGCTCGCCCGCGCGCTCGACGGCGTGTCGTTCAGCTTGCAAGCCGGCAAGACGCTCGCGGTCGTCGGCGAATCCGGTTGCGGCAAGAGCACGCTGGCGCGCCAGCTGACGATGATCGAGACGCCGACCCGCGGCGCGCTGCTGCTCAACGGCGCCGACGTCACGCACGCCGCGGCCGACGAACGCAAGCGGCTGCGCCAGCGCGTGCAGATGGTGTTCCAGAACCCGTACGCGAGCCTGAACCCGCGCAAGAAGATCGGCCAGGCGCTCGAGGAGCCGCTGGTCATCAACACGACGCTGGGCGCACGCGAGCGCGATGAGCGGGCGCGCGCGATGATGGCGCGCGTCGGCCTGCGGCCCGAGCACCATGCGCGTTATCCGCACATGTTCTCGGGCGGCCAGCGCCAGCGCATCGCGATCGCGCGCGCGCTGATGCTGACGCCGGCGATCGTCGTCGCCGACGAGCCGGTCTCGGCGCTGGACGTTTCGATCCAGGCGCAGGTGCTGAACCTGCTGATGGACCTGCAGGAGGAAACGCAGGTCGCCTATGTCTTCATCTCGCACAACCTCGCGGTGGTCGAGCTGATCGCCGACGAGGTGATCGTGATGTACCTGGGCAAGATCGTCGAGAGCGCGCCGAAGAAGACGCTCTTCGCCGCACCGCGCCACCCCTACACGCGCGCGCTGCTCGCGAGCACGCCGCGCATCGATGCACGGGCGCGCCGCCAGCGCGAGGTGCTGGGCGGCGAGCTGCCGTCGCCGCTCAACCCGCCCAGCGGGTGCACGTTCCACAAGCGTTGCCCGTATGCGGTCGAGCGCTGCAAGGTCGAAGTGCCGGTGCTGGAAGACGTTGGCGGTGGCCAACGGGTGGCGTGTATTCGTTGGCGCGAGATCGGCTGAAGTCTCGGTCCAGGTTGCCCGGGCGTGGGGCGTTTCTTGGACGCAAAGGCGCGAAGAAGCGCAAAGGCGCCAAGAGAAGAAGCCAAATTTCCTTTGCGCCCTTTGCGCCCCTTTGCGCCTTTGCGGTCTGCCTTCGTCTTTGCGTTCTTCAGCCTGAGGTCAACGTCGCGAGCAGGCCGACCAGCCCGAGCCCGAGGGCGGCCAGCGCATCGCCGGCGATCAGGCCGCCGCCGAACAGCGAGGTCGCGTTCATGTCCTCGGGCACCTCGACGTCCTCCGCAGCCGGCTTCTTGCGCTTCGGCAGCGAATTCAGGAAGCTGGACGTCACCCCGCCCGCGCACAGCCACAGCGAGGTGTGCAGGTTCACGAAGCCGCCGAACGACAGCGCGTACGGCGACGGCAGCAGCAGCGCGTCGATCACGAAGTCGGTCGCGAAGCCCTTGCGGCTGCTGGTCGCGAAACGCCGGTACGCCGCGCTCGCATGGATGACCTTGCGCGCGAACTCGATCGCGAAGCCGATCGCGATGCCGAGCCAGATCGCGGTGCGTTGGTACGGCTTGTCGTCGGTGAGGCTGCGCAGCACGCCGACAAACTTGTAGGTCATCGCGGCGCTCCACGCGGCCGGCTGCTCGCTCGCCTTCATCACGGTCTGGTCGAGCAGCAGCACCGGGTACGCGGTCATGAACAGTTTTGCGAACGCGACCGACATGACCGCCCCGACGAAGATGCCCAGCACCTGATAGCGAAACTGCAGCACGCGGTTCGTCCCCAGGCGCCAGCCGGTCGAGCGGTCCTGCTGCATGTCGCAGGCGACGGTCGTCGACACCAGCAGGATCGTGCCGGCCATCAGCCCCACCGTCGGATCTTGGAGCCCCAACGCCGCCATCAGCACGACCGCGACGACGAAGGCCGACGAGATCGGGTTCTGGTCGGTGACGCCCAGCGAGATGCCGTTGACCATCACGAACACGAACGACAGCAGCACCGCGAAGAGCAGGAAGCCGACCGGCTGGCCCAGCACCCAGTGCCCGGTCACGACGACCGCGGCGCCCCAGCACGCGACCCACAGCAGCAGGCGGCGCGTGTTCGTGCGCTTCCAATCGGGCTGTGCGTCGGCCGCAGGGCGCGGTGTGACCGCGCGCACCCGCTGCAGCGTCTGACGGAAGATCAGTCCCAGGTCGATGATCGCGGCGCCGAGGATAGTGCCCAGCGCGATCAGGAACATGATCTTGCGCGGCGGGTCGCCCTCGTGCAGCCAGCCGATCGAGACGAAGTACGGCGCGAGCCACAAGCCGAGCAGGCCCCCGGTGGCGGCCGGGATGCCGATGCGCGCACCGGTCAGCATGCCGGCGCCGAAGGTCGACGCCGACAGCTCGATCGCGCCCAGTACCGCGACCTTCGCCGCGGCGATGCCGGAACCCAGGCCCACCGCCATGCCGGTGCCCAGCGTGCCGACCGCTCGGCGCAGCAGCACCGGGTCGGTCAGCGCACGCAGGATGTTCGCGACCGCGAGGCCGGACGGGAACGTCAGCTGCAGCCGGTCGACCAGGATGGGCGTGCACAGCATGCCGACGCCGGCGCCGAACATGCCGATCGCCAGCATGTACAGCATCAGTTGCCAGACCGGCGGCTGCGGCAGCCCCAGCCAGGCCATCGCCTGGATCAGCACGCCCATCGCGCTCATCCCGGCGACCGACGCCGCGGCCGTCTGCATGTAGTTCGCGCCGTGCTTGCCCGCGGCGCCATAGCCCAGCGTGACGGTCGAACCGAGGATGCCGGCCAGCACCTGCCCGCCGACGAAGAAGCCCAGCGAGAAGTTCATGTACGACGCGGTCACGCCGCCCAGCGGGCCCAGCACCAGCACGCCCAGCGCGATCAGCAGCAGGTGGTACTGCCAGCTGCCCATGCGCGGCAGCCAGCCCCAGCGTGGGGCGGTCGAGGAGGAGGAGGAAAGGTCGGCGGGGTGGACGGCGCTCATCGGTCGATGCTGGCGCGCCGGAAGATCCAGGCAACGCGCTTGTGGCGCATCGCCGCCCTTCGGCGCGGGGGTAGCGGAAGATTGGAAAAGGCCTCTATGGTAGAGACCGCACGGCCCGCCGCGCTTTGAGACAATCCCGGCCATGACCTCGATCGACTCGCAAGCAACGATCGTGCACACGATCACGCAGATGGGCGCCGCGGCCCGCGCCGCGAGCGCGCGCATGGCGGCGGCCAGCACCGCCTCGAAAGATGCCGCGCTGCTCGCGCTGGCCCGCCTGCTGCGCGAGCACCCGCCGGCACTGCGCCGCGCCAACGACGAGGATGTGGCCGCGGCCACCATGCAAGGCCTGGCCGCCCCCATGGTCGACCGGCTCAAGCTGACCGACAAGATCATCGAGACCGTGGCCGCCGGCTGCGAGCAGATCGCCGCGATGCCCGATCCGATCGGCGAGGTCAGCGGGCTGACGCAGCGCCCCAGCGGCATCCGCGTCGGGCGCATGCGCGTGCCGCTGGGCGTGTTCGGAATGATCTACGAGAGCCGGCCGAACGTGACGATCGAGGCCGCATCGCTGGCGATCAAGAGCGGCAACGCCTGCATCCTGCGCGGCGGCTCGGAGGCGATCCGCTCCAACCTCGCGTTGTGGACACTGGTGCAGCAAGCGCTGGTCGAAGCCGGGTTGCCGGCCGATGCCGTGCAGCTGGTGCAGACCACCGACCGCGAGGCGGTGGGCCGGCTGATCGCGTCGCCCGAGGCGGTGGACGTGATCATCCCGCGCGGCGGCAAGGGCCTGATCGAGCGCATCTCGCGCGAGGCCAAGGTGCCGGTGATCAAGCACCTGGACGGCAACTGTCACGTCTACGTCGATGCGAGCGCCGATCTCGAGCTCGCGCTGCGCGTCGTCGACAACGCGAAAACGCAGAAGTACAGCCCGTGCAATGCGGCCGAGTCGCTGCTGGTGCACGAGGCCATCGCCGCGTCCTTCCTGCCGAAGATAGCCACGGTGTTCGCGGCCAAGGGCGTCGAGATGCGAGGCGATGCGGCCTCGCTCGCGATCCTGCGCGGCGTGCCGAATGTCAAGCTCGTCGAAGCGACGGAGCAGGATTGGTTCGAGGAGTACCTCGCGCCCATCATCAGCATCAAGGTCGTCGGCTCGCTGGACGCCGCGATCGCGCACATCAACCGCTACGGCTCGCACCACACCGACGCGATCCTGACCGACTCGCACACCAATGCGCAGCGCTTCCTGCGCGAGGTCGATTCGGCCAGCGTGATGGTCAACGCATCGACGCGCTTCGCCGACGGCTTCGAGTACGGGCTGGGCGCGGAGATCGGCATCAGCACCGACAAGTTCCACGCGCGCGGCCCCGTCGGCCTCGAAGGCCTCACGTCATTGAAGTGGATCGTCTTGGGACAAGGCGAGCTCCGTGGCTGAAATGACAGCCCCCCAATCGCCGAGTACAGCGATTGACCCCCCAAGGGGGTGCGGGCCGGCTTGGGAGCGGCCCGGCGCTCGGCCCGCCCAGGAGCCTGCGCCATGACCGACCCGCGCAAGGCGCTGGTCCTGTTCTCCGGCGGGCAGGACTCGACCGCCTGCCTCGCGTGGGCGCTCGCGCGTTATGCGCACGTCGAGACCATAGGCTTCGACTACGGCCAGCGCCACGCGGTCGAGCTCGACTGCCGGCGCCGCGTGCGCGCCGCGCTGCAGGTCAAGTTCCCGCAGTGGAAGACCAAGCTCGGCGACGACCACCTGCTGGACCTCGCGCTGCTGGGCCAGATCTCCGACACCGCGATGACCGATGAACGCGCGATCGAGATGAACGCGCAAGGCCTGCCCAACACCTTCGTGCCGGGCCGCAACCTGCTGTTCTTCACGTTCGCGGCGGCGGTCGCGTACCGGCGCGGCATCAGCGTGCTGGTCGGCGGCATGTGCGAGACCGACTATTCCGGCTACCCCGACTGCCGCGACAACACGCTGAAGGCGCTGCAGGTCGCGCTCAGCCTCGGGATCGATGCGCCGATGACGCTCGAGACCCCGCTGATGTGGCGGGACAAGGCGCAGACCTGGGCGCTGGCCCAGGAGATCGGCGGCGAGACGCTGGTCAAGCTGACGATCGAATACACCCACACCTGCTACCTCGGCGAGCGCAACCAGCGCCACGCCTGGGGCTACGGCTGCGGCATGTGCCCGGCCTGCGACCTGCGGCGCAAGGGCTACGAGGGCTGGCTGGCGCGCTGAGCGCGGCGCTTCGGTCCGGCGGCGGGCCGCCGTTTCCGTGCAGTTCGTCATGCTGGCGCCTTATGTCAGCCACCGCCTATTTCGTCCGTCGGCCGCTTCATATTGCGGACTCCGGAGCGCCTCTCTACATTGGCGCAACCGCGCAGCCTGAGCTTATGTCGTCGATTGCCTATGGGAACGCTGCGCGCGACCACTC
>DATCSE010000522.1:0-7363 GCA_036568605.1 Burkholderiaceae bacterium | reverse complement strand
TGCGCGCGCTGATCCTGCGCCGCGTCGCGCTGATCGAGCAGGGGGCCAGCGGCGCGGTGCTGATCGGCTGCCCGAATTCGCCCGACGTGCTGCGGTTACGCAACTTCCTGCGCCGCAACGGCCAGCCGCACCATGTCGTCGACGCCGATCACGATCCCGATGCGCGCGCGCTGCTCGACCAGTACCGCGAATCCGAGGTGCTGGTGGTCTGCCCCGACGGCTCGGTGCTCGACAACCCGGGCGAGGACGAGCTCGGGCGCTGCCTGGGCATGGTCGACACGGTGGATCACGACGAGCTGTTCGATGTGGTCGTCGTCGGCGCCGGGCCGGCCGGCCTCGCGACGTCGGTGTACGCCGCGTCCGAAGGGCTGCGCGTCGCGACGCTGGACTGCCGCTCGTTCGGCGGCCAGGCCGGCGCGAGTGCGCGCATCGAGAACTACCTCGGCTTCCCGACCGGCATCTCGGGCCAGGCGCTGGCCGGCCGCGCCTTCGTGCAGGCGCAGAAGTTCGGCGCCGAGATGCTGATCCCGGCCAAGGCGGTCGGGCTCGAATGCGGCGAGGGCGAGATCGACGGCGACGAGCACCACGTGCGCCTGTCCGATGGCCGGCGGCTGCGCGCCCGCACGGTCGTGATCGCCAGCGGCGCGCGCTACCGGCGGCCCGCGGTCGCGCGGCTCGGCGAATTCGAGGGCCGCGGCGTCTGGTACTGGGCTTCGGCGCTGGAGGCACGCATGTGCGCGAAGAGCGAGATCGCGCTGGTCGGCGGCGGCAACTCGGCCGGGCAGGCCGCGGTGTTCCTGTCGCAGCATGCCGAGCGCGTCTACATGCTGGTGCGCGGGCCCAGCCTCGCGGCGAGCATGTCGCGCTACCTGATCGACCGCATCGAGGCGACGCCGAACATCCGGCTGCTGACGCACACCGCGCTGGCCGAACTGCATGGCGATGCGCCCAACGGCCTGACCGGCGTGAGCTGGCACGACGTGCGCGAGCGCATGCCGCAGCGCCGCGACGACATCCGCAACGTCTTCCTGTTCGTCGGCGCCGAGCCCGAGACCGAATGGATCGCCGGCTGCGGCCTGCAGCTCGATGCGCACGGTTTTGTCGTGACCGGCGCGAACGGCGCGGCGGCTCTCGAGGCCAGCGTGCCCGGCGTGTTCGCGGTCGGCGATGTGCGCGCGGGCTCGGTCAAGCGGGTCGGCGGTGCGATCGGCGAAGGCGCCGCGGCGGTCGCGCAGATCCACCAGCACCTGGCGCGCAGCGCGACGACGGCGTGAGTCTTCTGTCGCCGCTAGCCGGCGAGCAGCGTCCGCGCATGATCGCGTGCAGCGGCGATCGCCTCGTCGGAGGTCGCGAAGCCGTCGGCATCGCCTTGCACCGTGTCGCCGGCGGGATGGTCGGCCACGGCGATCAGCCGCTCGGCGGTCACGTGATAGTGCCAGCGATGGTCGGCGTTGCGCACCAGGCGCACGACCGTCAGATGCTCGGCCGTCTCCTCGATCTTGTACGAGTAGGTCTCGGTCTTCGGATCGGCATGCAGCAGCGTCTTGGTCTCCGACATGGGCGTCGCCTCCGATGGCCCAGTATCCGCCTGCCCGGCACACTTTTGGGAACAACCATTGAACCTTTCGCGGCGCCGCGGAATTAACCTCCGAATGGGCGTCATCGGAGTCGTCGTCGATGTTTCGTTTCCTGGCCGAATGGAGTCGGTCGTCCGCGCGGCGTGATGGCGGGCGCGACGGCGGGCATGACCGCGATGGGCCGGCAAGCCGGCCATTGCTGCACCGCTCGAACGATGCGGACGATGCCGCGCTGGTCGAACGTGTCGCCCGCGGCGACCGGCAGGCATTCGAGCGGCTGTTTCGCGCCTACCACGCGCGGCTCGCGCGCTTCCTCGGGCTGATGACGCCGCGCCGCGCGATCGTCGAAGAGGCGCTGAACGACACGATGTTCGTCGTCTGGCGCCGCGCCGCGACCTACAACGGGCAGAGCAAGGTCTCGACCTGGATCTTCGCGATCGCGTACCGCACCGCGCTGAAGGCCCTGAGGCGCGACGACGAGCCGATCGAGCCGCCGGCCGCGATGGCCGACGAGCCGGCCTCCGACGAGCCCGGTCCCGAGCGCCGCCACCAGGATCGCCAGACCCGCGCGGCACTGCTGCGAGCACTCGCGTCGCTGTCGGACGAGCAGCGCAGCGTGCTGGTGCTCACCTACTACCACGACCTGCCGTATGCCGAGATCGCGCAGATCATGGCGTGCCCGGTCGACACCGTGAAGACGCGCATGTTCCATGCGCGGCGCCGCCTGCGCGCACTGCTCAGCGGCGAACCGGGGGATTGGCTGTGAACGCGCGCATCGTCTCGTTCGATTCCGACGACCACCTGGCGCTGCAGGGGCTGCTGCCGTGGTTCGCGAACGGCACGCTGCCGCGCGACGAAGCCGCGCAGGTCGAAGCGCATCTCGCGCAGTGCACACGCTGTCGCGCCGATCTCGACGGCCAGGTGAAGCTGCGCACGCTGCTGCCGCCGGCGGCCGCCGAAGCCGGCGGCGACGACGATGCGGCCGCGGCCGAGCGCCGCCGCTGGTCGGCGCTGCGCGCACGGCTCGATGCCGATGTGGCGGCGCGGCCGCCCGCTCGAACGGCGCACGCTGCGCCGCGGCGGCGGCCGCCGCGCCGGCCGACCCGCTGGCTGCCCTGGGCCTTCGGCTTGCAGACGGCGTTCGTGCTCGCGCTCGCGTTGCTCGCCGGCTGGAACGCGCTCACGCCCAGCGAGCCGTACCGTGCACTCGGCACTGCGCCGGCCGGCGTTGCGCCGAATGCGCTGGTCGTGTTCCGTCCTGACGCGACCGAACAGCAGATGCGCCTGGCATTGCGGACCGGCCATGCCCGACTCGTCGGCGGGCCGACGGTGACCGATGCCTACCTGCTGCAGATCGGGCCGGCTGCCGACATCGCCGATGCCGTGGCCCGGCTGCGCGCGCAGCCCGGCGTGCTGCGGGTCGAATCGCTAGAAGCCACGGGGGCGCGATGATGCGGAGGCTATCCTCGGTGTGGCGGCGGATCGCGCGCGGCGCATTCGCATTCGTGTGGCTGCTGCTGGCCGCCGCGACGATGACCGCGCCGGCACGCGCGGCCGACGATCCGCCGCGCCAGGTGCTGGTGCTGCTCGAGATGACGACACCGCACTTCCGCCCCGACGGCAACTACTCCGGCGGCTATGCGGATGCGGCCGGGCGCACCGCGCGGCGCCGCATCGCCGCGGACCTTGCGCGCACCCATGGCCTGCGCCTCGCGACCGACTGGCCGATGCCCGCGCTCGGTCTCGATTGTTATGTGATGGACGTGCCGCCGCCGCTGCAGCCCGACGAGATCGCCGCCCGTCTCGCACGCGAGCCGCGGGTCGCATGGGCGCAGACGATGAACGTGTTCCGTCCGCTGGGTGCAGGCGCTGGGCCCGCGGCGGCAGTGCCGACGCATGACGACCCGCTGTACCCGCTGCAGCCGGCCGCGCGCGAATGGCACCTGAACGAGCTGCACGCCGCCGCGACCGGGCAGGGCGTGCGCGTCGCGGTGATCGACGGCGCCGTGCAACGCGACCATCCGGACCTGGTGCAGCAGCTCGAGGCGAACCTGAACTTCGCCGCGGGCGCATCGCCCGACGGAGGCGAACTTCACGGCACCGCGGTGGCGGGCTTGATCGCCGCGCGCGCCGACAACGGCATCGGGATCGTCGGCATCGCACCGCGCGCGCACCTGCTCGCATTGCGCGCGTGCTCGCAGCCCACGCCCGCCGACGCGGCGCTGTGCACGAGCCTGAGCCTCGCGCTCGCGTTGAATGCGGCGATCGACCGCGAGGCGCGTGTCATCAACCTGAGCCTCGCGGGCCCGTCGGACCGGCTGGTGCAGCGCCTGGTCGAGACCGCGCAGACGCGCGGCGCGACCGTCGTGGCCGCGGCCAGCCGCAGCGCGCCGCAAGGCGGCTTCCCGGCGCGGCTGGACGGCGTGATCGCAACGCTGGACGACACGGCGACTGCCGTCGTGCCAAACGCCTATGTCGCACCGGGAACCGATGTGCCCAGCACCGTGCCGGGCTCGCGCTGGGCGACGCTGTCCGGCTCCTCGTATGCGGCCGCGCAGCTCAGCGGACTCGTCGCGCTGCTGCTCGATGCGCGCACGCGCAGTGGGGCTGCGCCGGGGCCGGTCGGCGCGGACCTCGTGCGCCTCGCCGATGGCCGGATCGATGCCTGTGCCAGCCTGGCACGGGCCGCGCTGGGCTGCGTCTGTGCCTGCGCCGCGCCGCCGTCCGCGATCGAAGCCGTCGCGCGTCACTGACGTGCGGCCTGCTGCATGGCCTGCCGTGACGCTGCCGGCACCGTCGCCGCGCAGTCGTCGCCTCGCGGCGATCACGGTCGTGTGGGCCGCCGCGGCAGTCAGCCCGGCCGCACGTGCGCAGCTGGGCGCGACCGTCGGCATCGATTCGGACTACCGCTTCCGCGGCGTGTCGCTGAGCGACTCGAAGCCCAGCTTGCGCCTCACCGTGAACCACGACGTCGACACAGGCCCGTGGGCCGGCACATATCTCGGCGCATCGCTGACGCGCGCCGAGGTGCGCGACGACACCTACCTGCAGACCACCGGGTACGCCGGCTACGTGACGCGACCGCGCGATGATCGCAGCTTCGAGACGGGCTTCAGCGTCTCGCACTTCAACCGCGACGCGTCGGCCTATGACTACGGCGAGTTGTATGCCGGCGTGCTCGCACCGCGCTGGAGCTTGCGGCTCTCGTATTCGCCCGACTACTTCGGCCAGCGCGTGCAGACCGTGTATGCGGACGCCAGCGCGTACCGCACGCTGGACGAACGGGCCCGCGTGTTCGGCCATCTCGGCGTGCTCGTGCCGATCGCCGGTACCGACCGCTACGGCCTGCCGGACAGCCATCGCACCCGTGCCGATGGGCGCATCGGCATCGGCTGGAGTGCGCAGGCGCTGGACCTGCAGCTCGCATGGACCAGCGCGACCCGCGGCGGCCCGTACCCCGCGGCCTACACCGGCCGGCGCAGCGCATGGGTGCTGAGCGCGGCGTATTCGTTCTGAAGCGATACCTCCTGTTGCGATCCTTGCGGCGGCGACCATGAACCGCGCGTTGGTGCCGCCGCATACACCTTCGAGATCGCGGCGCGCGTGCGCCGCGGCCGAAACGAACGGCGTCGCAAGCGCCCAAGGGGATCATGATGTCGGCAGGACGAATCAATCGGCGCGAGGTGTTGGGCGGTGCGAGTGCGGCGCTGTTCCTTGCCGCGTGCGGCGGCGGGGATGATGACGACGACGACAACGCGGGCTATGCCGTGACGAACCTCGTCGCCGACACCAGCAGCATGTCGAGCAACCCGTACGCAACGTCGAATGTCGACGCGCATCTGGTCAATCCCTGGGGCATCGCATTCAATCCGCAAGGCTTCGTCTGGGTCGCGAACAACGCGACCTCGACCTCGACGCTGTACGACGGCAACGGCGTCGCGCAGACGCTGGTCGTCGCGATCCCCGCAGGGTCGGCGGGTGCTGCCAAGCCCACCGGCATCGTCTTCAACGGCACGCAGAGCTTCGTCGTCTCGCAAGGCGGCGCCAGCGGCGCGAGCCCATTCATCTTCGCCGGCGAGGCCGGCACGATCTCGGGCTGGTCGCCCGGCGTCAACCTGAACAACGCGATCCTGGTCTACGACGGCGCGTCGGCCGGTTCGATCTACAAGGGCCTCGCGATCGGCAGTGCCTCGGGCGCGAACCGGCTGTACGCGGCGGACTTCCACAACGGCACGGTCGACACGTTCGACGCGAGCTTCGCAAAGATCAACACGAGCGGCGGCTTCATCGATCCGAACCTGCCGAGCGGCTATGCGCCGTTCGGCATCCAGGTGATCTCGGGCGTGGTGTATGTCAGCTACGCAAAGCAGGACGCCGATGCCGAGGACGACGTCAAGGGCGCCGGCTTCGGCCTGGTCAACACCTTCGACACCGACGGCCATTTCATCAAGCGGCTGATCACGATCGGCGGCGCGTTGAACGCGCCCTGGGGCATGGTGATGGCGCCCAGCAACTTCGGCCGGTTCAGCGGCATGCTGCTGGTCGGCAACTTCGGCGACGGCCGCATCAACGCGTTCGACGCGGGCACCGGCGCGCTGCAGGGCTCGCTGGCCAGGCCCGATGGCATGACGATCGCGATCGACGGCTTGTGGGGAATCGCGTTCGGCAACGGCATCAACAGCCAGCCGAGCAACACCTTGTTCTTCGCCGCCGGGCCGGCCGACGAGGCCCACGGCGTGTACGGTCGCATCGACGCGCGTTGAATCAGCCCCCTGGCGCTGACCGCCGCGCCTGATTCGCGGCGGTCAGTTCGCGCTCCCAGCGCTCGAATGTCGGCAAGTGCATCGCCATCTCGGCCCCGGTGGCGGGATGCCACATGTGGCGCTCCGTCGCGATGAGATCCTTGCCGTAGACATGAATGCCGCGAGCCGGCGTCGGCAGCGGATTCGAGACCGCGTGAATCGTTGTCGCGTCGAGCACGACGGTCTCGCCCGCATGCACTTCGATCTCTGCCGTCTTCTCCAGCACTTGACCGCGCCGCTCGTAGAGGTGCTCGACCTCGCAGCCTTCGGCGATGCCGACCACCGCCCAAGTGGCATGGTCATGTATCGGACTCATCGTGAATGGTGGCAGCGTCAGGTTGACGATCTGCAATTCGTCGGCCCGGTACATCAGCTCGCCGATGGCCCACAGCGATGGCTGCTGCACCTGCGCCGCCAGCGCCTGCTTCGTCAGGGCGGCGATATCGTCGGGCCCGCCGCGATTGGCGAGGCAGGCGCGGCACTGTTCGATGAAGGAGGCGGGTGTCAGCATCTCGTTGCGGCCAACGTTGCGAATCTCGATAGATGGAGCTGCTGCGTCGGCCGCGTGCCGGCTCTATCCAGCGGCCAGCGCGGCGACTTGCGCGGCGGTCAGGGCACCACTGTACAGCCGCAAGTCCTGCAGACGCCCGTTGAAGTAGGGGTCGCCCGAATACTGCGAGCGGCCCAGCCAGTTCTGCGTCGTGTTGCCGAGCTGGAACGGCGCGAGCGCGATGGCCGCATTGCTGCCCACCGCTGCGCCGTCCACGTACAGCGTGCCCTGCGTGCCCGAGAGCGTGACCGCCACGTGCACCCAGCGGCCGGTGGGCAGCGCGCTGCTCGCGACGATGCTCTGCTCGCCGAAGTACGTGGTGCCGGTGACCGAGAAGCGCAGCACGCCGTTGCCGTCGCGCGGGGTCAGCATCATGTAGGCGATGTCGCCGGAGCCGAAGTCGAACACGCGCGCATAGGTCGACTGGGCATTCC
>DATCSE010000521.1:0-2109 GCA_036568605.1 Burkholderiaceae bacterium | reverse complement strand
CTGTTCGGGGCCAAGATCCCCGACGCCGAAGAGACCACGTCCTCCTGAGGGGTGGTCGCACGTGCCGCACGGCGCGTGAATCAGCGTGCCGCGGCCAGCAGCGAGAAGACGGCCGGTACGTCGTCCGGCAGCGGCGCGGGCACGGCCTTCCAGCCAGCGACCGTGTCGGTGCGCGAGAAACCACCATCCAGGGTCAGCCCGCAGCTGACCGCCACGCGCGTGCCGGAGGCCAGGTGCGCGAGCAGCGCGGAGAGCAGCGCGGCGTTGCGGTACGGCGTCTCGATCATCAGCTGGGTTTGCCGCTCGCGCCGCGACAGCGCCTCGAGCTCGCGAATGCGTGCGCCGCGCTCGTTCGCGTCGACCGGCAGATAGCCGGCGAACGCGAAGCTCTGGCCGTTGAGTCCGCTGGCGGCCAGCGCGAGCAGCAGCGAGCTCGGGCCCGGTAGCGCCACGACGCGCACGCCCGATCGATGCGCGGCCTCGACCAGCGCGGCGCCTGGATCGGCCACGCCGGGCAGGCCGGCCTCGGAGATCAGGCCGATGTCACGGCCTTGCCGTACCGGCGCGAGCAGTGATGTCCAATCGTCGGCCGGCGGCGGCGTCGCGACGGCCCGCCCGCCGCCTTTGGCGGGGCGCGGCAGCTCGCGGATCTCGATCGCCTGCAGCGGCTGCGCCAGCGGCACGATCGCATCGACGCGCTTCAGGAACGCGCGCGTCGTCTTCGCGTTTTCGGCGATCCAGTGCGGCAGCCGCGCGGCGATCTCGATCACGCCCAGCGGCAGCACGTGCTGCAACGGCGGGACGCCCGTCTTCGCGCCGAAGTCCAGCGTGTTCGGCACGAGGTAGAGCGTGCCCGGCGCGTCCGCGCTCATCGCCTGCCGTTCACGGGGTGCCGGATGCGGCCGGCGCGGCGAGCGGGTCGAGGCCGGCCGCGCGCAGCAATGCGCAGGTTCGGATCAGCGGCAGGCCGATCAGCGCGGTCGGGTCGTCGGATTCGATCGCATCGAGCAGCGCGATGCCCAGCGTCTCGGCTTTCGCGCTGCCGGCGCAGTCGTAGGGTTGCTCGGTGCGCAGGTAGTGCTCGATCTCGGTGTCGCTCAATTCGCGAAAGCGCACGGTGACCGGGGCCAGCACGTTGCCGACCACGTTCCGGCCGCCATCGCGCACGACGGCCACCGCGGTCTGGAACACGACGCTGCGGCCGCGCATGCGGCGCAGCTGCGCGACGGCACGCTCGTGCGTGCCGGGCTTGCCGATCGCCTCGCCGGCCAGGTCCGCGACCTGGTCCGAACCGATCACGACCGCCTGCGGATGGTGCTGCGCGACCGCCAGTGCCTTCGCAAGCGCAAGGCGCTGCGCCAGCGCTGCCGGGGCTTCGCCGGCGTTCGGCGTTTCGTCGACATCGGGTGCGATCGCGTCGAACGGCAGCCGCAGGCGCTGCAGCAGTTCGCGTCGATAGCGCGAGGTTGAAGCCAGGATCAACGGCGGCGGCATGCTGGCCTTGCGTGCGTCAGTCGAACGCCGCCGCGGCGCCTAGCCACGGGGCTTGCTGATCCTTCGCCGAGAGCTGCGGGGCCATCCCGACGTCGGGCCACGCGATGCCGATGTCCGGATCGTCCCAGCGCACCGCGCCCTCGGCCTGCGGCGCGTAGAAATCGGTGGTCTTGTAGAGGAAGTCGGCGGTGTCGCTGAGCACGAGGAAACCGTGCGCAAAGCCCGGCGGAATCCAGAGCTGGCGATGGTTCTGCGCGCTCAGCTCGACGCCGGCCCAGCGGCCGAACGTCGCGCTGCTGCGCCGCATGTCGACCGCGACGTCGAACACCGCGCCGCTGACCACGCGCACCAGCTTGCCCTGCGCATGCGGCGGCAGCTGGAAATGCAGCCCGCGCAGCACGCCTTTGCTCGAACGCGAGTGGTTGTCCTGCACGAAGGTGTGCCCGGGGCCGGCCGCCGCGTCGAACGCGCGCTGGTTGAAGCTCTCGAGGAAGAAGCCGCGCTCGTCGCCGAACACCTTGGGTTCGAAGATGAGCACGTCGGGCAGGGCGGTGGCGGTCACGTTCATCGGGCGCGATCTTACCGGGCGCGCGGTCGTACACTGCGCCGATGGCA
>DATCSE010000520.1:0-11375 GCA_036568605.1 Burkholderiaceae bacterium | reverse complement strand
GGTTGGGTCAGGTCTTCGAACCTCAGCTCGATGTTCGGAATCGGCATGCCGCACGAGCCGGCCTTGCGCATGCCGTGGGCCGGCGTGAACGTGCCGGTCGGCGAGGTCTCGGTCATGCCCCAGCCTTCGCAGAGCTGGCTGCCGGTGAGCTCATGAAACCGCGTCGCCACCTCGACCGGCAACGGCGCACCGCCCGAGCCGCAGAATTGCAGCGAGCGCAACGCCCCCTCCTTCACCTTCGTATGATTCGCGAACGCGGTGTACATCGTCGGCACGCCGGCGAACAGCGTGATGCGCTTGTCGACCAGGTCGCGGATCGCCCCGTCCAGATCGAAGCGCGGGTGCAGCACCAGGTGCGCGCCCAGACGCACGCCGAACAGCAGGTTCACGGTCAGTGCGTAGATGTGGAACAGCGGAAGCACGACCAGCGCGCGCTCCTGGCCCTCGGTGAGCACGCGCGGGTCGCCCTGCGTCGTCTCCATGTACTGGGCGCAGGCCGCGCTCAGGTTCGCGTGGGTCAGCATCGCGCCCTTGGGCAGGCCGGTGGTGCCGCCGGTGTACTGCAGCACCGCGATCGCCTGCGTCAGGTCGCCCAACGCGTGCGGCCGATAGTCGCCGCGGTTCGCCAGCAGCGCGTCGAAGCGCAGGTGGCGCGCATCGTCGGGGACGTCGGCGAGCTGCTGGGCCGACTGCAAATGCGCCCGCACCGCCGCGGGCTGCGCTGCGTAGTCGGCGAGATTGCCGACAACCAGCGTCTTCAGCCGCGTCGTGCCGAGCAGGCGGCCCATCTGCGGGAACAGCGCCGCCAGGTCCAGCGTCACGAGGATGTCGGTCTCGCTGTCCTCGATCTTGTGCGCGAGCACGCGTTCGGCATCGAGCGGCGAGTAGTTGACGACGGTGCCGCCGGCCTTGAGCACGCCGAAGAACGCAATCGGGTAGTGCGGCGTGTTCGGCAGGTACAGGCCGACATGCACGCCCGGGCCGACACCCAGCGTCTGGAAGCCCTTCGCGGCGCGATCGGCCAGCTCGCCGAACTCGCGATAGCTCAGCGTGCGGCCCATGAACTCCAGCGCCGGATGGTCGGGCCAGCGCGCGACCGCGTCATCGAGCAGTTGCTGCACCGGCAACAGCGGCAAATCGGCATCCCAGCGGACGCCTTTCGGGTACGACTTGATCCAGGGGTGCTGCGGCTCGGCCACGGTGGTGCGTCTCCGTTGTTGTGTTGAAGTGTCCGTACGGCGCGTGTCGTCGATCCGGCGGCCGGGCGCGTCACGCGATCTTGCGGGCGTCGTGCGGTGCCGGCTCGGGGGATTTACCCGAGGTCGGCCACATGCCGCCAGCCCGCTTCGGCGACTGCGCGGGCGCGGCTTCCGGCCTCGACGGCATGCGCGCTGCTGGCCGAACCGTCGAGTGCGCGCTTCAGGATGCCCTGCGAGATCGCGGCACCGCGAAACAAGTTGTAGGCCAGGTAGAACGACCACTCGGCAGCGCTGGGCCGCGCCATGCCGACCCGCTCGCAATAGCGCTCGACATAAGCGTCGACCGAAGGAATGCCCAACGCCGCGAGGTCCAGCCCGGCGAGGCCGCGCATCTCGCCGGCAGGCGAGCTCCACGCCATCGCGTGGTACGCGAAGTCGGCCATCGGGTGGCCCAGCGTCGAGAGCTCCCAATCGAGCACCGCGACGACGCGCGGTTCGGTCGCATGAAACACCAGGTTGTCGAGCCGGTAGTCGCCATGCACCAGCGCGGTCGCGTTGTCCGCCGGGATGTGCTGCGGCAGCCACTCGATCAGCCGGTCCATCGCCTCGATTCGCTCGGTCTCCGACGCGCGGTACTGCGTGCTCCAGCGGCCGATCTGGCGTGCGAAGTAGTTGCCTGGCTTGCCGTAGTCCGCCAGTCCCGCGGCCGCGACATCGACCCGATGCAGCGCCGCGATCACGCGGTTCATGTCGTCGAACAGCCTGGCCCGCTCGTCCGGCCGGAAGCCCGGCAGCGCCGGGTCCCACAGGATGCGGCCCTGCACGTGCTCCATCACGTAGAACGCGGAGCCGAGCACCGACGGGTCCTCGCACAGGCAGACCATGCGCGGCACCGGCACTTCGCTCGCGCGCAGGGCGTTCATCACGCGGAACTCGCGCTCGATCGCATGCGCCGACGGCAGCAGCGGGCCAGAAGGCTTGCGGCGCAGCACGTAGCGGCGTGCCGGCGTTCGCAGCAGGAATGTCGGATTCGACTGCCCGCCGTTGAACTGCTCGACGCTGAGCGGCCCGTCGAACCCGGCGCCGTCGTCGTCGTGCACGTGGTCGCGCAGGTAGGCCGCCAACGCGCCGGCATCGAATCGATGGCGCTCCTGCACCGGGGACGTCCCCACGAATTGATCGAACATCGGTCTTGGCCTGTGTCGCAGTCGGTCGGACCTTCTATGCCGAATCGTCGGACCCGTGCTGTCACCTGCGTTTCAGTGTTTGTGCGGATGGCCGGCGAGCTGCAACACAATGCGCCGATCCGCCACACGATCGACCACCCATGCCCAGACCCCTGTCTCGCCGCCGCGTGCTCGGCGCCGGCCTCGGCGCCACCTTGCTGTCGGCCAGCGCGGCCGGTGCCGCGACGAAGTCTCGTGCGCCGGCCGGTGCCGACACCGTCGAGGAACGCAGCCTCGCCGACCTCGCCGCCGCGATGGCCGCCGGTCGCACCAGCGCCGAGCGTCTGGTCGCCGCGTACACGAAGCGCATCGAGCGCCTGGACCGCGCCGGGCCGAAGCTGTCCAGCGTGATCGAGCTGAACCCCGATGCGCCGGCGATCGCGAAGGAGCTCGATGCGGAACTGCGCCGCACCGGCCGGCCGCGCAGCCCGCTGCACGGCATGCCTATCCTGGTCAAGGACAACGTCGACACCGCCGGCCGCATGCTGACCACCGCCGGCTCGCTTGCGCTGACCGACACGCGCCCGGACGAAGACGCGTTCGTCGTGCAGCGGCTGCGCGCCGCCGGCGCGGTGATCCTCGGCAAGGCCAACCTGAGCGAGTGGGCCAACATCCGCAGCAGCCAGAGCACCAGCGGCTGGAGCGCACGCGGCGGGCTTGCGCGCAACCCGTATGCACTGGATCGCAACACCTCGGGCTCGAGCTCGGGCTCGGCCGTCGCGGCGGCCGCGAGCCTGTGTGCCGCGGCGGTCGGCACCGAAACCGACGGCTCGATCCTGAGCCCGTCGTCGATCTGCGCGCTGGTCGGGCTGAAGCCGACGGTCGGGCTGATCAGCCGCAGCGGCATCATCCCGATCGCGCCCAGCCAGGACACCGCCGGCCCGATGGCGCGCAGCGTGCGCGATTGCGCGCTGCTGCTGGCCGGCATGGTCGGCACCGATACGCGCGACGACGCGATGCGCGGCGCACCGACCGCCCCGGTCGACTACCTCGCGGCACTCGACGCGAACGCGCTGAAGGGCGCACGCCTCGGCGTCGTGCGCCAGTTCTTCGGCTTTCACGATGTCGTCGAGCGCGCCTACGCGCCGGTGCTCGCCGCGCTGGAGCGCGCCGGGGCGGTGCTGGTCGATCCGGTCAAGCTGCCCGACTTCGACAACGCGGTCAACGATGCCGAGTTGACCGTGCTGCTCTACGAGCTGAAGACCCACCTGAACGCGTACCTCGCGAAGCGCGGACCGGCCTCGCAGGTGAAGACGCTGGCCGATGTGATTGCGTTCAACGAGCGCCGCGCCGATCGTGAGCTCGCCTGGTTCGGGCAGGACCTGCTCGTCAAGGCGCAGGCCAAGGGCGCGCTGACCGACGATGCCTACCTGCAGGCCCGCGCGCTGTGCCTGAAGACCGCGCGCACCGACGGCATCGAGGCGGCGATGCGCGAGCACCGGCTGGACGCGCTGATCGCGCCGACCGGTGGCCCGGCCTGGCGCACCGACACCGTCCTTGGGGATCACTACGTCGGCAGCAGCACATCGCCCGCGGCGATCGCCGGGCTGCCCAGCCTCACGGTGCCGGCGGCCGAGATCCGCGGTCTGCCGCTGGGCCTGAATTTCTTCGGCAGCGCCTGGAGCGAGGCCAGGCTGCTCGCGCTCGGTTACGCGTTCGAGCAGGCGACGCAGGCGCGCAAGCCGCCGCGGTACCTGAAGAGCGTGGACTGAGAGCCGCACCAGCCTGTTCCTCACGCTCGATAGAATCGCCCTCCCCCTGCGCTACGCACACCGTTCACCGTGTCGGATCGGCTCAAAGTCCTGCCGCAATACCTGCTGCCGAAACAGGCGCTGACCTCGCTTGCCGGCCGCGTCGCCAAACGCCAGGGCGGCGTGTCGACCACGAACCTGATCCGCCGCTTCGTCGCGCGCTACGGCGTCGCCATGGACGAAGCCGCCGAGCCCGACATCGCCGCCTACGCGAGCTTCAACGACTTCTTCACCCGCGCGCTGAAACCGGGGCTGCGCCCGCTCGCGGCGGCCGACCTGGTTAGCCCGGTGGACGGCGCGATCAGCCAGTTCGGCGCGATCGACGGGCCGCATATCCTGCAGGCCAAGGGTCATCGCTACACGACCGCGGCGCTGGTGGGCGGCGACACGGCGCTCGCCGCGCAGTTCGAGCACGGCCACTTCGCGACGCTGTACCTGAGCCCCAAGGACTACCACCGCATCCACATGCCGTGCGCCGGCCGGCTGCGCCGCATGATCCACGTGCCCGGCGCGCTGTTCTCGGTGAACCCGACGACGGCGCGCGGCGTGCCCGGACTGTTCGCACGCAACGAGCGGGTCGTCTGCGTGTTCGACACGGCGCACGGCCCGCTGGTGCTCGCGCTGGTCGGCGCGACCATCGTCGGCAGCATGGCGACCGTCTGGCACGGCGTGGTCAACCCGCCGCGCACGCGACGGCTGCGCGAGTGGCGTTACGACGACCAGGCGATCGAGCTCGTGCAGGGTGACGAGATGGGCCGCTTCCTGCTCGGCTCGACCGTCGTGCTGCTGATGCCCAGCGGTGCGCTGCGCTTCAACCCGGCATGGGCGCCAGGCGGGACGATCCGGATGGGCGAAGCGATGGCGAATTGGGTCGGTTGAGGTTCTCGCGGGCCCTCAGCCGAAGCGAATCGCCGCCCTTTCCTTGGCCCGCGCGGCCTCGACCTCGCGATCGCGTGGCTCGGCGGTCGTGACCAGCGAGTCGATCAGCGTGCGTGCGGTTGCGGCCACGGCCTCCACCGCGGCGTCGAACGCCGGCTCGTTCGCCTTCGACGGGTGGTGAAAACCGCTGAGCTTGCGCACGAACTGCAGCGCCGCCGCGCGGATCTCCTCTTCGGTCGCCGGCGGCTTGAAGTTGTAGAGCGTCTTGATGCTGCGACACATCGTCGTGTTTCTCCTTCATGAATCGCCACGGGCCGCTCCGGGCAGCGCGTAGCCGCATGCGAGCGCCCCGCGCGCGCCATTTGCATATCATCCTCCGCCCCGGTCGAATCGCGACGACGCCGCTTGCACATGATCCAGCCTCCGGTTCGGGAGTGTTTGGCCCATGCTGACGGATACGACCCGCGTGCGCGTCGAGCGCTTCGAGTTGCAGGTCCCAGATCGTCGCGCTGATCGACGCGACGGACGATTCGCGATTCGCTCTGAAAGGCCGCCTCGGCTGGCCGCGGCGGCGCCCGCGAATCAGTTCGCCTTCTGGTACGCGCGCACCCAGTCGATCTGGAAGGCCTGCGGGAACGCGCTGTCGTCGATGCCGTGGCGCCCGGCCCAGGCTCCGCCGACCGCGAAGTTCAGCAGGATGTGCGCCGGGCCACCCAGCGTGCCGTCGGCATAGTTCCACGCGTAGCTGCGCGTGTACATCTTCTTGCCGTCGACGAACATCGTGATGCTGGTGGCGGTCCACTCGAGGCCGACCGTGTGCCAGCCCTCGTTGAAGTTGAACGGCGCGATGTAGTCCGACCACGTCGTGTTGAAGGCCGGGTCGGCATAGGTCAGCGGCGCGGTCTGGCCGGCACTGAGCTTGACGTTCGAGTGCAGCATGTTGAGCGTGTCCTCGACGCCGTTGTTGACGAACTCGAAGATGTCGATCTCGGGAGGCCATGCGAGCCGGCCGGTAGACGATACGTCGGAGTTCAGCCAGAACGCCGGCCAGACGCCGAGGCCGCCCGGCATCTTGACGCGCGCTTCGTAGTAGCCGTAGCGCGCGGTCCAGTCTGAGCGGATCATGCCGGACTCGTAGTTGATGCCGTTCGCGTTGCTCGCGACCTTGCGCGCGACCAGGCTGAGCACGCCGTTGGCGACACGGTGGTTGTCGTTGTCGCGGTAGCGCTGCTGCTCGTCGTTCAGGTAGTCCTGCGTGCCGCCGCCGTAGACGAAACGGGTGAACCACTTGTCGCGGTTCAGCGCGGTGCCGTTGAACTCGTCGTTGAACGCGAGCACGTAGCCGGCCGGCACGTACGAACCCTCCGTCGATGCGATGGCTTCGGTCTGGTCGATCGCCGAGCGCATCTTCAGCGAGACGCTGTCGACGATGGCACGCGAGCCGCTCGCGGTGATCGTGATGTCGGGCATGCCCACGTATTCGGGCGCGGTGAAGGTGATCGTGTAGTCCTGATAGCTCGTCGAGGTCACCGTCGTCTTGTAGGTGCGAAACGCCTCGGAGTTGCCCGGCCGGCGGAAGTGGAATTCGATCGTGGTGTTGCCGGTCGTCTTCACGTTGCGCGCCGTCACGGTCAGCGTGTACGACTTGCGCGGCGACAGCGCCGTCGCGCCCAAGGTCTGGATCGCGCGCCAGCCGACGTCCAGCGCCTTGCCGCCGCTGCGCAGCGTGCTGTTGACGACCACCGCGTCACCGACGGTCCACGCGGTCAGCCCGTTGCCGAACTGCCCGTTCGTGACCAGTTCGTCGGGCAGCACCGTGTAGGCCTGGGCCTGCTGGGCCGGCATCGATTCGACGGTCGTGATCGATGCGTTCGATGCCGCATCCGTGGCGGCGACGTCGGCGGCCGACGCAGTGCCATCGACACTGCCACCGCCGCCGCACCCGCTGAGCGAGCAGGCGGCCGCAACGGCCAGAACAAGCGAATAGACCACGCGGGTCCGCAGTGGCGTGTACATGGGACGCTCCCTGGAAACGACAAGATGGGCCGATGCACGCGCACTCGCGCATCGGATGACAGGGGTGCGACGCCGTGTCGGCGCTGCCGAGCAGCCTCAGGGCACGCGTGGCGTCATGCGACGCACGCGAGCGGGCTGAATCGGGGCCAATTCGCTTCTTGAGGAAGACGCCGGGAACCTGCCGGTGACTTCGGCAGGACGGCGATCTTGATTAGCAACCCGCGGCGTAACGATTCGTAGCCGCCGGGGCGACCGTTGCCGATTTCACGCCTGGTTCGCAGCGCGGCCGGCACCGGCATTCAGCTCGGCCCAGTCGAGCTCGGCGATCAGCACGCGGAACGCATCGTCGCCTATCACTTCGTCGCGCCGCAGCGCGAGCGTGCGCTCGCGGGCCGCGGCGATCGCCCGGCGGCGCACCGGGCCGCCAGACAGCTCGTCGATATCAGCCGCTTGCGTATTGCCGTCCGCGTTCGACTCGACGACTGCGCCGTATTCCTTGCGCAGCAGCTTCGCGTGCATCGAGTCGTCGTCGGCGATCGCATCCAGTGCAGCACGGTAGACGCGGTGGCGTGCGAGCCTGACCTCGCGGCCGACTGGATCGTCGTCGCGCAGGCCCAGCCATCGGATCAGCGGCTTCAGCGTCAGGCCCTGGATCAGCAGCGTGCCGAACACGACCGCGAACGCGCAGAACACGATCAGGTCGCGATACGGGAACGGCGCGCCGCTCGGCAGCGTCTCGGGAATCGCGAATGCAGCGGCCAGCGTCACGATGCCGCGCATGCCGGCCCACGAGATCAGGATGCCGCTGCCCAGCGTCGGCCTGGACATCGGCCGCGGCGGATGGAAGCCGTAGCGCTCGATCCGCATCCGGACGACCTTGTTGTAGCTCATCACCCAGGCGAAGCGCGCCGCGATCGTGGCCGTCAGCACCGCGAGCGCGACCACGCTGTACTGCCATTGCAGACCGGCCGCCGTCAGGCGCTCCCAGATCGGACCCAGCTGCAACCCGATCAGCACGAACGCGAACGCGTTCAGCACGAAGACGACCGCCTCCCACACCGCGAAGACCGGCACGCGCATGCGCGCCGGCATCTGCGCGCCGCCGCTGCGGGCGACGGTCATCGCATACGCGACCAGCGTCAGGATGCCGGACAGGCCGATCTTCTCGGCCGCGATCCAGACGCCGAAAGTCGTCGCGAACTGCACGATCAGCGCGATCGGCACCTCCTCGACGCCGCGGGTCAGCCGCTGGAACGCGAAGGCGCAGGCGATGCCGGCCGCGATGCTGCCGAACAGCGTCAGCACGAGCACCGGTGCGAAGCTGGACCACGAGAGGCTGCCGGCGACGGCCGCCATGATCGCGAGCCGGTAGATCAACAACGCGCTCGCGTCGTTGAGCAGGCTCTCGCCCTCGAGGATCTTCAGCAGCCGGTGCGGCAAGCGCACCTGCCGCACCACCGCGGTGGCGGCCGCCGCATCCGGCGGCGCGACGATCGCGCCGAGCGCGATCGCGACGGCCCACGGCATGTCGGGCACGCGCCAGCGCGCGACCAGCGCGACGGCCAGCGTCGTCGTGCCCACCGCGGCGAGCACCAGCCCGGCGACCGGCCGCCAGTTGTCGCGCAAGTCACGCAGCGAGGTGTCGTAGGCCGCGTCGACCAGGATGGGCGCGACGAACAGCGTCAGCGCCAAATGCGGATCGAGCGTCCAGCGCGGGCTGTGCGGCACGAACGCGAGCAGCGCGCCGCCGATCGCGAGGAAGGTCGGGTACGGCGCACCGAGGCGCCGTGCCAAGCCGGCGAGCATGGCCGCGCCGAGCAGCAGGCCGATGATCCATTCGAAGGTTTGCATGGTGCGTTAGTGTCCTGCCTCGCTGGTATCGATGGCCGAACGGGCGTCGGCTGACCGGCCGGAATGATCCAGTCACCCAAACGTCATGCCAAGGTTGCGGCGCGCAGGAGGCTGCCGACTAATCTGCCAGGGCGCCAACGATCGGGAGAAGAGGTCATGTTCCCTGCAGTGGCTGAGACTGCTCGCGCCCCCGGACTGCCGCCGACGGCAAGCCGCCATGTGCTCTACATCGAAGACGAACCCGTGAATGTGATGCTCATGCGAGGGATCTTTCGCTTGTGCCCGAACTGGACGCTGAGCACCGCGCGCGATGGCGCCGAAGGCTTGCGGCGCGCCGCGCAAGACCAGCCGGATCTTGTGCTCGTCGACATGCACCTGCCCGACATGAACGGCTTGCAACTGCTGGAACGCCTGCGCGACGAGCAGGACACGCGCGACCTGCCCTGCGTCGCACTGTCCGCCGATGCAGGATCCGACAAGGTCGGCGCCGCTCTGCGGGCCGGCTTCGACGACTACTGGATGAAGCCGTTCGACCTGGCGCAGCTGCTGTCGGCGCTCTCCCGCAAGCTTGGCGCCCCGCGCGCGTGAGGCCCAGCCGATCGCCGCATGTGCTTCACGTCGGATGACGCACCTCGAAACGCAAACCGAGGTGGCGCTCCAGCAGGTCGAGCAGCTGCGCAGCGCGAAACGGCTTCGGCAGAAAGTCGGTGACGCCGGCCTCGGATGCACGGTCCCGATCCGCCTGTGTCGGGCTGGCCGAGATGGCGATCACCGGCACGTCGCGCAGTTCGGGCAGGCCGCGCAGGATGCGAGTCGACTCGAAGCCGCCCATCACCGGCATCACGTTGTCCATCAGGATCACATCCGGGTGAAGCTCGACCGCGCGCTCCACCGCCCCGCGCCCGTCGCAGGCCTCGAAGGTCAGGAATCCCAGCGGGCCCAGCATGTCTTTCAGCACCAGGCGGTTTTCGGCCACGTCGTCGACGATCAGCACCTTGCGGCGCGCTCCCGCGTAGCCTATCGGTATGGGCTCGCTCGTGCCGGCGTGCAGCGCCTGTGCCCGCGCGAGCCGCAGGTCGAACCAGAAGCGGCTGCCGACCCCGACCGCGCTTTCGACATGGATGTCGCCGCCCATCAATTGCACGAGCTCTCTGCTGATCGCCAGGCCGAGCCCTGTGCCGCCGCGCCGGCGGCCGAGGTCGCCGACCTGCTGGAACGGCCGAAACAGCAGCGCGAGGTCCTCGTCGGACATGCCCACGCCGCTGTCCTCGACCTCGAAGTGCAGCAGGCACTCCGTGCCGGCGTCTTCCAGCAAATGAACGCGCAGCGTGACCGTTCCGCGGTCGGTGAACTTCATCGCGTTGCCGAGCAGATTCAGGAGGATCTGGCGCAGCAGCCTCTCGTCGGCCTCGACGGCCGCAGGCAAATCGCGTGTTTCGAGCGCGAACTGCAGCGACTTCTCGCGTGCGCGCACATCGATGATGTCGATGATCCCCTCCAGGAACTCCTTCAGATCGAGCGCCGCGGGGTTCAGCTCCCGCTTCCCGGCCTCGATCTTCGCGAGATCCAGGATGTCGTCGATGAGGGCCAGCAGATGTCGACCGCTTCTCTCGATCGTCGTCAGTCCCTCGCGCACGGGCGGCGCCAGTTCGGGCTCCCATTGCAGCAGCTGCGCGTACCCGAGGATGGCGTTCAACGGCGTGCGCAGCTCGTGGCTCATGCTCGCAAGGAACTCGCTTTTGGCACGGCTCGCATCGGCCGCCTGGTCGCGCGCCTCGGCAAGGTTTTCGACCGTGCGCGCCAGCTCGGCATCGCGCTGCCGCAGCTGCAGGCTCGCCTGGCGGAACACCTCGACGGCGTCCGCCATCTCGCCCAGTTCGTCGCGTCGGCCGGCCGCGGGCACCGGCAGGTCGTATTCGCCCCGTGCGAGGCGGGACATCATCCCGGTCATCTCGGTCAGCGGCCGCGAAATCGCGCGGCCGACCAGCCATGTCGCGACGAGGCCCAGGCAGACGGTCGCTGCCGCCGCAACCGCCAGAAGGGCCACGCTGCGAGCGACGAAGGTTTCGGTGTCCCGCTGAAGCTCCTTGGCGGTGGCCGTCGTGACATCGGCGGCGCGCCTGAGGAGGGTTTCGAGCTGCGCGTACTGGGCCATCAGGCTGCTGATTTGCGCCGGCTTGAGCTCGTCGACGTGCGTCACCACGCGGGTGGACAAAATGCGATAAACCGCGAGCGCATCGGTCAGGTCTTGCGTCGTCTCTCGGTCTATCGTCTGGGCGTTCGCGGCGATGCCGCGCATCAGCGAGTCGGCCTGATCGAGGCGCTGAGCCAGCGTCTCGCGCAGATCCTGCATCGACCCGGCGTTTTGCCGGGTGCCTGCAACATCCAGACGGCGGATGATGTCCGAATGAATGCCCGCGATCGTCAAGGACAGGCTGCTGGTCGCCGTGGCG
>DATCSE010000519.1:0-3723 GCA_036568605.1 Burkholderiaceae bacterium | reverse complement strand
ATCTCGGCAAGGATGGCCTTGGCCGCCCATGCGCCCCAACCTTCGTCCTTGTCCTGGTTCGGGCCGCCGTGGTGCGCGAGTGTCTCGACCAGCGCGGGAACGGCGATGTACCAGAAACTCGTGGCCAGCATGTCGGCGAAGTTGCGCGTCGCCGCCTTGTACTCGCCGGCCTTCACGTTGCGCACACCTTCAGCGCCCTGGATGAAAATCGTCCGCTGGCGGTTGTAGATGTGGTTGAAGAACCCGTAGAACATGTTCACGAGGTTCGCGACGCCGCGCGCGCGCTGGAACGCCGCCGTGTCCGTGATGCCCTGCGCGCCGTGGGCGTTGCGCACCGTCTTGTCGGCGACGTAGATGGCGTCCTGCTCCTCGAGTCCGGAGCGGATCGCCTTGCGGTAGGCCGCGAGCCACGTCGGCGCTGCCGAGCCGAGGTCGAGGTAGGAAACCCCCAGGTGCCCGAAGTGCGCCGCGTTCTTCTGAAAGCG
Source organism: Burkholderiaceae bacterium (assembly GCA_036568605.1). GTDB lineage: Bacteria > Pseudomonadota > Gammaproteobacteria > Burkholderiales > Burkholderiaceae_C > DATCSE01. The sequence goes on along the minus strand of DATCSE010000519.1, from coordinate 3,238 downwards.
CGTGTAGCTGGAGTCGCGCACCAGCCGGTCGTACTCGCTCGCGATGTCCTTGTCGTACGCGTTCATCCGGAACCGCATCTCGGTCGAGCGGTCGGTGATGAACTTCCAGTTCTCGGCGAGCTGGCCCGGCCTGTAGAAGTCGATCGTCGCCTTCAGCATCTCGGCCGGCCCGACCTCCTTCACGGAGTTGGACAGCGCGCCGAAACCGTGCTTGAACATCGTCGAGAGCCGGAACCCGATGCCGACGATCACGGTGTTCGTACGCGCGGTACTGATCGCCTTGTCGAGCCAGGAAATCGCCGCGTCGTCGATGTTGCGGCTGTTCGCGATGTGCTTCAGCCAGGGCCGCAGCAGCTTGCGGTACTCGGGCCCGAAGACGTCGTCCATCGCCTTCTTGACCTGTTCGCTGGACAGCAGCCGGTCGGCGTCGATGATCGCCTCGCGGAACGCGATGTCGTGGATGACCTGGCCGATCTTCCAGGGCACCACGTCCAGGCTCAGCTGGATCGGCCGCTTCACGCCCTCGACGCGCGCGATGGTCGAGCCCTTTGGTGTCGTGGCGCGGGTGTAGCCGTTCGGGAACAGCGCCTCGGACGACTTCTCGGCGTGCGCCTCGGCGTTGAACGAGCGCGCCGCGTCGTAGACGATGGGGTAGTAGCCGCCGGCGTACTCGCCGTGCGGCGTGCTGAAAGCGTCGGCGTGCACGAGCTCGAGACCGACACCGGTGACGCGACGCTGCAGCTGATCGAGGTTGTCCTTGTGGGCGTCGAACATGCCCCAGACGCGCTGCACGAAGTCCCAGTCGGCCTTCGTCATGTTGCGGTCGAGGAAAGCCTTGATCGCCGTCGGCGACCAGCCATAGCCGTCGGCAAGCTTGGTCCGGTTGCCCTCGTTGCCCCAGTTCAGCGCCATCGAAAGCATGCGCTTGCGCGTCAACTTCATCGGTCGCTGTGTCTCGGGATTGGTCAGCGCGGCGTCCTCTGGCACGACGTCGTCCAGGCGCTTCGCCCAGTCCTTCCCGCCGGCCTCGACGGCGGAGCGGATCTCCTTGGAGGCGGCGTCGCTCCACAGATCCTCGCGGCTCTGTCCTTCCTTCAGGCGCCGAAAGATCGCGCGGTTCATGATCCCGAACGGGTCGGCGCGGTCGATCTGGTCGAACAGCGCCTCCGGCTTCACGAGCGAGGCATCGATACTGCGCAGCCCGGCGAAGAGCTTCTCCTTGGCGGTCGCCAGCTTGCCGGCGTCGCGCGGGTCGTAGAAGTCGCTCTTCAGCCGCTCACCCAGCGCGCGGATCGCGTCGACCATCTCCTTGCGGACCTCGTCGAAGTCGGCGCGCTGGCCGTCGATGACGATCGTCTTCTCGTCGCGTCCGAGCGTCTGGAGCGATCGGACTGCGTCATCCAGCGCCTTGAACTCGGCATAGCTCAGCGCGCCGATGGGCTTGCCATCCATCGTGTAGAGCGCTGGATCGACCGCCACCTCGACACCAGCCTCGGCCGCCTTGTCCTTAACGAACTCTTCAAGCGTCGCGGGCTTGCCGCGCTGCAACTCTTCGCCGCGGCCAGAGTCGAATCCGAAGCGCTGTAGCAGATCGTGGATCTGGTCGGTGTACTCCTGGGCGATTGTCTTGAAGGACTTCTTCGCAGCCAGCCGTTGCATGTTGCGCGTGCCGCTGTCGATCCGGTCCGCCGCGACCTTGGCGCGCGTGTACAGGATGTGCGAGAGCAGCTGGCGCTGCTTGGCTGCCGCGGCCGCGTTCCAATCCTTCTTCAAGATGGCCTGCTCGACCTCACGCGCAGCCTTGCGCTCGTCGCGCAGATAGGCCTCCAGGCGCCCGATCTCGGCAGTCGTCTTGTGGTCCAGCATGCCGTCGACCTGGCGGCGGATCGCATCAAGCATCGGCCGGCTGACGTTCACCGCCTCGCGCAGTGCCGCGCGGGTCACACGCTCGTCAGCACGGGTCTCGCGCATCTGCTGGCGGACCTCCTGCAGTTCAGCCTTCAGCTCATCGATGCGGTTCTGGTCCTTCGCCTTGTCGATCCTGGCCATCAGGTCGGCTTCGGCCGCCTTCCAGTCCTCTTCGGTGCGCACCTGCTCGACGGCCTTGCGGCCAGAGCCGCGCGCCTCGAGCTCGCGCGCCGCGGAGCGCTTCAGATAGCGCAACTCCTGCGCCAGCAACTCGGCACGCTTCTCGGAGTGAATCGCGGCCAGCGCTTCGGCCCGGATAGATACTTCGTCGAGCATGTCCGGCGCGCGCTGCTGCATCTTTTCGTCGGCACCCTGCTCGATCAGGTACTGGCGAATGCCGCGACGGTCGCCTTGCGCGCGGATCTCGCGCTGCTGTTGCTCCAGCCCCTGCAGTGCGCGCACAAGTTCGTCGCCCGAGTTGAAGCCCATCATCTCGGCCAGCACGTCGGGATGCGTCCCCTCCTTGCTGGTGGTGCGCGCCGGCATATCAGCCAAGCCCTGCTTGCCGTAGGTGCGCTCGATGTCGGCGGCCGAGAGCTTGATGTTCTCCGGGTTGCCCGGGACCTTGGTGCCGCGCAGCGCGTTCAGCGCGTCGATGTCCTGCCGCGCGTCGACCTCCCGAGCCGACTCCTCGACTGCCTTGGCGCGCTCGGCCTTGTATTCGGCGGTGCGCTCCCGGCGCACGCGCGCCATCGTCTTGTCGAGCAGCTTGGACTCGGCGTCCTGGTTCGCGCGGTCGATGGCGCCGGTGTAGGCACGCCACTCGGCCGAGGTCATGCCGGCATCCTCGCGGCTCTTGAAGTTCGGCTCCAGCCCAGTCGTACGGCGCGCCTCCTCGATCTCAGCGTCAGTCGCCAGCAGCCGGTCGAAGACCCCCCGGATGTCGTCGTTGATCGGCGTGTCGAGGTTGGCGACCGCGCGGTAGATGCGAGTGAGCCAGTCCTTGAAGCGGGAGAAGACGCGCGCGAGGCCAACGCTCGGCGCCTTGCCCTCCATCAGGTACGCCTCGGCAGCACGCGCGAATTGCTCGTGCTGCTCTGTCGTGAACTCGCCGCCGGTGTTGCCCAGCCACTCGCGAACGGCCGCGATGTCGTCGCGCAGCTGCTGCGGTGCGCTCTCGCGCTGTGCGTCCGAAGAGAGCTCTTCCAGCCAAGCGTGGCCAGACTCGTGGATCAGGGTGGAAGCATCAGCCTTCTCGAACAGGCTGATGACGGCGCGGCCGTTGTTGAAGCTGATCTTCCCCCGTTCGCCCTGGTTGTACTCGCCGCCG
>DATCSE010000518.1:0-5677 GCA_036568605.1 Burkholderiaceae bacterium | reverse complement strand
GCCTGGGCCTGAAGCGCGGCGGAGCGCCTGGACTGCGTCAGCCAGTCCTGCACACTGCCTTCGTACTCGCGCCAGCGCGCGTCGCCTTCGTACACGATGGTCGACGTGACGACGTTGTCGAGGAAGCGCCGGTCGTGGCTGACGAGGAACACCGTGCCGGCGTAAGCCTGCAGCAGGTCTTCCAGCAGCTCCAGCGTGTCGATGTCGAGGTCGTTGGTGGGCTCGTCGAGCACCAGCACGTTGGCCGGCAGCGCGAACAGGCGCGCCAGCAGCACGCGGTTGCGCTCGCCGCCGGACAGCGTGCGCACCGGCGAGTTCGCGCGCTCCGGCGCGAACAGGAAGTCCTGCAGGTAGCTCATCACGTGCTTGCGGGCGCCTGCGATCTCGACCCACTCGCTGCCGGGGCTGATCGTGTCGGCCAGCGTCGCATCGAGATCCAGCGTGCTGCGCATCTGGTCGAAGTACGCGACCGCGATCTTCGAGCCCTGCCGCACCGTGCCGGCGATCGGCGCGAGCTCGCCGAGGATCAGCTTCAGCAAGGTCGTCTTGCCGGCGCCGTTGGGGCCGATCAGGCCGACCTTGTCGCCGCGCAGGATGGTCGCGCTGAAGTCCTGGACGATCGTCTTGTCGCCAAAGCGCATCGCGACGTGGCGCAGCTCCGCGACGATCTTGCCGCTGGGCACGCCCGAGTCGACCTCGAGGCGCACCTGCCCCAGCGACTCGCGGCGCGCCCGCCGCTGCGCCCGCAGCACCTGCAAACGCTCGACCCGCGCGACGCTGCGCGTGCGCCGCGCCTCGACGCCCTTGCGTATCCACACCTCTTCCTGCGCGAGCAGCTTGTCGGCACGCGCGTTCGCGAGCGCCTCGGCGGCGAGCTGCTCGTCCTTCGCGCGTTCGTAAGCCGCGTAGTTGCCGGGATAGCTGCGCAGCGCGCCGCGGTCCAGCTCGACGATGCGCGTGGCCACCGCGTCGAGGAACGCGCGGTCGTGGGTGATCAGCATCACGCTGCCCTTGAAGCCGCGCAGCAGCTCCTCGAGCCAGGCGATCGAATCGAGGTCGAGGTGGTTGGTCGGCTCGTCGAGCAGCAGCACGTCGGGGACGGCGACCAGCGCCTGGGCGAGCGCGACTCGCTTCTTCATCCCGCCGGAGAGCTGGCCGATCTCGCGCGTGCCGTCCAGATGCAGCTGCGCGAGCGTGGTCTCGACCCGCTGTTCCCAGTTCCATGCATCCAGCGCCTCGATGCGCGTCTGCAGCGCGTCCAGGTCCACGCCCGGCGCATGCTCCTCGTAGGCGAGGCGCAGCGCGCGCGCCTCGGCGACGCCCTCGCTGACCGCCTCGAACACGCTGTGGCCGGGCTCGAACGCCGGCTCCTGCGGCACGTAGCGGATGCGCAGGCCCTGGGTCGTCTGCAGCAGGCCGTCGTCGAGCTTCTCGAGGCCCGCGAGCACCTTCAGCAGCGACGACTTGCCGGCGCCGTTGCGCCCGATCAGCCCGAGCCGCTCGCCCGTTTCGAGCGAGAGGCCGGTGTGGTCCAGCAGCGCGACATGGCCGTACGCGAGCTGCGCATTGGAAAGAGAGAGGACTGCCATGCCCCGGATTGTCGCCGTGCCGGCGTGCCGCCCGACGCCGCGCCGCGATCAGAGATGCCCGCGCTTCAGCATCGCGAGCATCAGCTGGCCCGGCGCGCCGAGCCGCGTCTCGCACGCTGCCTCGAAGTCGGTGTACAGATGCCGGCCCCAGCCCCACAAGCGCCAGATCGGCTCCCAGTGGCGCTCGGCCGCGACCAGCCCGGCTTCGACGACCGGCAGATGCCCGGCACAGGCGCCGGCGATGCCCAGCACGACCTGCTCGACCGCGTCCGACGCATTCTCGATCGCGCGCAGCAGCTCCCGCACGCGCGGCGGTTCGCTCGTGTGCGCGAGCGCCAGCCAGGCGACCGCGCGCTGCCGGGGGTTCGCGTCGGCGGTGGCGCGGCGCAGCGGCGCGACGAACGCCGAGCCGGCCGCGGCGCTGGCCGGCGCGATGGCCGAAACTGCGGAGACCGAGGTCGCCGCGGCCGCGATGCGCCCCGCCGCCCACAGCGCGCACACGGTCGCGAAGCTGGCCGGCTGCGCGAGCATCGCGCTCACCTCGTCGGCCCGGCGCAGCGCGCCCGCGCCGCCGAGCCAGCCGATGGCCAGCATGCGCGCCCACGGCGGCACCAGGCTGTCGTGCCCCGCCAGCGCGGCGAGCGCGGCCCAGACCGACTCGTCGCCAATGCTCGCGATCGCGCGATAGCCGCGCTCGGCGAGCTGCGGGTCCATCTCGGTCAGCATCACCGCGTCGTCGGCGGCATGGCCGGGCAGGCGGCCGACCAGCGAGGCGAGCAGCGCCGAAGCCAGCGGCAGCGACCAGTTGTCGGCCGCATGGCGCAGCAACGGCTGGGCAAGCCCGGGGCGCAGACGATGCAGCGTCTCCTCGAAGGTCACCGCATCGAGCTCCTTGCCCAGCCGGCGGCGCGCCTCGAGCGCGGCGCTCGTCGTACCGAGCCCGGCATGGAACACGCCTTCCTGGCGGATGAAAGCGGACAGGCCAGCGATCGCCAGCACCGGCCCCAGCTTGCCGGCCGCGTCCGCGTCGCTGTCGAAGTTCTCGTTGTCGGCCACCCAGCGCGCGGCGTGCGCCTCGCCGAGGTAGCCGAACGCGGCGATCACGAGCCGCAAGGTGTCGTAGTCGACGCTCTTGGCCTGCTGCGCCTTCTGGTACAGCACGCCCATCGCGCCGGCGCGGTTTCCGCCTTCGGCAAAGCGCAGAGCGGCAAGCAGCCCCTGGCGCTGCGCCCACTCGTGCGGTTCGTCGCCGAACGCATGGCCCAGGATCACCGGCACGCCGGCGTCGGGACGACGCACCAGCAGCTCGCCGATCAGGCGGCGCATCCACGCGCTGTTCTCGACGCGCTGCGCAGCCAGCAGGTGCGCGCAGGCCTGGCGCGACAACGCATCGTCGGCCGCGATCGCATCGAGCTCCTCGGTGCCGAGACGGCCGCCGATCAGGTCCGCGACCACGCTGCGCGCCGACGCGCCGACAAAACGCTGCACCAGCGCCGCGAGCTCGCCACTGCGCGACGATGCCGGCGCCGCGGCTGGCCGGGTCGTCGCGAGGTGGTCCTCGAACTCCGGCAGCTTCGCGAGCACCGCCTCGCGCAGCTCCTGCACCGTCGCGAACGGCTTGGGGCGCAGCAGCGTGCCACCTTCGAGCAGCGCGCGGAACGCCGCGATGCGGGCGCCGCGCTCGTTCTCGCCGGTCGCCGAATCCATGTCGGTGCCGCAGTAGGTGCGCGCCGACTGGCTCTTGATGAAGACGTAGCACGGCTTGTGCAGGCGCCGCGCTTCGCGGAACTCGAGCTCGGTGATCGAGCACGACGCGCTCCCGTTCGGGTCTGCCGGGCAATGCCCGTAACGCAACCCGACGATCCCGACGTAGATCGCGCAGCTCGCGACATCGGCCAGGCAGCTGTCGCGCACCGACTGCTCGTCGGCCGAGTAGCTCTGCAGGACACCGTAGCCCTGCTGCGTCAGCACCGCCTCGACGGCGTCGCGCTCGTCGGTCAGGTCGCGCAGCGTCGACGAGAGATAGACGTCGTGGGTGCGGGCCATGGTCGTGCGCGTGCGGGACGCATCGGGGAGATCGCTCGTCGTCAGCCGACGCCGGCCCGCGAGCCGGCCAACGCGGCCTCGAGCGCATCGACGAACATCTTCGCGACGTCGAACCCGGTCTGCTTCGTGATTTCCTGGAAGCCGGTCGGGCTGGTGACGTTGATCTCGGTCAGGCTGTCGCCGATCACATCGAGCCCGACCAGCAGCAGCCCGCGCTTCGCGAGCAGCGGGCCCAGGCCCTCGGCGATCTCGCGGTCGCGCGCGGTGAGCTCGCGCGCGACGCCCTTGCCGCCGACCGCGAGGTTGCCGCGGATCTCGCTGCCCTGCGGGATGCGCGCGAGGCAGAACGGCACCGGCTTGCCACCGATCACCAGCACGCGCTTGTCGCCGTCGACGATCTCGGTGAGATAGCGCTGCGCCATCACCGTCTGCGCGCCGCCCTTGTTCAGCGTCTCGACGATGGAGCCGAGATTCAGGCCATCGGGACCGACGCGGAAGATGCCCATGCCGCCCATGCCGTCCAGCGGCTTCACGACGATGTCGCGGTGCTCGGCATGGAAGCGCTTGACCTCGGCTTCGCTGCGCGTGACCAGCGTCGGCCCGATGTAGTGCGGGAACTCGAGGATGGCCAGCTTCTCGGGATGGTCGCGCAGCGCGGCCGGCGAGTTGAAGACGCGCGCGCCTTCGCGCTCGGCCTGCTGCAGCAGATGCGTGGCATAGAAGTACTCGCTGTCGAACGGCGGGTCCTTGCGCATCAGCACCGCATCGACCTCGGCCAGCGCGGTCACCTGGCCGCTGCCGGGGCGCAGCGCGAACCAGTCGTGCTCGTCGCCGGTCAACGTGAACGCGTGCAGCGGCGCGCTGACGCGCTCGCCTCGCCGCCACGACAGATCGCGCGGCTCGCAGGCCAGCAGCTCGTGGCCGCGCGACGCGGCCTCGCGCATCATCGCGTAGGTCGAATCCTTGTAGGTCTTGAAACCCTCGAGGGGGTCGGCAACGAACAGCAGTTTCATCGGAGAGATCGTCAAGGTCTCGGGAGGCAGCGTCCGGCATGCGCAGCCGCGGCCGCCACTGTTGCACAAATTGCACTGGCGCGCCGGATGCGGGCATCCCCAAGGGCCGATCCGGCATCCCTAGAGTGGCATTGCATGAGCGTCATGACCTCGACCGCATCCTCCGTTGGTGCGATGGTATGATGCGGTCGCATCAACGCATCATCCTCGCCATGCGCACGACCCTGGATATCGACAGCACCGCACTCGAAGCTGCACGCCAGCTCGCCGCGCATCGGGCTCAGTCGCTGGGCGCTGTGGTCTCGGAATTGATCCTGAAGGGCCTGCGCGCCGAGGCGCTGCCGACGGCGCGCAAATCCGGCTTCCCGGTGTTCGCGAACGCCGCCAGCGGAACCACCATCACGCTGGATGACGTCAAGCGCGCCGAGGACGACGACGCGTGAGCCGAGAGCCTGTCTGGCTGTTCGATGCCAACCTGCTGATTGCGCTGACGCACGCCGCGCATGTGCACCACGGCGAATCGCACCGCTGGTTCGCCGCACGAACCAAGCGCCGCTGGGCCACTTGCGCGCTGACCCAGCTCGCGTTTCTGCGGCTGACCAGCAATCCCAAGGTCGTCGGCGAGACGATCAGCCCGGCCGACGCCCTGGACGCGCTCGCAACGATGACGGCACAACCGCTGCACGAGTACTGGCCCGAATCCCCCGAGCCCCGGCAGCTGCCGACACTGCAAAACCTCGCGTTGATCGGCCATCGCCAGGTGACGGATGCGTATCTGCTGGGCTTGGCGGTGCACAAGCGCCAGCAACTTGCCACACTCGATCGCGGCCTGCTGTCGTTCGCCGCGGCGCAAGGGCTAGCGACCCACGTCGAGCTCGTCAGTGCGCCGTCGATGGCGCAGGAGCCGGCGCCTCGCTACGCGGTCAAGCGTACGAAGCGCTGAGCGTCAGATCTCCAGCCTCGACCCCAGCTCGACGACCCGGTTCGTCGGCAACCGCAGGAAGTCGGCCGCCGCGGCGGCGTTGCGAT
>DATCSE010000517.1:0-2262 GCA_036568605.1 Burkholderiaceae bacterium | reverse complement strand
CTTGCCGACGTTCGGCCGGCCGACGATCGCGATGACCGGTTTCATGCGCCCTACTTCGTGCAGCAGCCGCCTACGGCTGGCGGTAGGCGTACAGGCCGCCGTTCTTCGTGACGACCAGCATCGTCGAGCCGGCGACCACCGGCGCGGTGACGATCGCGCTGCCATCGGTGGTCTGGCGCGCCTGCGCCTCGCCGGTGTCGCGCGCGAACCAGTGCACCGTGCCTTCGACGTCGCCGTACACGACCGACCTGCCGAAGATCACCGGCGCGCTCATCCCGCGGTACAGGTACTTGTCGCTGGTCCAGGCGACGTCGCCGCTGGGCGTCTTCCATCCGGTCAGGCGATCGGTCGCATCGGCCGCGAACACGAACTCGGCATCGGCCGCAACACCGTCGGTACCGCCGATGTTCCGGCTCCAGACCGTCGCGCCGCGCTGCGCATCGACACAACCGACCGCGGCTTGGAACGAACGTGCGCAGATCAGGTTGCCGACACGCGCCGACGGCGCGACCAGGTCGGCCAGGCGCTCGATCTCGTTTGCGCCGCGCGGCGAGCCGACCGGCACGTCCCAGCGCACCGTGCCGGCGGTCGGGTCGACCCCGACCATGCGCGGCCCCTGGCCGACGACCAGCGTGTCCTTGAAAGGCACCAGCACACCGGCCTGCGCCAGCGTCAGCGGATCGCTGGGACGCTGCAGCGTCCAGATGCGGCGCCCGTCGAGCGCGTCGAACGCCCGCACGATGCGATCGACGCCGACCACGAACACCCGCTCGCCGGCCACCAGCGGCGCCGTCGTGACGCGTGCCGAGAGCGGCTTGCGCCACTTGACCTGGCCCTGCTCGAAAACAATCAGCTCGCCGTCGCGCGTGACGACCGCGGCGAAGCGGCCATCGGTGCCGACGCCGGCCGACAGCTTCGCGCCGGCGTTCGCGCGCCACAGCTCGCGGCCGCTGTCGGCATCGAGCGCGAGCACGCTGCCGTCGCTGCCGGCCAGCGTGAACGCGTTGCCGACCACCGCGACGGTCAGCGGGTACTGGACCGCGTCGATGCGGCTGTTCCAGATCTGCTTCGGAGTCACTGTCGGCGTCAGCGGATCGAGCGGGGTCGGCTTCGGCTTGCTGCTGCTGGCACAGCCCCCGAGCAGCGCGACCGCCATCAGCACGGCCCACACCCCGTTCGGGCTGAGCTTGTCGAAGCCTCTTCTGAGCCACGCCGAGCAGCCCTTCGACAGGCTCAGGGCGAGCGGATGGATGCCGCTCCTCATTTCGCCGCCCCCGACGCCGCCGCATCGGCCGGCGCAGCGCCGAGCGCCGTCAGCTTCGCTTCGATCAGGCGCCGGTAGTCGACCGCCTTGTCCATCGTGTCCCAGGCCTTCTGGTATGCAGCGGTCGCGTCGGCGGTCTTGCCCTGCGCGAGCAGGATGTCGCCGCGCCGGTCGGCGGCCAGCGCTTCGAACTCCTTCCCGCCGTCCTTCAGCGCGATGCCGTCGAGCTGCTTCAGCGCGTCGTCATACTTCTTCTGGTCCAGCAGGACGCCGGCCGCGCGCAGCCGCGCGACCGCCTGGTACTCGGCCTCGGCCGCGTTCGCGCCGACCCAGGCAAGCGTCGCGAGCGCATCGTCGGGCTTGCCTTTCTCGAACTGCACCTTGGCCGCGAGCAGGCCGCCCTGCTGCGTGAACGCGGTGCCCGGGTAGCGGTCCTTCATGTCGTTGAAGATGCGGCCGGCGGTGGCCGCATCGCCGGCCTGCGCGGCCTTGTCGAGCTCGTCGAACATCGCGGCCGACTCGCCCGCCTGCTTGCGCTGGTACCAGGTCCAGCCGTTCCACGCCGCATACGCACCGAGCGCGATGATCAGCAGCCAGGTCAGCAGGTTGCCGTATTGCTTCCAGAACGATTTGAGCTGGTCGAGCTGTTCTTGCTCTTCGAGGTCGAGATGGGTGGCCATGAACGATGTCGTCGTCGGTGAACGCGGGATTATGCGGTGCGCAGCTCGGCGGCCCAGTCGGCCACGCCGCTCAGCGCGAGGCTGCGCTGTGCGGCACCCGCGTCGCGCAGGTCTTTGAGCCCGACCTCGCCGCGCGCGAGCTCGTCGTCCCCGAAGATCAGCGCATAGCGCGCGCCGCTCGCATCGGCGCGCTTGAACTGCGCTTTCATGCCGCCGCCGCCGGCGTGCATCTGCACGCTGACGCCGTAATCGCGCAGCGCGTCGAGCACGGCCATAGCACGCGGCAGCGCGGCCGGCGACGGCAGCACTGCGTAGACC
>DATCSE010000516.1:0-14874 GCA_036568605.1 Burkholderiaceae bacterium | reverse complement strand
CGAGCCGCAGGAGCACGCGCTGGTCGTGCGCTTCCGCATCGACGGCGTGCTGCACGTGCAGGTCGAGGCGGATCCCCGGATCACGTCGGCGCTGATCGTGCGGCTGAAGCTGATGGCGCAGCTGGACATCGCCGAGCGCCGCTTGCCGCAGGACGGCCGCATCACGATCAAGTCCGCCGACTCGCGCTTCGACATCCGCATGTCGACGATGCCGACGCAGTACGGCGAGTCCATCGTGCTGCGCCTGTTGCGCCAGGGCGGCAAGCGCAATGGCATCAAGGAGCTGCTGCCGGGGTGGGCCTGCGGGGGCTTCGAGCGCGCGATCCACGCGCCGCACGGCATCGTGCTGGTGACCGGCCCGACCGGCAGCGGCAAGACCACGACGCTCTACGCGGCCCTCGAGACCCTGAACCAGCCCAGCGTGAAGATCCTCACCGCGGAGGACCCGGTGGAGTACCGCCTCGCCGGGATCAACCAGGTGCAAATCAACGACAAGATCGAGCTCAGCTTCGCTCGCGTGCTGCGCTCGCTGCTGCGGCAGGACCCGGACGTGCTGCTGGTGGGCGAGATCCGCGACAACGAGACGGCCGACATCGCGGTGCGCGCGGCGATGACCGGGCACACGGTGCTGTCCACGTTGCACACCAACGATGCGCCGAGCACGCCGGTGCGCCTGCTGGACATGGGCGTGCCCGGCTACATGATCGCGTCGACACTGCGGGCCGTGATGGCCCAGCGGCTGCTGCGCGTGTCGTGCCTGTACTGCGTGGAGCCCTACGACCCGCCGCTGGACGAGCGTGCATGGCTGGCCCACCACGCGAGCGAGGAAGAGCTGTCGCTGGCCAAGTTCCGCAAGGGGCGAGGCTGCTCGCGCTGCAATGGCGTGGGCTTCAGCGGGCGGCGCGGGGTCTACGAATTGCTCGAGATGACGCAGGCCCTGACGGACGCCTTGCAGGGCGCCGACCCTCAGCTGATCGACAAGCTGGCGCGCGAGCAGGTCGGCCGGCGCACGCTGGCCCACGGTGCCGTGACGATGGTGCTCGAGGGCCGCACGACGGCAGCCGAAGCGATGACCATCGCCGAGTAGTCAACACGGAGCTCCCATCATGCAGACCTACCTTTACGAGGGACGCAACCGGCTCGGCGAAAAGATGCAGGGCCGCATCGAGTCCGCCAACCCGAATGCCGTCGCGAAATGGCTGATGGAAAGCGACATCTCGCCGATCAGGATCAGGGAGCTGCCCAGGCCCGCGGAGCAGCCGGAATGGTTCACCAACCTGACCGGCGAGAACAAGGTGCCGATCCTGGAGCTGCAGTTGCTGACGCGCCAGATGGCCAACATGGTTCGCGCCGGCATGCCGCTGCTGCTGGCGATCGAAGGCATACAGCGCTCGACCACCAACAAGGCGCTGGCCAAGGCGCTGCTCGCGGTGCGTGCCGACCTGGACCGCGGCACGGACCTGAGCACGGCGTTCGCGCGGCATCCCAAGATCTTCGACGAGTTCTACGTCAACATGATCCGCGTGGGCGAAGGCGCCGGCCGGCTGGACGAATCGTTCCGTGCTCTGTACAAGCAGATCGAGTTCGATCGCGACCTGAACAAGAAGGTCAAGTCGGCCGTCCGCTATCCCACGTTCGTGATGTCGGCGCTGGCGATCGGGATGGCGGTGCTGATGCTGTTCGTGATCCCGGTCTTCGCGGCGACGTACAAGAATCTGCACGCCGAGCTGCCGATGATCACCCAGGTGCTGATCGGGATCTCGGAGTTCAGCCGGCACTACTGGTGGGTGGTCGCGGCCGTGATCGGCGGCTTCGTGTTCCTGTTCCGCAAGTGGACGGCCACCGAGCGTGGGCACTATCTCTGGGATCGCACCAAGACGAGACTGCCTGTCATCGGCAGCATCCTGACCAAGGCGAGCGTCGCCCGGTTCTGCCGCAACTTCGCGATGGCCAGCCGCAGCGGCGTGTCGCTGGTGCCGTCGCTCGAACTGGCCGCGCGGGTCGTGGGAAACGCCTTCTATTCGCAGCGCATCCTGCAGATGCGCCGCGGGATCGAGCGCGGCGAGAACTTCACCCGCGTCGCAACCACCACCGGCATCTTCTCGTCGATGGAGCTGCAGATGATCAGCGTCGGCGAGGCCACCGGCGAGGTGGCGGAGATGATGGAGCAGATCGCGCTGATCCACACCGAGGACGTGACCTACGAGGTCAGCAAGCTGGCGGAGACCATCGAGCCCATCCTGCTCGCGGTCATGGGCGTGATGGTGGGCATCCTGCTGCTGGGCGTGTTCACGCCGCTGTGGAACCTGGGCCAGGCGACCTTGCACCCCGGCGCGCATTGAGGCCGGCCCGCGGCATGCCGATGCCGCACCGGCGCCCCGCCCCGATCTCAGCGTGACCGGACCTGCGCGCCGGTCAGCAGCCAGCGCGGGTCGAACCAGCGGTCGGCCGGGCCGTCGTACGGCAGGCGCGTGATGTCCCAGTGGCGGATGAAGCGGGCATAGACGTCCCACACCGGCGGGCCGCCGCCGATGTAGACGACGCGGCCGGGAAAGCGGTCCAGCATCGCCTGCGGGTCGTCGCTGGAGCGCAACGTGACCAGCGTGCGGTCGGCGTGCGCGAACGCCGGCACCGCGGCGATGGTGCGCGGGCCGGCCATCAGCACATGGCCGCGGGTCATCTCGAAGAAGCGCGCCACGTCGGCCTCGAATTCAGGGCGGCGGTCGCCCTCCCACGGCAGTTGGCCGTTCAAGCCCAGTTGGCCGCTCAGGCCAATCGCGCACATCGATCGAACGTCAGGCATGGGGTCCTCGTGGGCAGTTCATGAGGCGAGAGTGTCGGGCAAGCGGCGATCGTTGCAAGCAAGCACACACGCCGTCAAGACGTGTTCTCCGCACGCCGGCGGCCAGGCCGGGTCGGCCCGCGACATCGTGTTGCCCTAACATGGCGGCAGGGGAGCCAGGACTTGGCGGGGTTGTTGTCGATGCGAGGAAGGTGGTTTCCGGTGGCGGCGGTGCTGCTGCTCGCCCTGGCCGGCGTGCACGCAGCCGCGGCACCGGTGCTGCGCGTGCTGGCCTGGCCCGGGTATGCGGAACCCGAGGTCGTTCGCGACTTCGAAGCCAGGACGGGCGCCCATGTCGAGCTGACGGTGATCGATACCGACGAGTCGATGTGGCAGAAGCTCAATGCCGACGGCGGTGCCGGCTTCGACGTCTTCGCGGTGAACACCGCCGAGTTGCAGCGCTACATCCAGTCCGAGCTGGTCAGGCCGGTGGATCCGGCCCAGATCCCGAACACCCGCGCGCAGCTGCCGCGCTTCCGCCAGCGTGCCGCCATCCCCGGGCTGGTGCACACGCAGGGCGGCGCGGCGCAGACCTATGCGATCCCGTTCACCTATTCCGAGATGGGGCTGATCTACGACCGGCGCCAGATCGGCACGCCCCCCGCCTCGATCGCGGCGCTGTGGGACAAGCGCTACCAGGGCAAGGTGCTCGCCTACGGCGGCGGCGCCCACAACTTCTCGCTTGCAGCCCAGATGCTGGGGGCCGCATCGCCGTTCAGTATCGAGCCGGCGATGTGGCCGCGCACGGTGGATGCGCTGATCGATCTGCGGCGCAACGTGCTCGGGTTCTACAACGGGCCCGAGGAGTCGATCGACCTGTTCCGGCGCCACGGCGCCGCGTTGATGTATGCCAACTACGGCACGCAGCAGCTGCATCTGCTGAAGGCCCAGGGCGTCGATGCCGGCTATGTGATTCCTCGCGAAGGCGCGCTGGCGTGGCTCGATTGCTGGGCCATCACGCGCCGGGCCCGCGACCCCGCGCTGGCGCATGCCTGGATCGACCTCCTGCTCGGCGAGCAGGCCAGCCGGCTGCTGATGGAGCGCCAGGGGCTGTCCAGCACCACCACGGCGTCGGATTCCAGCCAGCCTGAGGTGCGCATCCTCTGGCTCGAGCCGGTCGAGGACGCCGGCCGGCGCGAGGCCATGTGGGCGCGCATCCGCTCGGGTGATCGCGCTTCGCGCGTGCTGGCGCCGTGATGGCGATGACGATGAGCCGGCGGCCCCGATGAAGCTGAAACCCGGCATCGCCTGGCGCCTCGGCCTCGCGTTGGCCTGGGTGGGCGTGCTGGCGGCCGCCCTGACCGGCTACTACGGCTACTCGGCCAGCCGCGCGATGCTGACGGCCGGCGCCGAGGAACGGCTGCAGACGGCCACGCGGGTGCTGGTCCGCCAGTTGGCCGTGGGGCTCAACGGCACCGCGCGCGACGTGCGGATGCTGGCCGATCACCCGCAATCCGCGCGCCTGCTCGCCCGCGCCGACCCCAGCGTGCAGGAGTTCAACGAGAACAACGCCGCGCTGCTGTTCGAAGGCATGCTGCGCACCCATCCCGAGTATTTCCAGATGCGCCTGATCGACGTGACCGATCATGGGCTGGAGCGCATACGGGTCGATCGCGACGACAGCGGCCTGGTGCGCGTGAGCGGCGACGATCTGCAGGAGAAAGGGCACTACCCGTACGTGTTCGAGACGCTGCGCCTGCCCGCCGGCACGGTGTACGTGTCGCGCCCGGTCATCAATCACGAGGTGGGCGCTCATGCGGGCCTGGGCAAGCCCTCGCTGCAGGTCGCGGCGCCGGTGCATGACGTGAACGGGCACGCGCGCGGCGTCGTCGTCATCAACGTCGACCTGAACGGCTTGTTCGCGCAGCTGGCGGCCGATCTGCCCCCCGGCTTGCAGCTGTACCTGACCAACCGCGCCGGCGACTTCCTGATCCATCCCGACCCCAGCCAGGCCTTCGCCTTCGATCGCGGGCAGGCGTCGCGCCTGCAGGATGCCTTCCCCGCCGCCGCGGCGATGACGCGCGAGGGCTCGGGCCGCCAGGATGCGCTCGTCACCACGGCCACGCCGCCCGGCGCACAGGGCGCCGTGGTGGCGGCCTTCATGCGCCAGCCGCTGGGCGAACTGCAGTACGAGGACGAGTTCATCCTGGGGCTCGCCCAGCCGTTGAGCGTGGTGCTGAAGGACAGCGAGCAGCTCGGCGTGGTCAACACCCGCATCGTCGTGGCCTTCAGCGCGCTGGCCGTGCTGCTGGCCGCCCTGCTGGCACGCGCGTTGACCCGGCCGCTGAATCAGATCGTCGACGCGGTGCGGCGCTTCGCCGACGGCGCCCCGGACGGCCGCCTGCCCTGTGCGCGCCAGGACGAAATCGGCCTGCTCGCGCGCAGCATCGAGAACATGCAACGCCAGATTCGCGCGCAATTCGCGACGCTGGAACAGAAGCAGAACGAACTCGACAGGCTGGCCAGCCACGACAGCCTCACGGGGCTGCACAACCGGCGCCTGTTCCTCGATCGCCTCGATCACGCGCTGGCCCATGCCAAGCGCACCGGCCGCCAACTGGCGCTGCTGTTCATCGACCTCGACAACTTCAAGACCATCAACGACGAGCTCGGCCATGCCGCGGGCGACTTCGTGCTGCGCGCGCTGGCGCAGCGCCTGAAGCATGTGGTGCGCGAGGTCGACACCGTGGCGCGCATCGGCGGCGACGAGTTCATCATCCTGCTCGACGACACCGACGAGCTCGAAGGGCTCCCGATCGTCGCGCACAAGGTGCTCGATGTCCTGTCGCAGCCGGTGCGGCGGGGCGAAGCCGACCTCGTGGTCGGCGCCAGCATCGGCGTCAGCCGCTACCCGATCGACGGCGAGAACGCCACCGAGCTGATCGCCGCCGCGGACCAGGCCATGTACCGGGCCAAGTCGGGCGGGAGGATGCGGGTTTGTCTTTCGGGTGATGGTGGCGGCGCCGGTGGCTCCGGCGGCGACGCGGGGGCGCAGGGGGCGCGCAGCGCGGCTCAGCTCTGGTGATCCGCGGGCGACATCCCCGCGGTATCCATCCAGACGATCCCCCACATGTGCCCGTCGGGGTCGGCGAGGTCGCGGCTGTACATGAAGCCCAGGTCCTCGGCCGGGTTCACGTCGGCCTGCCCGCCGTGGGCCGCGGCGGCACGGTTCATCGCATCGACGGCGTCGCGGCTGTCCATCGAGAGCGAGAGCATCGAACCGATCGCCCCGGCCGGCGGGAACGGCCGCTGCGTGAGCGTGCGCCATTTGGCGTGCGTGAGCAGCATGGCGTAGATCGCCTCGCTCCACACCATGCAGGCGCCGCCGTCGTCGCTGAGTTGCGGGTTCTGCTCGAATCCCAGGGCCTTGTAGAAGGCGATCGAGGCCTCGAGGTCGGTGACCGGCAGGCTGACGAAGATCATCTTTGTCATGGGTTTTCCAGTGGTTGTCTGTAGGGTCGAAGCCTCTGCGCGTGCGGAGGCTCCACCCGTACGACGATCGAGCAGGCCGCGGATCGACAACGAGCAAATCGCGGCGACGTGCAGACGCTCACGCGAGAGCGGCTTCAGACCGCGGGCCGCGTGCCGATGAAAATGCCGACGATTCCGGAAGTACCGCCCCTTGAGTTCGCAGTCCAATCCCCGCGTCGAACCGCTGATCGAAGCGTATCGGCTGATCGAGAGCGTCCAGGCGCCCGAGGCGGAGCTGGACGCCGTCGAGCGGCTGGACGCGCTCGCGCTGGCTCGCGACTGGCCCGACCTGCGGGCGCTGACGCAATGGGCGTACGTGCTGCAGGCCCGCCACCGCGGCGTCGACGCCAGCGCGCCGCTGCGCACGATGCTCGAATGCGCCGAGCGCACGCGCGACCCGGCGCTGGTGGCGCTCGCGCTTTCGACCTCGGTGTTCGGGGAGGCGATCGGCGCGCCGAACATGATGCCCAAAGGGGTCGGTGACGCGCTCACCCGGTCCGTGGTGCTGCTCGACGAGGCCAGCGAGTTCCCGGCCCATCGCTGCGCGGCGCACATCGAGGTGGCCCTGTCGTTTCACACGCGCGGGCTGTGGGAGCTGGCAAGCCAGCACTATGACCTCGCCGAAGGCGCATGGCCCGCCGAGACGCCATCCGTCTGGCTGCCGGTGGTGCGCTGCCAGCGGCGCGCGATCGCCGTCAATCGGCTGGACATCCTGATCGACTGGAGTTGCGCGCTCGCCGAGATCGACGATTGGGAGGCCGCGGCACGCCGCGCGGCCCAGGCCCTGCCCCATGTGGCCGCGGTGGCCGACCTGGATTTCCCGGCCGCGTGGATGGCCGAGCTGCACAGCTATCACAGCCTGCTGGCCGCGCTGGCCGAGCAGCCCCGGAGCCCCGAACTGGATCGGGCCGAACGTCTGGCCCGCAAGGCCTGCGACCTCACTCGTGCGACCGTGGCGATTGCCGATGCGGTGCGCCACTACCGCGCAGGCGAGCACGGCCGTGCCGCGCGGCGCGCCGCGCCGGCGGTCGACGCCATCGGGTTCCCGGCGCCGGTGCAGCTCAAGTTGCTCGCGTTCCGCCTCGCCGCGGCCGGCCGCAAGACACCCGTGGTCGCGCGCCGCTATGCCGAGGAGCTGGCGCGGCTGCGTTGGGAAGCGCGGCTCGCGCGCGACCGCGCCCTGTGCAGCGTGATCGAAGCCGAGCGCCAGCAAGCCGAGCACCGGCGGCTGCGCCACCAGGTGCTCACCGACGACCTGACCGGCCTGGCGACCCGGCGCGCCTACCAGGCCTACGTCTCCGGCTTGGGGGAACGGCTGGCGCCGGCCCGGGCCTCCGCCGGCCTGGTCGCGGTGATGATGATCGACGTCGATCACTTCAAGCAGATCAACGACCGCTTCGGGCACGACATCGGCGATGCGGTGTTGCGTCAGCTGGGCGCGATCCTCGCGGGACAGGTGCGCGCCGGCGATCTGGCGGCGCGTCTGGGCGGGGACGAGTTCGTGGTCGTCCTCGACCAGGTCGGCGCCGAGGTGGCCGAAGCGCGCGCGGCCGACATCGTGCGCGCCGTGTCGGGCCATGACTGGCCGGCCTTGACGCAGGGTCTCGCGGTCTCGATCAGCCTGGGCTTGTGCATGGGCCGCGCCGATGAGTTGCAGACCATGCTGGCCCGCGCGGACCGCAGTCTGTACGACGCCAAACGAGGCGGCCGCAACAACGCCGTGCTGACGTTTGTCGGCGACGGCGCCGACGCAGCGCGCTGACCTGGCAGAGCTTGACCGGTGCTGGCGGCGTTGCGGCGACACCAGTCTGAACGCGCTCGCGCGCTCACGATGCAGGACCGACAACGCGCGACGGCCGCAGCAGCTGCGCGGCCAGCAACAGGCCGCTGGCGAAGTAGGCCGCGCCGGCCGGTGCCCACATGACCAGCCCTCCCAGCTGCTGATCCTGCAGCGGATCCCATCCGAGCGCGAACGCGCTGGCCGCGTACGGCAAGTACCAGATCCACGGCGAGAGCGCCAGCAGCGCGCCCAGCGCGCCGCTGTGGATCATCGTCGTGAAGACGGACAGCAGCGGTATGCCGGGCGCCGCATGCCGCACGCCCAGCACGGTCCACCAGAACAGCAGCGCGCTGGCGAGGAAGGTGGCGTGCTGCAGTTCGTGCAGGGCCTCGTCGTGCAGGGCCGCGTCGAAAGCGGCAGGCGCATGCCAGGCCCACAGCGCCACGGCATGCAATGCCCAGGCCGTCAGCGGCCGCGTGATCAGACGCCAGGTGCCGCGCCAGGCCGCGGCACGCAGTGCGCCGCCGCACGCGCGCCGCATGCGCGGCGTCAGCGCGAACGTCCACACCGCGAGCGGTCGGCCCAGCACCAGCAGCGGTGCGGCCACCACCATCAGCAACTCGTGCTGCAGCATGTGCGCCGAGAACAGCCGTGCGCTCCAGCTGTCCAGCGGCGACGCGAGCGCCAGCAGCAAGGCCAGCCAACCCGCCGCGAAGCAGGCCGCACGCCAACGCGCGATGCCGTGCCCGGTGCCGGCGCGCCGCCACAATGCCAGCAGTCCCAGCGCATACAGCACGAGGCTGGTGGCCAGGCAGATCCACAGCCACAGGGGAACCTCCAGCACGGCCGGCGGCGCCATGTCGAAGACGGGACCATGGGCGCCAGCCGGCACGGCCGCGCCCGGCAGCAGCACCGCGGCGCTGCTCAGCCGGCGCAGGGCGAGAGCCATCCGATCGGCACCCACATCGCCGCGATCGTCAGCGCGCACAAGGCCCCCATCCCGAGCGACACGCCGCTGATGAAGCGCCCTGCCGGCTGGCCGGCACGCCGGCGCCAATCGACCAGCGCGAGCGCACTGCACACCAGCACCAGCACCAAACTCACCGCCGGCACCAGATGCAGCCACGGGCCCATTTGCCGCTGGCACAGCGGCGTGCTCAGCGCGTACGCCAGCGCCTGCTCGAGCAGCGCGAGCAGCGGCGCAAGCAGCAACGCGGGCCAGCTCATGACGGCCCCTCGTCCGATGAGTACATCGGCCGATCCCCCGAGGGGATGCGGGCCGGCTTGGGAGCGGCCCGGCGCTCGGCCCGCGAAAGCAAGGTTGACACAGGGTGTCTCATGACACCCCCGCGCGCGGCAGCCAGTAGACCACCGCATACAGCGGCAGCCAGCTCAGCACGACGAAATCCCAGTACAGGCAGTTCTCGCTGACGTCGACGAAGCGGCGCAGTGCCAGGGGCTTGCGATACAGCACCGCCGCGAGCACCGCGCTGTCGGCGAAGTCCGTCACCAGGTGCACCGTGTGCAGGCCCATCACCATCCAGACGATGGAACCGTAGGCGTCGTCGTCCCAGCGGCAGTTCAGCGCGCGGAACTCGAGCACGCGCACCGCCAGGAACACCGCCGACCAGGCCAGGCACACCAGCATGCCGATGCGCGCGCCGCGCAGGTCCAGCGCTTCGGCGGCGCGCTTGGTCCAGTGATTCGGCAGCACGCTGGTCAGCATGACGAACGTGTTCAGCGTCCCCCACAGCAGCGCGGGCGGCAACTGGCCCGACAGCGGCCAGGCCTGCGCATGCACGCGCAGGAACAGCAGGGTCACGATGGCCAGCGCGAAGACCGCGCCTTCGATGGCCATCATCCCCGCGGTCGACCACCACATCAGGCTGCGATGGCTGAACGCGAAGCTGGGCAGCGCCGAGACATCGAGCAGGCTTTCCTGCGTGCGCAGCGCGGCCTGGGAGCGCTCGCGTTGCGCCGTGGCGGTCGCTCCAGGGGTCTTCATGGCGATTGCTCCAGGCGCTTTTCCTGCAGCGTCTCGCGCACGGTCGGCCAGAACCACGCGATCAGCGCGAGCGCGACCGGGATCGAGGCCCACACCACGGCCCACGGCGTGAAGATCGACGTGACGAACAGCAGCGTGGTCGCCGCCGCGCTGATGAAGGGCCACGGCGACGGCGCCGGGAAGATCGCGCGGTGGTCCGGCTGCGCCTCGATCACGCTGGTGACCAGCACCTCGCGCTGGTCGTTCGCCAGGCCGACGACCGCCGCGGGTTGCGCGGGCGGCTCCCACAGCGGCTCCCGCCCGTGGACCACCGGCGGCTGCACGAAGTTGCCGGCGGGCGGCGGCGACGCCGTCGCCCATTCGAGCGAGCCGGCACCCCAGGGGTTGGCGCCGGCCGGCGCGCCGCGGAACACGCTGCGCAGCACGTTGGCGACGAACAGCGCGACGCTGAGCGCGATCATCAGCGCGCCGACCGTAGACGCGAGGTTCAGGTTCTCCCAGCCCATGCCGGACGGATAGGTGTAGACGCGCCGCGGCATCCCGTGCAGGCCCAGCAGGTGCATCGGGAAGAACGCGACGTTGAAGCCGATGAAGAACAGCCAGAACTGGACCGTGCCCATGCGCTCGTCGAGCATGCGGCCGCTGAACTTCGGGAACCAGTAGTACATCGCGCCGATCAGCGGGAACACCGCGCCGCCGATCAGCACGTAGTGCAGGTGCGCGACGACGAAGTAGGTGTCGTGCACCTGCAGGTCCAGCGGCACCATGCCCAGCATCACGCCGCTCAAGCCGCCGAGCACGAGGATGAAGAAGAAGGCCAGCACGTACAGCAGCGGCGTCTTCAGCACCAGCCGGCCGGTCCACAGCGTGCCCAGCCAGCAGAAGATCTGCAGCGCCGACGGCAGCGCGATCATCAGGCTCATCGCGGTGAAGAAGGCCTTGCCCAGCTCGGGCAGGTTGGTCGCGAACATGTGGTGCACCCACAGGCCGAACGACATGAAGCCGGTCGCGACCAGCGCCAGCACCATCGGCGCGTAGCCCATCACCGGCCGGCGCGAGAAGGTCGCGATGATCTGCGACATGAAACCCAGCGCCGGGATGAAGATGAAGTACACCTCGGGGTGGCCGAAGAACCAGAACAGGTGCTGCCACAGCAGCGCGTCACCGCCTTCGGCCGGGTTGAAGAAATGCGTGCCGACCAGGCGGTCGGTGATCAGCGCGGTGCTCGCGAACATCACCGCGGGCATCGCGAACAGCACCATGAACGACGTGACCAGCATGGCCCAGGCGAACAGCGGCATGCGGTGCAGCGCCATGCCCGGCGCGCGCAGCTTCAGGATGGTCGTGATGATCACGATGGACCCGAGCAGGCCCGACATCTCGCTGAACGTGATGAGCTGTGCCCAGAAGTCCGAGCGTTTGCCGGGCGAGTAATCCGGCCCGGCCAGCGGCACGTACGAGAACCAGCCCGCGTCGGGCCCGGCGTCGACGAGCAGCGCCGCGTACAGCATCAGGCAGCCGAACAGGTAGATCCAGTACGCGTACGCGTTCAGCCGCGGGAACGCGATGCTGCGCGAGCCCAGCATCAGCGGCAGCAGGTAGGTCGCCATCGCCTGCATCACCGGCACCGCGAACAGGAACATCATCGTCGTGCCGTGCACCGTGAACAGCTGGTTGTACAGGTCCGGGCCGATCAGCCGGCTGTCGGGCCGCGCGAGCTGCAGCCGCATCACCAGCGCCAGCACTCCGGCCGCGGCGAAGAAGACGAAGGTCGTCGCGATGAAGCGCAGGCCGATGGTCTTGTGGTTGACCGCGCAGAACCAGCCGATGAATCCGCCGGGGTCGCGCCAGGTGCGCTCGAGCTGATCGTGCGCGTTCATTGCAGGCTCCCCAGATAGGCCACGATGGCTTGCAGATCGTCGGGCGCAAACGCGTGCGACGGCATGTTGACGCCCGGCTTGTGCGCCGCCGGGTCGCTGATCCACGCGGCCAGGTGCGCGGCGTCGTTGGGCAGCGCGCCGGCGCCCAGCGTACCGCGCGCGGCCAGATGCGTGAGGTCCGGCCCCTGCCGGGCGTTCGCGTCGGTGCCGCGGATCGCATGGCACATCGCGCAGTCGCCGTTCAGCACCAGGCTCTGGCCGCGCCGCGTGAGATCGTCGGCCGCCGGCTTCGCGGCCGCCCGCTGCGCGTCGGCCCAGGCGTCGAAGCGCGCCGGCTCGTCGACGCTGACCGGCAGCGCCATCCAGGCATGCTGCGCGCCGCAGAACTCGGCGCACTGGCCGCGGTACAGGCCCGCGCGGTCGGCGCGCAGCGTCAGCGTGGTGGTGCGGCCGGGGATCAGGTCCTTCTTGCCGGCCAGGCTGGGGATCCACACGCTGTGGATCACGTCGTTCGAATGCAGCGTGAGGATCGCCGGGCGGCCGAGCGGCAGGTGCAGCTCGTTGGCGGTGTCGAAGGTGCGCGACGGGTCCGGGTCGTCGTAGTGGATGGACCACCACCATTGATGACCGGTCAGCTCGATGTGCAGCGCGTCGCGCAGCGCGAGCTGCGCGAGCGCACGATCGGTCGCGACGCTGCCGGCCAGCAGACCCAGCAGCAGCAGCGCCGACACCGCCAGCGCGGCGCTAATGCGGCGCAGCGGCCGGCGGTCGTCCGGGGCGGTCTGCGGCGGCGTCTCGCCCGTGCCGCGGGGCGTGCGCCACAGCGCCAGCAGCAGCGCGAGCAGCACGAGCGCGAACACGACGCTGCACACGGCCAGCGTGATGCGCCACAGGTCCAGCACCTGCGCGGCCTGCGGGCCGTGGGCGAGCAGCGCGTCCTGCCATCCGCCGGCCGCACGCATGGTCATCGCTCCGCGCCCGACGCGGCCGAAGCCGCGATCGAAGCCGATGCCGGACGGGTGGGATCCAGCGCCACGTCCTCGCGCGAACGGCGCGATTCGGGCGGCCCGGAGCTCAAGGTGTCGCCACGATTCGCGGCCACGTCGGTGCGCAGTTGCCCGCTCATCGAACGCACGTAGGCGGCGATCTTCCAGGCCTGCTCGTCGGGGATGCGTCCGCCGAACGCCGGCATGCCGCCGGGGCGGCCTTGCAGGATGCTCTGCACGATCTGCGGCGTCTCGCCGCCGTAGCGCCAGCGCGCGTCCATCAGCGGCGGCCCGATGCTGCCTCCGCCGGCCGCGTGGCAGCCGCTGCAGTTGTACCAGCGGTACAGGCGCTTGCCCTGCGACACGTCGTAGGCATTGCGCTCCTGCAGCGCCGGCTCGCCGGCCGCGGACGGCGGCGTGGCCGGATCGAACCGGCGCTGCTCGCGCTCGCAGCCGCTCAGCATCGCGATCAGCAGCGCAGCGCCCAGGACGCACACACGGCGCTTCATCGCGACGCTCCTGCATCGCTGCGCGGCACCGCGTACTCGGCAAGGATCGCGTCGATCTCGGCGCGCCGGCGCTCGATGGCAGCATCGAGCGCGTCGCGCAGCGGGCGGTCCTCGGGACCGCGGCGCACGCCCATCGCGATGTCGAACTGGAACGGCAGCGCCAGCCCGGGCGGTGCCTGCAGCGCCTGCATGCGCAGCGGCACCGGCGAGCGCGCCGCGAAGTAGCCGGCTTGCGGGCCCCACACGAACGCTGCGTCGAGCTCGCCGCGCGCCAGCGCTTCGACGATGCGCTGCACGGCCGGACCCTCGCCGAACACCGGGAAGCCGACCACCTGCTGCGTCGCGCCGCGCGACGCCAGCGCATGGCCCGCCGGCGTCGCGGCCAGATCGTCGCCGATCAGCTGCACGCCGATGCGCTGCGTCGCGAGCCGCGGGTCGTCCCAGCCGCGCAGCGGATCGTCGCGATCGGCGCGCACCAGCATCACATAGCCCGAACGGTAGTACGGCCGCGTCGTGCTGACGCGCTCGACATCGCGCGGAACCCCGATCAGCACATCGCACTCATGGGCGCCCAGCGTCTTGCGCACGAAGCCGCGGCGCAACGGCAGCCAGTAGGTCTGCAACGGACGTTGCAGTTCGTCGGCCATCAGGCCCGCGATGCGGTTCTCGAAGCCGCGGCCGTCGCGGCTGGAGTACGGCAGGTTGTCGGGATCGGCGCAGACGCGCAGCGGCAGCGGCTGCGCGCCGGCCACCGTGCACGCGGCCAGCGCCAGCACGAGCGCGATCGCATCACGGCAGCGCGAAGACATACAGTCGCCCTCCTGGCCGCGTGACCTGCGGCAGGTCCTTCATCGCATTGGCGAAGCCCAGCGCCGCGGTCGCATCGCGCGCATCGAGCCCGCCGGAGACGATCGCACCGGACCAGCCGCCCACACCCGAAAGCACCGCGACGTACTGGCGCCCGTCCGGCCCGCGGTAGCTGATCGGCTGGCCGATGATTCCGGACTCGGTGCGGTACTGCCACAGCAGCGCGCCGCTGCGCGCGTCCACCGCCTTGAACCAGCCCTCCATGGTGCCGTAGAAGACCACGTCGCCGGCGGTGACCAGCGCCCCGCTCCACACCGGGAAGTTCTCGCGCACCTCCCAGGCCTTGCGGCGCGCGATCGGGTCCCATGCGGCGAACACGCCGCGCTGCCCGCCCGGGCCGGGTCGCATCTTCACGTCCGCGCCGACATAGGGCGTGCCGGCGATGTAGCTGGTCTCGTAAGTGCTGGCGTCCTGGCACAGGTTCTGGTGCGGGATGTACAGCAGCCGCGTGCGCGGCGACCAGGCGCTGGGCTGCCAGTCCTTGCCGCCCGGCGATGCGGGGCAGATGTCGCGCACCGTCTCGCCGGCACGCGG
>DATCSE010000515.1:0-4125 GCA_036568605.1 Burkholderiaceae bacterium | reverse complement strand
CTCGAGCGGCAGCATCACGTTCTCCAGCGCGTTCAGGTTCGCGAGCAACTGGAAACTCTGGAACACGAACCCCACCTTCTGGGCACGCACCGCGGCGCGCGCATCCTCGTCGATCGCGAACAGGTCGACACCGGCGAGGCGCACGGTGCCGCGGGTCGGCGTGTCCAGGCCGGCGATGATGGACAGCAGCGTGCTCTTGCCCGAGCCCGAGGCGCCGACGATCGCGGCCGATTGACGTTCCGAGAGCGTGAAGTCGATCTCGTGCAGTATGGTCAGGGTGCCGGTCGAGTCCTGCACCTGCTTGGTGACGCTCTCGACGGCGATGATGGGTTCGGACATGGATGATCGAAAGGAAACGGATGTGCCGCCGAGGCGACGCTGGCTGGCGCACTGTACCGTGCTCGCGTTGGCCGTCGCCGCGCCGGGCTTTGTCGTGCCGGCCGGCGCGCAGGCGGCCGCTGCGGAAGCCGCAGTGCCGCGCGTGCTGGTCGTCGGCGACAGCCTGTCGGCAGAGTACGGCCTGGCACGCGGCCGCGGCTGGGTCGCGCTGCTGCAGCAACGCATCGCGCAAAGCCCGCAGAAGAACGTGCGCGGCTACGAGGTGATCAACGCCAGCATCAGCGGCGACACGACCGCCGGCGGCCGCTCGCGCCTGCCGTCGCTGCTGACGCAGCATCGGCCGACGATCGTGATCCTCGAGCTCGGCGGCAACGATGCGCTGCGCGGCCTGGCATTGGATGCCACGCGCGCGAACCTCGTCGAGATGGCCCGCGCCTCGAAAGCGGCCGGCGCGAAGGTCGTGATCGCCGGCATGCAGCTGCCGCCGAACTACGGTCGCAAGTACGGCGACGAATTCGCGGCGCTGTTCGCCAACGTCGCGAAGAGCGAAGGCACGGCGCTGGTGCCATTCCTGCTGCACGGGGTGGCCGACGGCCCGCAGGCCGACACGATGTTCCAGCCCGACCGCATCCACCCGAAAGCCGAAGCGCACACGATCATCCTCGACAACGTGTGGCCGGTGCTGCAGCCGTTGATGAAATGACACCGCCGCGGAGCGCCGGTGTCGGCGGTCCGCGGCGGCTCCCCGTTGTTGCCCGCTACTGCTCGCGCTTGTTGCCGCGCTCGCGCGGCTCATCACGCTGGGCCTCGCGACCCCGCGGCGGTTCGGGTCGACGCGCCTCGGGCGCCGGTGCCGGTGCTGGCCGGTGCACTTCGGGCGGCGGCGCGGGCCGCTGAACTTCGGCCGGTCGCGGCTGCGGCTGCGGTTGCGGCATCACCGCGCGCGGCGGCTCGGGCGCGCGTTGCACGGGTTGCGGAGCCGGTTGCGGCGCGACATGCGGTTGCGGCCGCGGCTGCTGCTCCAGCCGTTCGGCACGATCCGGCCGGTCGGGTCTATCGGGGCGCTCGGGCCGCTCGAATCGCGGCGATGGGTTGTTGTTCTCGCGCGCGCTGTTGTTGTTGTTGTTGTGGCCGCCGCGTTGCGGCTGCCCCGGGATCGCCCCGTTCGGGATCTGACCCTGCGGAATCGTCGCCTGCGGAATCGGCGGCGCCGTGCGCGGCGCGGCGGCCGGTTGCTCGCGTTGCGGCTGGGCAGGCGCTGGCGCCGCGTTCACCGTGGGCGGCGCTGGACGCGCGACGCCTTGGCGACGTTCATCGACGCGGTCCGGGCGGTCCGGCCGATCGGAGCGATCGGCCCGTTCGGGCTGCTGCGGCCGGTCCGGCCGCTCCGGCCGATTCGCCCGGTCGCTTCCCGGCGGCGCAACGACATTCGGTGCGGCGCCGCCGCCTGCTGGCGCCGCAGCATTGCGGTCGGGCGTGGCATCCGGGCGCGCGATCTCGGGCCGTCCCGGGCGCTGGCCTGGCTGCACGGCGGCGTTCGGCGTGCTGCCCGGCGTTGCGTTGTCGGTCGGACCTCGCCCGCGGCCCATCGGCGGCCGCGCTTGCTCACCCAGTCGTGCGCCGGGCTGCACCGGGAATCCCGGCGGCGGCTTGATCGCCGCCCGGTCCACCGGCCGCTGCTGCGCCACGGCCGGCGCGGCCACCGGCGGCGCCACGACGACCGGCGGCGTCGGCTTGTTGGCGATCTCGCGCGCCCACGGCGCATCGCGGAACTTCGACGCCGCCGGCGCAACCGGCTGGCGCGCCGTCATCACCGAGGTCGGCACGATCGTCAGCGCATCCGGATGGCGCCGGTTTGCGAAGTCGCGCGGCGCCTGCGGGTTGCGGTAGATGTTGTTGATCACGGTCACGTTGGTGACGTGCGTGATGTTGACGTTCTGCACATAACGCGGGCTCGCGCGGTAGCTCGGCACGTAGACCTCGCGCGGCGCAAGCGGGAACCAGCCGACCGACGGCGAACCGCCGATGCGCACCGACGCGCTGAAGTTCGGCCCGCCCATCCACGCGACCAGCGCCGGCGCGTACACCGGCCGCACCACGCGCTGCCCCGGCGCCCAGCACCAGCGGTCGCGGTAGCGCACCCAGCGGCCGTAGTGGAACGGCGCGAAGCCCCACGGCGCGTCGTCGACCCAGGTCCAGCCCCAAGGGCTCACCCAGGCCCAATGGCCGGCGCGGTACGGCGCCCAGTCGACGGCCACGACGGTCGGCGCCCACAGCGCGCCGTATTCGGGCGTCTGCTGCCAGCTGCCGTAGCGGTCCAGGTCCTCGACGCCGGTCATTTCCGGCGACACGTACTGCACGGCCGGGCCTGAATACGTGACCGTGCGATCGCGCTCGTTGATCCAGGCCGCGAACGCGTCGTTGTACGGGCCGCTCATCGTGTACTGCGCTGTGTTGTTCTGGTCGATCCAGAACTCGGCGTGCTGGCCCGCGTTGACGGTCAGCGCGCTGCTCTGCCCTTCGTAGACGGCCTGACCCTCGTAGACCGTCAGGTGGCTGGCGTTGTCCTTGCGGTCGAAACGGTAGCGGCCGGCGCGCAGCGCGCGGAACCGCCCGTCGTCGGTGCTGAGGTCGAACTCGCCGGCATCGTTTGCATCGCGCAAACGCGCCGCAGCGCTGCCGCTGTGCAGGAACAGCGAAAGATGATCGTCGTCGAGGCGCGAGACCTCGAGCTCGCTGCCGCCGTCCAGCCGCACGGTGCTGGAACCGACCTGCACTTCGGCACGGCTGCCCGCATCGGTGGCGAGGCGGTCGCCGGTCGTGATCGGCTGGTTGCGCACCGCGCTGACCCATTCGTTGCTGTCGGCGCTGAGCAGCCAGACCTGGCCGGACGCTTCAGACAGCCGGCCGGCACGCCCCGGCGGGTCGCCCTGGTAGCTGCTTTGATAGGTGCCCTGCGGACTCGGCTGCGCCAGCACGGCCGCCGAGCCGAAGAACGTCAAGCCCAGCGTGATCGCCGCGGCCAGCAGCGCGCGCCAGGCCGGCGCGATGTGCGCAGTGCCCCAGGGCCGCGATTGCTCGAACATCATGTTGCAGTCTCCGTGGTTCTCGGTCGGCGGGTCAGAACATCGGCCCGCGCGACACACACGAGATAGAGCGGCATTCGGGATGCCGCGTTCCTGCAACGTACAACGCGCGCCGGAGCGCCGGCGCCGACCGCGCGAAACGCTCCCTTACAGATGGAACCTTGACCTGCCTGAAGAAGCGTCAATCGTCTCCAGCCGCTTCCAGCTCGGGAAACAGCACGCTGGTGTAGCCGAAGCGGCTGAAGTCGCGGATCCGCATCGGGTACAGCTTGCCGATCAGGTGATCGCATTCGTGCTGGACCACGCGCGCATGGAAACCCTCGGCGATGCGATCGATGGGCTCGCCGCGCGGCCCGAAGCCCGTGTAGCGGATGCGCGCGAAGCGCGGCACGACACCGCGCATGCCTGGCACCGAGAGGCAGCCTTCCCAGCCCTCCTCCTCGGTGTCGTCCAAGGGCGTGATCTGCGGGTTGATCAGCACCGTCTCGGGCACCGGCGGCGCATCCGGGTAACGCTGGTTCTGGCTGCTGAAGCCGAAGATCACGAGCGCCAGGTCCACGCCGATCTGCGGCGCGGCCAACCCGGCGCCGTTCACGGCATGCATGGTCTCGAACATGTCGGCGATCAGCGCGTGCAGCTCGGGCGTGTCGAAGGCCGGCACCGGCTTGGCGACGCGCAGCAGGCGCGGGTCGCCCATCTT
>DATCSE010000514.1:0-10923 GCA_036568605.1 Burkholderiaceae bacterium | reverse complement strand
AAGCAAAGGGCCCGAATACGATCTGATCCCAACGCGCCGGCAAGAGAACGCGGCTGATGAGCGAGCCGCTCGACCCGCCGCAAGGACGCGCTCTCGTCGCAAGTCTTCTGCGATGGCCGAGCCGCTGATGGAGTTGCTCGGCTCGCCATCAACCGATTTCTTGTGGCCACACCGTCGTGCTGAATGAGCGGGGTGTGAGGCCCTTTGCTTTGCCTCCTTTCATTTGGGCCAGCAAATGAAAGGAGGTCGCCGGCCGGGCGAGACCGGCGGGCTGCCGCGCCCAGCGACAACGTGAACGAAGAAGCGCTCATCCCTATCAAGCCCCCTTCGACGAAGACGTCGCCAACACGGCCGCCGGCGCCGCCGGCACATGCGCATGCGGCACGCTCTTCCACCGCACGCGATAGTGAATCAACGTATCGCAAGCCAACAGCGTGAACAACAACAACCCCTGGAACACGCCAGTCAGCGACTTCGGCAACCCCAGCCGAGACTGGGCCAACTCACCCCCGATGTAGAACATGCTCATCAAAATCGCCGAGAACACGATCCCCACCGGATGCAACCGCCCCACGAACGCAACGATGATCGCCGCGAAGCCATAACCGGCCGGCACGTACGGCGTCAGCTGCCCCAGCGGCCCGGCGATCTCCAGGCCGCCGGCGAGGCCGGCCATCGCGCCCGAGAGCAGCAGCGCCGTCCACAGCGCACGTCGCGACGAGAACCCCGCATACCGCGCCGCCGCCGGTGCGAGCCCGCCGACCTGCAGCTGGAAGCCGGCATACGTGCGGAACAGCAGCACCCAGAACAGCGCCACCGCGACCAGCGCGACGATCACGCCGGCGTTGACCCGAAAGCCGGTGAACAGCTTGGGCATCTGCGTGGACTTCAGGAACGTGATCGTCTGCGGGAAGTTGTAGCCGGCCGGGTCCTTCCACGGCCCGTAGACCAGGTAGCTCAGCACGAAGCCGGCGACATACACGAGCATCAGGCTCACGAGGATCTCGTTCGCGTTGAAGCGGTCGCGCAGCAGCGCGACGATCGCGGCCCAGACCATGCCGCCGACGACGCCGGCGATCAGCACCAGGATCACGAACCAGCCGCCGGTCGCCGGCGTGGCCTGCATCGCGACGCCGCTCGCGAAGATCGCGCCCAGGATGTACTGCCCTTCGGCGCCGATGTTCCAGACGTTGGATCGGAAGCACACCGCGAGCCCCAGCGCGATCAGCAGCAGCGGCGTCGCCTTGATCGCGAGCTCGTTCCACGCGTACAGGCTCTTGATCGGCTCGTAGAAGAAGATCGTCAGGCCGCGCAGCGGGTCCTTGCCGAGCAGCGCGAACAAGATCGTGCCGATCACGACCGTGATCGCGAGCGCCAGGATAGGCGACGCGAACGACATCAGCTTCGACGGCTGCGGGCGGACTTCAAGCTTGAGCATGGCTCGCCTCCTGATGCGCGGCGGTGCCGGTCGCCTGCTTCTTGTCCCCGCCTTTGTCCCATAGGCCGCTCATCCACTCCCCGATCATCTCGATCGTCGCCGCCGAGGTCGCGACGCTGGGCGAGATGCGGCCCTGCGCGATCACGACCAGCCGGTCGCAGATCTCGAACAGCTCGTCCAGCTCCTCGCTGACGACCAGCACCGCGCAACCCTGGTCGCGCAACGCGAGCAGCTCGCCGCGGATCTGCGCCGCAGCGCCCACGTCCACGCCCCAGGTCGGCTGCGAGACGATCAGGAGTCTGGGTTTCGCATCGATCTCGCGGCCGACGATGAACTTCTGCAGGTTGCCGCCCGACAGGCTCTTCGCCGCCGCGTCGGGCCCACCGGCCTTGACGTTGAAGCGCTTGATCAGGTCCGCGGCCAGCGTGGCGACCTCACCGGTCGAGATCCAGCCGGACTTGGCAACCGCACGGGTGCGCGTCAACAGCGTGTTCTGCGCGAGCGACAGCGTCGGCACCGCGCCGCGGCCCAGCCGCTCCTCCGGCACGAAGTGCAGGCCTTCGCGGCGCCGGTGGCGCGGCGAGTGCTGCGCGATGTCCTTGCCGAACAGCGTGATCGATCCCTTGGGTGCGCGCACGTCCTCGCCCGACAGCGCGGCCATCAGCTCCTGCTGCCCGTTGCCCGAGACGCCGGCGATGCCGACGATCTCGCCGGCGCGCACGTCGAAGCGGATGTCGGCGAGGTTCATGCCGAAGTGGTCCTCCTTCGGCAGGCTCAGGCCCTTCACGTCGAGCACGATGTCGCCCAGCTGCGGCGGCCGGTGCTGCAGCTCGGGCGGCTCGGCGCCTATCATCAGCCGGCTCAGGCCGGCGTTGGTCTCGGTGCGCGGATCGACCTCGCCGGTGACCCTGCCGCCGCGCAGCACCGTGCAGTGGTGGCACAGCGCGCGGATCTCGTCGAGCTTGTGGCTGATGTAGAGGATGGAGCAGCCCTCGTCGGCGAGCTGGCGCAGCGTGACGAACAGCTTGTCGACCGCCTGCGGCGTCAGCACCGAGGTCGGCTCGTCGAGGATCAGCAGCTTGGGGCTGGTCAAGAGCGCGCGCACGATCTCGACCCGCTGGCGCTCGCCGACCGACAGCGTGTGCACCGGGCGCATCGGGTCGACCTCGAGGCCGTACTCCTTCGCGACCTGGCTGATGCGCTGGGTGACCTCGGCCAGCGACAGCGTCTTCTCCAGCCCGAGCCAGACGTTCTCGGCCGCGGTCAGCGTGTCGAACAGGCTGAAGTGCTGGAACACCATGCTGATGCCCAGGTGCCGCGCCTCGTGCGGGTTCCGGATGTTGACCGCCTGACCGTTCCAGCGGATCTCGCCCTCGTCGGGGCGGACCGCGCCGTAGATCATCTTCATCATCGTCGACTTGCCGGCGCCGTTCTCGCCGAGCACGGCGTGGATCTGGCCGGGCTCGACCTTGAGGTTGACCGAGTCGTTGGCCTTGACGGCCGGATATTGCTTGCTGATGTTGACCAGCTCGAGTCGAAGCATGCTGTACTCCTAAGCCCGACACAGTAGCAAGTATCGGGCGCGGTGCGACCGAATCGATCTCTCAGTGTCCCCCGACGTAGATGAATTTGAACAGGAACACCGCGGCGATGATCCAGACCATCGCATGCACCTCGCGAACCCGCCCGGTGAACAGCTTCAGCACGGCGTAGGTGATGAAGCCGAACGCCAGGCCGTTCGCGATCGAGTAGGTGAACGGCATCGCGAGCGCGGTCACCGCGGCCGGCACGACCTCGGTGGAGTCGTCCCAGTTCAGCTCGACCAGCTCGCGCAGCATCAGGCAGGCCACGTAGAACAGCGCCGGGGCGGTCGCATACGCGGGCACCGCGCCGGCCAGCGGCGCGATCACCAGGCAGGCGAGGAACAGCGCCGCGACGGTCAGCGCGGTCAGCCCGGTGCGGCCGCCGGCCTGGACGCCGGCCGCGCTCTCGATGTACGCGGTGGTGCTCGAGGTGCCGAGCAGCGAGCCGGCGAAGATCGCGCCCGAGTCGGCGAGCAGCGCCTTGTTCAGCCGGTCCATCTTGCCGGTGGTCAGCAGCCCGGCGCGCTTCGCGACGCCCATCAGCGTGCCCGTCGCATCGAACAGCTCGACCAGGAAGAACACGAGCACGACGTTCAGGATGCCGCCGGCCAGCGCGCCCTGGATGTCGAGCTGCAGGAAGGTCGGCGCAATCGACGGCGGCGGCGCGAACACGCCGTGGAATTCATTGCCGCCGAAGAAGAACGACAGCACGGTCACGGCCATGATGCCGATCAGGATCGCGCCGGGCACCTTCAGCTTGTCCAGCACGACGATCACGAAGAAGCCCAGCGTCGCGAGCACGACCGGCGGCGTGTGCAGGTTGCCCAGCGTCACGTAGGTCGCCTTGTCGGCGGCGACGATGCCGGCGCTCTTCAGCGCGATCAGCGCGAGGAAAAGGCCGATGCCCACCGTGATCGCGACGCGTATCGAATGCGGGATGCCGTTGACGATCAGCTCGCGCAATCGGAACAGCGTGACCGCGAGGAACAGGCAGCCCGAGACGAACACCGCGCCGAGCGCGGTCTGCCACGTGTAGCCCATCGCGCCCACGACGACGAACGCGAAGTACGCGTTCAGCCCCATGCCCGGCGCGAGCGCGATCGGGTAGTTCGCATACAGCGCCATGATCGCGGTGCCCAGCGCCGCGATCAGGCAGGTCGCGACGAACACGGCCTCCTTCGGCATGCCCGCCGCCGACAGGATCGACGGGTTGACGAAGATGATGTAGGCCATCGTCAGGAACGTCGTCAGTCCGGCGACGATCTCGGTGCGCACATCGGTGTTGTGCTCGCGGAGCTTGAAGATTCTCTCGAGCAGCGGTTTGTGGCTGCTTGCGTCGCGGGCAGCGGGCCTGGTGGTCGCCGTGTCGCGTGCCGGCGTCGTCGTCGTGGTCGGATGGAACTGCATGTGCCTTGTCTCCTGGCGGCCTGCCGGCCTGTCTGTCGTCGGGGTCCTCCCGCCGTTTGTTGTTGTCGCTGTCGATTTGGAATAGCGTCTACGGGCTCGCGTTGCGCGAATCGCGCTGGTGGCGCGGCGTGCCGGCCACGTACGCGGCGACCAGGTTGCGGTCGTCGGCCAGCGTGAGGAACGCGAACACCCGCTCGTGCAGGCCGCGCGCGACCTCCATGCGGCGCCGCGCGACCGGCTCGGCGGCCCAGTCCCACACGCAGAGGTCGGCGGTGCGGCCCGGCTCGAACGAGCCGATCTCGGCATCCAGCTGCAGCGCCTGCGCGGCACCGCGCGTGGCCGCGTGCAGCGCGACCCACGCGGTCAGCCGCTCGCCGCGCAGCGCCTGGATCTTGTAGGCCTCGGCCATCGTGCGGATCATCGACAGGCTGGTGCCGCCGCCGACATCGCTCGCGAGGCTGACGCGCGCGCCGGCCGCGTTCATCGCGGTCCAGTCGAACAGCCCGCTGCCGAGGAACAGGTTGGACGAGGGGCTGTGCGCGATCTGCGCGGCGCTGTCGCGCAACGCGGTGCGGTCGGCGTCGTCGAGCCAGATGCCGTGGGCCAGCACGCTGCGCGGGTGCAGCAGCCCCGCATCCTCGTAGACCCCCAGGTAGCTGCGCGCGCTCGGGAACAGCTCGCGCACCCAGCGCACCTCGTCGCGGTTCTCGGCGACATGGGTCTGCATGTACAGGCTCGCGTCGCCGCGGCACAGCGCGCCGGCCATCGCGAGCTGCTCGGGCGAACTGGTGGGCGCGAAGCGCACGGTCACCGCGTAGGCGAGGCGATCGCGGCCGTGCCAGCGCTGGATCAGGTCGACACAGTCGCGCTCGGCCTGCACGACGTCGTCGCGCAGCCCGTCGGGCGAGTGCCGGTCCTGCAGCACCTTGCCGGTGATCAACCGCATGCCGCGCCGCTGCGCGGCCTCGAACATCGCATCGGCCGAAACCTTGTGCGCGGTCGCGAACACCACGGCGCTGGTCGTGCCGCTGGCCAGCAGCGCATCGGCGAACAGGTCGGCGCCGGCGCGCGAGCGCTCCGGGTCGGCGAAGCGGGTCTCCGCGGGGAAGGTGTAGTTGTTCAGCCAGTCCAGCAGCTCGGTGCCGTAGCTCGCGATGACGTCGAGCTGCGGCATGTGGACATGGGTGTCGATGAAACCCGGCATCACCAGCCGGCCGCGGTGGTCGTGACGCTGCCATGTGGCATCGGGCTCGTCGAGCTGCACGCCGGCGATGCGGCCGCCGTCGATCAGCAGCCAGTGGTCGGGCCGGTAGCGCGCGGCCGGCGAGGCGACGTCGCCCCAGGCCGGCGCGGCGCTGAAATCCAGCAGGTCGCCGCGCAGCG
Organism: Burkholderiaceae bacterium; assembly: GCA_036568605.1. Lineage (GTDB taxonomy): Bacteria > Pseudomonadota > Gammaproteobacteria > Burkholderiales > Burkholderiaceae_C > DATCSE01. Next base: position 5,112 of record DATCSE010000514.1, on the reverse strand, counting down.
CGACGCGGGCCGGCATCGAGGGGTTCGTCATGCGGGTCGGGCTCATCGGGCGCGGCCGTTCGTATCGGTGGATCGGGTGCCGGCGGCAGCAGCAGCGTTGCCATTGGCGGAGGCAGAACGCCGCGGCATCGCCTGCGTGGCGAGGTTGCGCGCGACATCGCGGACTTGCTCGCGCAGCCAGCGGCCGGCGAGCGACGCGTGGGTCAAATCGTGCCAGAGCTGGTAGTAGGTCAGCGCCGGGAACGGCACCGGGCAGCGCACGATGCGCACCGGCAGCGCGTCGACATAGCGCGAGCAGAACAGCTTGCCGGTCGTCAGCACCAGCAGGCTCTGCGAGACCATCAGCGGGATCAGGCTGAAGTGCGCGCTGCGCACCATGATCTGCCGTTTCAGCCCCAGCGAGCTCAGGTGCTCGTCGATCACGCCGGGCGCCTCGCCGTGCGTGCCGGCGTGCAGCGCGGTCGGCGCGACGTGCTCGCAGGCCAGGTAGCGCTCGGCGGTCCAGGCGCGCGTGCCGGCGGCGCGGACCGCAGGATGGTCCTCGGCGACCAGGCAGACGATCTCGTCGGACATCAGCCGCGCGAGGTGCAGCTCTTCCGGCGGCGTCAGCCAGTTGCCGATCACCAGGTCGACCTCGCCGGCGGCCAGGCTGCGACGATAGTCGTAGGTGCTGCTCAGCGGCCGCACCTCGAGCCGCACCTGCGGCGCAAGGCGCTTCAGGTGCCCGACGACCTCGGGCAGGAACAGCGGGTCCAGGTAGTCGCTCGCGGCGATGCGGAAGGTCGCGGTGCTGGTGGCCGGGTCGAAGCCGCGCTGCCGCGAGCGCGCGCCGAACAGGCGCTCGGCGTCCTGCAGCAGCCGCGCGGCCGGCTCGATCAACTGCGCCGCCGCCTCGGTCGGCGCCATCTGGTTGCCGGCGCGCACCAGCAGCGGATCGCCGGTCAGCGCACGCAGCCGCTTCAGCTGGGCGCTGAGCGCCGGCTGCGTGCTGTTGAGCCGCATGGCGGCCCGGGAAACGCTGCGTTCGGTGATCAAGGTGTGCAGGACTCGGACGAGATGAAGCTCGATCTTGTCGAAATCCGCACGCTGCGTCATAACGTCCCCCTGATACTTCCCATGTGCGCGACAGTATGCGCTCGACGCCATACGCGCACACGCATACCTGCCATGGCAGGCGGCATATCGTCGTCGGGCACGAATCGCGCTAATGTCTGGACCGCACCGACCACCGCGCGAAACGCCATGACCACCAGCCCGATCCGCTTCTTCCACCGCGGCGCCATCGTCGACGTGGCCGATGCCGCCCCCACCCGCACCGTGCTCGACTGGCTGCGCGAGGACGCGCGCTGCACCGGCACGAAGGAAGGCTGCAACGAAGGCGACTGCGGCGCCTGCACGGTGGTGATCGGCGAGCCCGCGGTGCCCGGCGATCCGGCCGCGGTCCGGGGGCTGAGCCTGCGCACGGTCAACGCCTGCATCCAGTTCCTGCCGACGCTGCATGGCAAGGCGCTGTTCACGGTCGAGGACCTGAAGGCGATGACCGACGAGCCGCTGCACCCGGTCCAGCAGGCGATGGTCGACTGCCACGGCTCGCAATGCGGCTTCTGCACGCCGGGCTTCGTGATGTCGCTGTGGTCGACTTACGAGCACAGCCGTGCCTGCGACCGCGTGCCGACGCGCCAACAGCTGGCCGACGAGCTTTCCGGCAACCTGTGCCGCTGCACCGGCTACCGGCCCATCCTCGATGCCGGCCAGCGCATGTTCGACCTGCCGGATGCGGTGCTGGACACCGCGCCGGTGCTCGCCGCGCTGAAGCAGATCGGCCATGGCGCCGCCGGCGAGTCCGCCACGTTCGACTACCGCGCCGCCGGCGCGGCCTTCCACGCGCCGAAGACGCTGGACGAGCTCGCCGCGCTGCGCGAGGCGAACCCGAACGCGACGCTGCTGGCCGGCTCGACCGACATCGGCCTGTGGGTCAACAAGCAGTTCCGCCCGTTGGGCGACATCGTCTATGTCGGCGACGTCGCCGAGCTGAAGCAGATCGGCGAGGAGGACGACGGCGCGGTGAAGGGCACGCTGATCATCGGCGCCGGTGCATCGCTGGAGGCCGCCTGGGCCGCGCTCGCGCAGCGCTGGCCGACGCTGACCGACGTCTGGCTGCGCTTCGCGTCGCCGCCGATCCGCAACGCCGGCACGATGGGCGGCAATGTCGCGAACGGCTCGCCGATCGGCGATTCGGCGCCCATCCTGATGGCGCTGGACGCGCAGATCGAGCTGCGCAAGGGCGCGCGCGTGCGCCGCATGCCGCTGCCGGAGTTCTACGTCGACTACATGAAGAACCGGCTCGAGGCGGGCGAGTTCGTGCAGGCGATCGTCGTGCCGCCGCTGCCGGCAACGCGCCAGGTGCGCGGCTACAAGATCAGCAAGCGCTTCGACTGCGACATCTCGGCGGTGTGCGCCGGGCTCGCCGTCCAGCTGGATGATGCCAACGTCGTCCAGGCAGTTCGCCTCGCGTACGGCGGCATGGCCGCGATCGTCAAGCGCGCCGCGACGGCCGAGGCGGCACTGCTGGGCCGGCCGTGGACGAAAGAGAGCATCGCCGCCGCGCAGGCCGCACTGGCCGACGACTTCAAGCCGCTGACCGACATGCGCGCAAGCGCCGCGTACCGCCTGCAGGTCGCCGGCAACCTGCTGCAGCGCTTCTGGCTCGAGACGCGGCGCGAGAACCCGCTGCCGGTCACGGCGACCAGCGTCTGGAGCGTGATGCCGCATGCGACTGCCGCGGCCGCATGAGGAGAGCAAGATGAACAAGCCGATCGACGCCCTGCTGCTGCAACCCGACCAGGCGTATGCCGACTACCTGAAGAACACCGCCGCGCGCATCGACGAAAGCGGCGAGGCCGCCGCACGCGAGGCCGGCGCCCGCGTGGGCATCAGCCGGCCGCACGAGTCGGCGCACCTGCACGTGGCCGGCGAGGCGACTTACATCGACGACATCCCCGAGCTCGCCGGCACCTTGCATGCGGCGCTGGGCCTGGCGCCGGTCGCGAACGGCAGGTTGACCGCGATGGCGCTGGACACGATACGTGCGCTGCCGGGCGTCGTCGCGGTGCTGTCGGCGGCGGACATCCCCGGCGTCAACGACTGCGGCTCCATCGTCCACGACGATCCCATCCTCTGCAGCATCGACCAGCACGCCGATGGATCGGCGTGGGGCGAGATCCGCTACCTCGGCCAGCCGGTCTTCGCGGTGATCGCGCAGACCCGCGACGCCGCGCGCCGCGCCGCCGCGAAGGCCAAGGACGTGCTGACCGTCGAAGCCGCGCCGCCGGTGCTGACGCCGCAGCAGGCCCACGCGCAGGGCCGGTACGTGCTGCCGCCCATGCACCTGGTCCGCGAGACGAAGCCGGGCGGTGCGCAGGCCGCGATCGCGAGCGCGCCGCACCGGCTGAAGGCCACGTTCGAGGTCGGCGGCCAGGAGCAGTTCTACCTCGAGGGCCAGATCAGCTACGCGATCCCGACCGAAGGCGGCAGCATGCACGTGCACTGCTCGACGCAGCACCCGACCGAGATGCAGAACCTGGTCGCGCATGCGCTGAAGCTGCAGGCGCACGACGTGCACGTCGAATGCCGGCGCATGGGCGGCGGCTTCGGCGGCAAGGAGTCGCAATCGGCGCTGTTTGCGTGTGTCGCCGCAGTCGCCGCGAACAAGCTGAAGCGGCCGGTCAAGCTGCGGCTGGACCGCGACGACGACTTCCTGATCACCGGCCGGCGCCACTGCTTCTGGTACGAGTACGAGGTCGGCTACGACGACGAGGGCCGCGTGCTCGGCGCCGAGGTGACGATGGTCTCGCGCGCCGGCCATTCGGCCGATCTGTCCGGCCCGGTGATGACGCGCGCGCTGTGCCACTTCGACAACGCGTACTGGCTGCCCGAGGTCGCGATGCACGGCTACTCGGGCAGGACCCACACGCAGAGCAACACCGCGTTCCGCGGCTTCGGCGGCCCGCAAGGGGCGATCGCGATCGAGAACATCCTCGACACGATCGCGCGGCGGCTCGGCCGCGACCCGCTCGCGGTGCGCAAGGCGAACTTCTACGGCAAGGAAACGAACAATGTCACGCCGTACCGGCAGACGGTCGCCGACAACATCCTCGTCGAGCTGGTCGGCCAGCTCGAGGCGAGCAGCGACTACGCGGCGCGGCGCGACGCGATCGCCGCGTTCAACGCCGCCAGCCCGGTGCTCAAGCGCGGCCTCGCGCTGACGCCGGTGAAGTTCGGCATCTCGTTCAACGTCCGGCACTTCAACCAGGCCGGTGCGCTGGTTCACGTCTACCACGACGGCTCCATCCTCGTGAACCACGGCGGCACCGAGATGGGCCAGGGGCTGAACACCAAGGTCGCGCAGGTCGTCGCGCACGAACTGGGCGTCGGCTTCGATCGCGTGCGCTGTACCGCGACCGACACGCAGAAGGTGGCCAACACCTCGGCCACCGCCGCGTCGACCGGCGCCGACCTGAACGGCAAGGCTGCGCAGGACGCGGCGCGCCAGATCAAGGAGCGGCTCGCGGCCTGCGCCGCGGCGCACTTCGGCGGCAGCGCGGCGGACGTGCGCTTCGCGAACGACCAGGTGACGGTCAACGGCCGCACGATCCCGTTCAGCGCGCTGGTCGCGCAGGCGTATCTCGACCGCGTGCAGCTCTGGTCCGACGGCTTCTACGCGACGCCGGGCCTCAGCTGGGACAAGGAGACGATGCAGGGCCGCCCGTTCTACTACTACGCGTACGGCGCCGCGGTCAGCGAGGTGATCGTGGACACGCTGACCGGCGAGTGGAAGCTGCTGCGCGCCGACGTGCTGCACGACGTCGGCACCTCGCTGAACCCGGCAGTCGACATCGGGCAGGTCGAAGGCGCGTTCATCCAGGGCATGGGCTGGCTGACGACCGAGGAGCTGGTGTGGCATCCGCAAAGCGGCCTGCTGACCACGCACGCGCCCAGCACCTACAAGATCCCGACCGCGAACGACTGCCCGCCGGTCTTCAACGTGCGGCTCTACGACGGCCGCAATGTCGAGGACAGCATCCATCGCAGCAAGGCGGTCGGCGAGCCGCC
>DATCSE010000513.1:0-17544 GCA_036568605.1 Burkholderiaceae bacterium | reverse complement strand
GCGACGAAGCGCTCGGCGGTCAGCTCGGCCCGATGCAGGTAGCCGAGCGTGACCCCGTCACCGCCGATGTAGATCTCGCCCGGCACGCCGATAGGCCGCGGCTGCAGCCGCTCGTCGAGCACATGGACCTGCGTGTTCGCGATCGGCCGGCCTATCGTGATCGCGCGTTGCGCCGGGTCTACGTTCCAGCAGGTCGACCAGACCGTGGTCTCGGTCGGCCCGTACATGTTCCACAGCTGGGCGCAGCGCGTCAGCAGCTGGTGCGCCAGATCGGGCGGCAACCCTTCGCCGCCGACCAGTGCCTTGAACTGCGGCGTGCCGCGCCAGCCGGCATCGAGCAGCATGCGCCAGGTGCTGGGCGTGGCCTGCATCACAGTGGCGGCGCTGTGCTCGAGCAGCGCACGCAGTGCATGGCCGTCGACCGCGACGTCGCGGCCCGCGAGCACGATCTCGGCGCCGACCGTCAACGGCAGCAGCAGCTCGAGCACCGCGATGTCGAACGACAGCGTCGTCACCGCGACCAGCCGGTCGGAGGCGCTCAGCCCCGGGGATTGCGCCATGCCGAGCAGGAAGTTCGCGAGTGCGCCATGGGGCACGACAACGCCCTTGGGGCGGCCGGTCGAGCCGGAGGTGTAGATCACATAGGCGGGATCGTCGGCACTGATCGTGGCAGGGGCCGCAGGGCCGTCTGACGCGGCGATCAGCGCCGCATCGCGATCGAGGTACAGCGTGTGCTCGCGCGGCCGTGCGAGCGCGGCGGCCAGATCCGAATGGCTGACCAGCAGCGCGAGCTTGGCATCCTCGGCCATGTAGCGCAGGCGCTCGGCCGGGTACGCCGGATCGAGCGGCACATAGGCCGCGCCGGCCTCGAGGATCGCGAGCTGCGCGACCAGCATGTCGATCGCTCGTTCGACGCACAACCCGACCAACGCGCCGCGGCCGATGCCGCGCGCCGCCAGATGCCGCGCGAGCTGGTTCGCGCGCGCCGCGAGCTCGGCGTACGTGCAGGTGCCGGTGGGCGTGCGGATCGCCGTGTGCTGCGGCGTGCGTTCGGCCTGCGCGCGGAACAGGCTCAGCACCGAGGTGTCGGCAGGCCAGTCCCGCGCGGTGTCGTTCCAGCGTGCGAGCTGCTGGGCGTGCGCGGCGGGCAGCAGCGAGAGCTCGTCGAACTTCGCGTCGGGTCGGGCGATGAGCTGCGCGAGCAGGTGTTCGTAGGTCTCGACCAGACGCCGCACGCTGTCGGCGCCGTACAAGCTGGTGTCGTACCAGACGACGCCCGCGATCCCGGCGGCCGTCTCCCACATCCAGAAGTGCAGGTCGTACATCGCGCCGCCGCTGTGCACGAACAGGTCCTCGGTCGCGAGCCCCTCGAGGTGCAGCGCAACCGGCGGCTCCTGCAGCACGAAGCCGACCTGGAACATCGGGTTGCGGCCCGTGTCGCGCTTCGGCTTGACGGCATCGACGATCGCGTCGAGCGGAACGTCCTGCAGCTCGACCGCTTCGAGCATCGTCTCCTTCACCGACGGCAGCAGCTCGCGGAAGGTCGAGATCCCGCGGTCGCCGCCGTCGAAGCGGGTGGCGATCGGCAGCGTGTTGATGAAGCAGCCGACGACCCGCTCCAAGGCCTCCTGGTTGCTGCGGTTGGCGAACGGCGTGCCGACGATGATGTCGGCCTGTCCGCTGCAGCGGTGCAGCAGCACCTTCAGTGCGCCCAGCAGCACGCTGTACAGCGACACGCGTTCCTGGCGCGCGAACAGCTTCGCGCGCTCGGCGACGCCCGCATCGAGGCTGTAGCGCCACTCGGCGCCCGCGTGTCCGCTCGTCGGCGACCGCGCGAAGTCGGTCGGCAGGTCCAGCAGCCCCGAGAAGCCGGCGAGCCGGCGCTGCCAGCGCTCCAGCTTGCGCGCTCGGTCCGCCATGTCGGTGCTCTGGTGCAGCCAGACGCTGTAGTCGGCGAACTGCAGCTCGGGTGCCGGCAGCGGCGAGGTGTCTGCGCGCACCGCGTTGTCGTACAGCGCACCCAGCTCCTGCATGCACTGACCAAGAGACAGGTGATCGATCACGATGTGATGGAACACGATCACGAGCAGCGCATCGTCGGCCGCATAGCGTTCGAGCCGGGCCCGGACCGGCGGACCGTTCTCCAGGTCGAACAGCTCGGCGACCCAGTGTTCGGCCTGCGTCTTGTGAGGCGCCGCAGACGAATCCGCCGGCGTGCCGTTGCCCGGGTCGACGTGCCCGGCCGCGCCGCTGCGCCAATCGACCGCCGCTCGCGCACCGACGCGCTGGAACAGTTCGCCGTCGCGCTCCACGAATGTCGTGCGCAGGATCTCGTGGCGTTGGACCAGCGCCTGGAAGGCATCGCGCAGCGCGGCTTCGTCCAGCGCGCCGCGCAGCCGGAACGCAACCGGGATGTTGTACGCAGGGTTCTCCGGCTGGATCCGATGGACGAACCAAAGCGCGCGCTGCGTCGGCGTGGCCGGAAACTCGAATGTCTCGACGTCGTTCTGCACGATTCCCTCTGCGCATCGAGCGGCGGCTCCGGCGCATTGCCTCTGCGGACGACGATGGCTACTTGTATTCGATCAGCCGTCCGTTGCGCTTCAGCATTCTGAGTCGCCGATAGCGCAATGCCCCCTGAACCTCCGGAAACTTCCCGAGGACCAGGAATATCGCACGGACCCGGCGCGACCGGGAGTCTCCCGACCCCCCCAAAAATAGGCGGGTGACCTGCAGCGGATAGATCAGCAGCAGCGCCAGGGCCCACGGCCCCGCGACAAAGCCTGCCGCTGCGATCAGCAGCGGCAGGCCCAGGCCCCAGGCCAGCGCGCTGTTCAGCGACCGCACACAGTGGCGCTCCGGCGGCTGGCCGTGCAAGTGCGCTCCCTCGGCGTAGGCGTAACCGGCGCGGACGTTGCGCATCCACCACTGGCCGAACCGGGTCATCGCGGCATCGTGCAGCGTCATCTCGGCGGCCAGCACGTGGATCTGCCAGCCCTGGGCGCGCAGGCGCACGCACAACTCGGGTTCCTCGCCGGCGATCAAGTCGTCGCGGTAACCGCCGACGGCGCGCAAGGCCGCGACTCGCATCATCGCGTCGCCGCCGCAGGCTTTGGCGATGCCGGCGGGAACGGCCCACTCCTGGTCGCAGAGCCGGTTGTAGACCGAGCGCTCGGGATGGCGCTCGCGGCGCCGGCCGCAGACGACAGCGGCTTGCGGGTGGCTGGCCAGGAATGCGTCGGCCTGCTCGATCCAGGCGGGTTGGATCTCGCAGTCGCCGTCGACGAACTGCACGTGCGTGCAGTCCGGCATCGCCTGCAGCAACGCCATGAAGCCGGCGTTGCGCGCACGTGCGGCCGTGAAGGGCTGCCGCATGTCGAGCGCGACCACCTGGACGCCTTGGGCCTGCGCCATCTCGACCGAGCCGTCGGTCGACCCCGAATCGACGTACACGACTCGCCCGACATGGCCGACGACCGACGCCAGGCACTTGCGCAGACGCTCGCCCTCGTTGCGGCCGATGACCACGCAGCCGACCTCGGACAGCCTCACGCCGCCTCTTCCCCGGTCCTGACCTTGATCAAGTGTCGCGGCTTGACGACCGCCGGAATGCCCACCGCGATCGAGTTCGACGGGACGTCACGCGTGACGACGGCATTCGCGCCGATCAACACGTTGTCGCCTATCGTGATGCGCCCGAGCACCTTCGCGCCGATGCCGATGTCGACGTTGTTGCCGATCACCGGCGCACACGGATCCTCGACGCGGCTCAGGCCGACGCAGACGCCGCTGCGAATCCGGCAGTTGTCGCCGAACTTGGCATAGCCGCTGATGATGATGCCGCCGAAATGGTCGATGACGAAGTTGCGGCCGATCTCCGCCTCGCACGGCAACTCGATGCCGGTGACGATCTGCGCGAGCTTGAACAGCACCTTGTAGATCGCCGAGAACAGCTTGCGCAACAGCCGCGGCCGCACGCGGTAGCGCCAGCGCCCGAACCGGTAGACCACGAGCGCCCAGAAGCCCTGGGCGCCCCAGTCTCCGCCATGCGCCTTCAGATCGGCCCGGATGTTGTCGAACACGCTGCTGCTCACCGTGTGGCGCGGGTGCCGAACCGGGTCTGCAGCGTCAGCCGGCAGACGGCAGCGGCATTGCGCCAGATTTCGCCCAGTCCGGCCAACGGCCGGCCCTTCAGGATCCACTTCAGCGCCTGGACCGCATACGTCGTCAGGTTCAGCATCACCGTCAGCAGCAAGCCCGCAAGACCGTTGTGCTTGCGGAAGTAGAGCAGCTCGCTTTCGATCTGCAGTTCGGAGATCTGCCGACCGGAGGCGGTCAGCTCGCCTTCGGACTCGGCGCTGGCGCCGCCGATGTGGATCGCGTGGGCGCTGGCGAGGCATTCGACCGTCCAGCCCGCTGCCCGCACGGCGCGGCAATGGTCGACCTCCTCGAAATACAGGAAGTAGCGGTCATCGAACAGGCCGACCTGCTCGACCACTTCGCGCCGAACCATGTAGAAGCAGCCGACCACCCAGTCGCAATGCCACGAGTCGCCCGACGGCGGTCGCGCGTCGAGCGGCAGCATCACCGGCGGCGGCTCGCGGCGCAGCCCGGTCTGGATCAGGAAATCGTGCCACGGACGCGGGAACGGCCGTCCCGTGTAGAAACCCTGTCCGGTCGGATTGAGCAGGCGTGCGCCGAGCACGCCGCAGCGCGGATTGGCCGCCATGTGCCGCAGGCAGTTCGTCAGCGCGTCCGGGTACATGAAGGCATCGACGTTCAGCAGCAGCACGTACGGCCCGGGGCACAGCGCGAGCGCCTGGTTGTTTGCCCGGCCGAACCCGACGTTCGTCTGGTTGGCCACGAGGATGCAGTCGGGAAATGTCTCGCGGATGAACGCGGCCGAGCCGTCGCGCGATGCGTTGTCGACGATCACGACGCGCACCGCGAGCTCTCGGCTTGCGGCGCGCAGATGACGCAGGCAGCGCTCCAGCAGATGCGCCGTGTTGTAGTTGACCAGGATGACGCTGAGATCGGCCGTCTCGTCGACGCGCACGAAGCGCGTGAGCTCTTCATCCAAGGCGGGCACGGCGCTCATCGGTTTATCGCGAGACCGGAGCCGAGCCCGCTGACCCGGGTGCGATCGGCGATCGACATCGCAGCGAGCAGGTCGTTCGCGAACAGGTCGTGCGCCGGGAACGCATGAGCCGGCGAGTCGTCGATCGACGACACGCGCACCAGCAGCCCGTCCGGAATCTGCCCGGTCAGCCCGAGTTTGATCTCGACCATGCGTTGTTCGAGCTTGTTCTTGACGGCAGTGTCGCCGACCGTGAACCAGTAGGTCACCGGTTCCTTGCGCGGCCCCATGCTCGTGCTCAGGCGCCGCACCGTGATGGGGCCGTATTGTGTCGCCAGTCGTGCCTCGTCATTGCTGTGCAGCGAGAACCCCTGCGCCGGGTAGCAGACCTCGGGCTTGTGAGCCTGCAGGTCGCCGCGCTGGTCATCGCCGTATGCCATCGACAACATGATCTGGTAGCCCTGGCTGTTCACGTAGGTGCGGGTGAGGATCTGGCTGTAGAGCTTGTCCAGCAGCTCCTTGGTTTGCGGGTTGACCACGACGACGCTCTGGGCCGGCACTTCGCGCCAGTCGCCGAACTCCTTCGGGACGATCGCATCGAGCACGAAGCGCGGCCCTGCCGATGCGGACTTCGCCGGCGGGCGCGCAAGCATGCCGAGTGCCAGCGCTCCAGCCATCAGGCAGAACATGACGATGGCGACCACCAGCGGCCGTTGCGGCGGCAGCTGCCGGAGCTGAGCCGCGTCGTTGTGCATCAGTAGACCAAGTCTTTCAGCAAGCGCTGAAGATATTGCCCATAGCCGTTCTTCAGCATCGGGTTGGCGAGCGCTTCGAGCTGGCCGGCCGTGATCCATTTCGCACGGAACGCCACTTCCTCCGGGCACGCGACCTTGAGCCCCTGACGCTTCTCGAGCGTCGCGATGAACTGACCCGCGTCGAGCAGGCTGTCGTGCGTGCCGGTGTCCAGCCAGGCGAAGCCTCGGCCCATGATCTCGACGTTGAGCTGCCCGTTGCCCAGGTAGGCCGCGTTGACGTCGGTGATCTCGAGCTCGCCGCGCGCCGAGGGCTTGATGCCGGCCGCGATGTCGCAGACCTGCTCGTCGTAGAAGTACAGGCCGGTCACCGCGTAGCTGCTCTTGGGCTGCTTCGGCTTCTCTTCGATGCTCAGCGCGCGCTTGTCGTCGTCGAACGCGACGACACCATAACGCTCGGGGTCGTGGACGTGATAGGCGAACACCGACGCGCCCTGGTCGCGTGCGGTCGCCGAGTTCAGCAGATCCTGCAGCGCGTGGCCGTAGAAGATGTTGTCGCCGAGCACCAGCGCGCTGGGGTGCCCGTCGACAAAACGTTTGCCGAGGATGAAGGCCTGCGCGAGGCCGTCCGGGCTGGGCTGCACGCAGTACTGGATGTTGATGCCCCACTGCGAACCGTCGCCGAGCAGCGACTCGAAGCGCGGCGTGTCCTGCGGCGTGCTGATCAGCAGGATGTCGCGGATGCCGGCGAGCATCAGGGTCGACAGCGGGTAGTACACCATCGGCTTGTCGTACACCGGCAGCAGCTGCTTGCTCATCGCGAACGTGGCCGGGTGCAGCCGCGTACCGGAACCGCCGGCGAGGATGATGCCTTTGCGGGGGCGTGTGGTCATGATGGCGATCCGGCGTTCGTCAGGAATTTTTGTCAGAAGAAGACTTCGGTCAGCATGCGCTCGACACCGGCTTGCCACGGCGGCAGCGTCAGGCCGAACGCGCTGCGCAGCTTGCTCGTGTCCAGCCGGGAATTGTGGGGCCGCTTCGCCGGTGTGGGGAACGCGCTGGTCGGGACGGCCTCGATGGCATCTTGAGCCACCCGAATCGGCTGCCCGGCGGCGCGGGCGAACTCGATCACGTGCTGGGCATAACCGTGCCAGCTCGTGGTGCCCTGCGCGACCGCGTGGTATGTGCCGGCCAGCTCGGGCCGCACGAGCGCCGCGCGCAGCGCATGCGCGGTGAGGTCGGCGAGCAGGTCGGCGCCGGTGGGCGCGCCCACCTGGTCGGCGATCACGGTGAGCTTGTCGCGCTCTTTCGCGAGCTTCAGCATGGTCTTCGCGAAGTTGCCGCCGCGCGCCGCGTAGACCCAGCTCGTGCGAAAGATCAGATGGCGGCAGCCGCTGGCGCGGATCGCCTCCTCGCCCTCGAGCTTGGTTGCGCCGTAAACGCTGAGCGGACCGGTCGGCGCATCCTCGCGCCACGGCGTGCTGCCGCTGCCGTCGAAGACGTAGTCGGTGCTGTAGTGCATCAGCCAGGCGCCGAGCGCCGCAGCCTCGCGCGCGACCACGCCCGGTGCGGTCGCGTTCAGCGTGCGCGCGAAATCGGGTTCGCTCTCGGCCTTGTCGACCGCCGTGTGGGCCGCGGCATTGACGATGATCTGCGGCGCGACCGCGCGCACGGTTGCGGCGAGCGACTCGGGCTTCGAGAAATCGGCGCTCAGCGGCGCCGGGCTGTCGAAGTCCAGCGCGACCACCTCGCCCAGCGGTGCGAGCGCGCGCTGCAGCTCCCAACCGACCTGGCCGTTCTTGCCGAGCAGCAGGATCTTCATGGGGTCGTCATCGCCGCAGCAGCTGCGGGGGTGGCGCCGCGCGCGTCGTAGTTCGTCGCGACCCAGTCGCGATACGCGCCGCTCTGCACGTGCTGCACCCAGTCGCCGTTGTCCAGGTACCAGCGCACCGTCTTGCGGATGCCGGTCTCGAAGGTCTCGGCCGGCTTCCAGCCGAGCTCGCGTTCGATCTTCCGCGCGTCGATCGCATAACGGCGGTCGTGGCCGGGCCGGTCGGCGACGTAGGTGATCAGCCGGCTGTAGCTGCCCGCGGGGTCGGGGCGCATCTCGTCGAGCAGCGCACAGATCGTCTGCACGATCTCGATGTTCGGCTTCTCGTTCCAGCCGCCGATGTTGTACGTCTCGCCGACGCGGCCGCGCGCCAGCACCTCGCGGATCGCCGCGGCGTGGTCCTTCACGTACAGCCAGTCGCGGATCTGCTGGCCGTCGCCGTAGACCGGCAGCGGCTTGCCGGCCAGCGCGTTGACGATCATCAGCGGGATCAGCTTCTCGGGGAAGTGATAGGGACCGTAGTTGTTCGAGCAGTTCGTTGTCAGCACCGGCAGGCCATAGGTGTGGTGCCAGGCGCGGACCAGGTGGTCGCTGGCCGCCTTGCTCGCCGAGTACGGGCTGTTCGGCTCGTAGGTGTCGGTCTCGGCGAACGGCGGATCGGCTTTCGTCAGCGAGCCGTAGACCTCGTCGGTCGAAACGTGGTGGAAGCGGAATGCCGCCTTGTCGTCGGCCGCCAGCGCGCTCCAGTGGGCCCGTGCCGCCTCCAGCAGCGTGAACGTGCCTTCGACGTTCGTCTTGATGAACGCGCCAGGGCCGTGGATGCTGCGGTCCACGTGGCTCTCGGCCGCGAAATGCACGACGGCGCGCGGGCGGTAGCGTGCGAACAGCGAATCGAGCAGCGTGCGATCGACGATGTCGCCCTGCACGAAGACGTGGCGCGCATCACCGTTCAGCGACGCGAGGCTCTCGAGGTTGCCGGCGTAGGTCAGCGCATCGAGGTTGACGACCGCCTCGCCGGTTGCGGCGATCCAGTCGAGGACGAAATTGGCACCGATGAAGCCGGCGCCGCCGGTGACGAGGATCATGATTTTTTTGTCCGTCCGTAGGTGTCTTCGAAGCGCACGATGTCATCCTCGCCGAGATAGCTGCCGGATTGCACCTCGATGATCTCGAGTGGCACCTTGCCGGGGTTCGCAAGTCGGTGCACCGTGCCGAGCGGGATGTACGTGCTCTGATTTTCGGTCAGCAGGATGACCTGGTCGCCGTTCGTGACCTCGGCAGTGCCGCGCACGACGATCCAGTGCTCGGCGCGGTGATGGTGCATCTGCAGGCTCAGGCTGGCACCCGGCTTGACCATGATGCGCTTGACCTGGAAGCGCGCGCCGGAATCGATGCTGTCGTACCAGCCCCACGGCCGGTGCACCTGGCGGTGCAGCGTGTGCTCGCTGCGCCCGGCGCTCTGCAACTGCCCGACGATCTGCTTGACGTCCTGGCTGCGCGCGCGGTCGACGACCATCACCGCATCCGGGGTCTCGACGACGACGACGTTGTCGACGCCGACCACGCCGACCAGCCGGCTCGTCGCATGCACCAGCGTGTTGCGGCTGTCGCGCACCAGCGTGTCACCGACACTCGCGTTGCCGGCGTCGTCCTTCGCGCTGACCTGCCAGACGGCGTCCCATGCGCCCAGATCGGACCAGCCGGCCTCGAGCGGCACCATGCGGATGTCGAACGGCGGCGGTGCATCGGTCAGCGGCGGCACGGCCGGATCGATGGGGCACTTCTCCATCACCGCGTAGTCCACCGATTCGCTCGGGATCGCCGCGAACTCGGCCTTGCCGGGGCGCACGAAGCTCGCATCGACGCTGCGCGCGGCCCAGGCGGCGCGCGATGCGCTCGCGATGTCGGGCCGGAAGCGCTCGAGCGCGGCCAGCCACACCGACGCGCGCACGACGAACATCCCGCTGTTCCAGTAGTAGTTGCCGGCGCGCAGGTAGTGCTCGGCCGTCTCGGCATCGGGCTTCTCGACGAATTGCGCAACGCGCACGGCCGCGCCCGCGTCGGATGCGAGCGGGTCGCTGCAGCGGATGTAGCCGAAGCCAGTGTCGGGCCGGTCGGGCGCGACGCCGAGGATCACGATCGCGCCGTCGGCTGCGGCACGCACGGCCTGCTGCAGCGCCGCCGTGAACGCGCTCGTGTCGGTGAACGCATGGTCGGCCGGGCTGACGACCAGCACGGGGTCCGCGCTGCCTTCGGTCGCATGCAGCGCGGCGAGCGTCATCGCCGGCGCCGTGTTGCGGCCGGCCGGCTCGAGCAGCAGCGTGGCTGGCGCCAGGCCCAGCTCGCGCAATTGGTCCAGCACGAGGAAACGATGTTCGTCGTTGCCGACGATGCACGGCGGCGCGACCGCGATGTCGGCACTGCCCAGACCGGCAAGGCGCTGCACCGCCTCCTGGAACAGGCTGCGATCGCCTTGCAGCACCAGGAACTGCTTCGGGTGCTGGGCGCGCGACAGCGGCCACAGCCGGGTGCCGCTGCCGCCGGCCATGACGACAGGCTGAACGGGGATGATCGGGGTCATGCGGGTGGAGAGAAGTTTCGAATGATCGTGTGACGCTCTTGCGGCGAGGCCTGGCCAGTCAACCCGCGAAGCCTTGCGGGTTCATGCGTTGCCAGCGCCAGCTGTCCGCGCACATCGCCGCCAGGTCCCGCTGTGCGCGCCAGCCCAGGCGTTCGGCGGCCAGCGCCGGGTCGGCATAACAGGCGGCCACGTCGCCGGGACGGCGCGCGACGATGTCGTACGGGATCGTGCGGCCGCTCGCGGCTTCGAAGGCTCGCACCAACTCGAGCACGCTGTAGCCTTGCCCGGTGCCCAGGTTCGCGGTGATCGACGCGCGCGTGTCGAACAGGTAGCGCAGCGCCGCGGCATGTCCCTCGGCCAGGTCCTGCACGTGGATGTAGTCGCGCACGCCGGTGCCGTCGGGCGTGTCGTAGTCGTTGCCGAAGATCTGCAGCCGCGGCCGCTTGCCGACCGCGACCTGCGTGACGTAGGGCATCAGATTGTTCGGCGTGCCGCGCGGGTCCTCGCCGATCAGCCCGCTCTCGTGTGCGCCCACCGGGTTGAAGTAGCGCAGCAATGCGATTGCCCACGACGGGTCGGCGCTCATCATGTCGCGCAGGATGTTCTCGCCGATCAGCTTGGTCGCGCCGTATGGATTGGTCGACGCCAGCGGCGCGTCCTCGCGGATCGGCAGCCGCTCGGGCTTCCCGTAGACCGTCGCGCTCGAGCTGAAGACCAGCGTCTTGCAGCCGTGACGCTCCATCGTCCGGCACAGCGTGGTCAGCGCGCCGAGGTTGTTCGCGTAGTAGGCCAGCGGCTTGGCGACGCTCTCGCCGACCGCCTTGAACGCCGCGAAGTGCACGACCGCCGCCACCGGTTCGCGCTCGAACACCGCGTTCAGTGCCGCCGCGTCGCAGACATCGGCCTGCACGAAGTCCGGCGTCTCGCCCGAAATCGCCTTCAGCCGCTCGAGCACCACCGGCGAGCTGTTCGAGAAGTCGTCGATGCCGACGACACGAAACCCGGCCGCGCGCAGCGCGAGCCAGGTGTGCGAGGCGATGAAGCCCGTGGCGCCGGTCAGCAGGATCAGAGGGGCGGTCGTCATGTGCAAACTGCAAGCACTAAATGAGCCGAGGGCGCGGCGCGGCGGTCATTGCAAGGTGAATTGCGCGGTGCAGCTCGTCAGGTTCGAGCTGTAGTTGACGCCGGCATTCAAGGAGGACGCTTCGAGGTCGCGGGTGAAGCGCTGGAACTGGCAGCCCAGCTGCCAGAACCGCGCGGCCGCGTAGTTCACGCCTATCGTGTAGTGGCGTGAGTTGTCGTGGCGCTCCGCGCTGACGGAAGAGCTGCCGGTCGTCACGGTGTCGACCAGCTTGCCGTAGCGCAGCGCCGCGCTTGCCGCGACGCTGATCTTCGCGGTCGCCGCGTAGTTCGCGCCGAACGAGACGCTGTTGGTCACCTGGCTGCTCTCCGACAGACCGGTCACCGGCTGCGTCGTCTGCTGGCCCTGCTGCGGGGTGGTCGGCGCAGTGGTGTTCAGCGTAAAGAAGTTGCCGTTGACGCCGGCATCGCGGCTCAGCGTGGTGTTCAACGCGAGCTTGCCGGTGGCCTGCCAGCGGCCGCTGAGGAAGCCGGTCACGCCGCTGAAGTCGCGCGCCGTGACCTCGGAATTGGTCTGTCGCGTCCAGCTCACACGGCCTGACACCGCGGTGATCACGGTCGGGCGCCAGTCGGCGGTCAGGTCCAGATAGCGGCCTTTTTCGGTGTTCGAGCCCAGCGTGCCGTCGCTTTGCCGCACGCCTTGCGGCGATTCGGTGTCGGAATAACGCACCGCCGTACCCAGCCGCAACGTCGCACCGGGCCGGTAGTACACCCCGAAGCTGGCCGAATCCGAGTTCGCATCGTTCGAGGTCACCTCGGAGTAGGAGACCTTGCTGTGGCTGTACGCGCCTTCGAGTGCCAGCAGCGAGTCGCCACCGTAGCGGCCGGTGAAGCCGTATCGCTGCGTCTTCACCATGTTGCGCCCGGTCGTGAGCGCGGTCGAGTTGTCGTTCATGCTCGCCAGCGCCTGCGTGAGGCTGGCGCTGAGCGTGCCCGAGAGCTTTTCGATCGTCTGCCAGTCCCAGCCGGCGTTGACGCCGTAGTTGGTGTTGTTCAGCGTCGTCTCGTTGCGATAGCGGCTCACGCCGACGGTGGCGTTGCCGTGAAAGTGCTGGCGGCTGACCCGCTGGTCGAAGCCGCCGAGCAGGCTGGTGGTCGAGAACGTGTCGCTCGGGCCGTTCGGAATACGGAAGACATTGCTGTCGTGCGCGATGGTTTCGCTCGCGCCGATGTAATACGGGCTGGGCTCCTCGCCCAGCCCGCCCGACGGGCCGCTGGTGGTGGCTGTGGCCCCGGTGCCGCTCGAAGTGCCAGTCGAGCCGCTGGTCGACCCGCCGCTGGATCCTTGATCCTGCGCCCATGCGCCCTGAGCGCCGAGCATCGTCGCCGATGCGGCGGCGATCAGCGCCCAGGCGCGTCGCGATGCCACAAGGCCAGTTTCGAATCGCTTGGTCATGCCGTGTCTCCTTGAGGGGGGGTCAATATGCATGGCGGTCGAAAAAAACCAGCCGGATCGTCCGCACGATGATCTGCAGGTCGAGCCCGAGCGACCAGTTGCGCAGGTATTCGAGATCGTATTCGACCCGGGCCTGCATCTTCTCGATCGTGTCGGTCTCGCCACGGTGCCCATTGACCTGGGCCCAACCGGTGATGCCGGGCTTGACCTTGTGGCGCACCATGTACGCCTTGATCAGCTGGCGGTACAACTCGTTGTGCGCGACCGCGTGCGGCCGCGGCCCGACGATGCTCATGTGCCCCTGCAGCACGTTGATGAACTGCGGCAGTTCATCCAGCGAGGTGCGGCGCAGGAAGGCGCCGAAGCGCGTGATGCGCGGATCGTCCTTGGTAGCCTGTTGCACCACCGGGCCGTTGTCTTGCGTGGTCATCGAGCGGAATTTGTAGACGATGATCTCGCCGCCATCGAGCCCGTTGCGGCGCTGCTTGAAGATCACCGGGCCCTTCGAGCTGAGCTTGACGCCGATCGCAAGCACCAGCAGCAGCGGAGAGATCAGGATCAGGATGAGCGTCGCCAGCACGATATCGCTGACGCGCTTGACCAATTCGTTCGTGCCGGTAAAAGGCGTTTCGCAGATGCCCACGACCGGCACGCCGTTGATGTCCTGCAGGCGGCCTTGGATGATGCTGATGCCGAACACGTCGGGCACGAAGAACAGCGATGCGGTCGTGCCTTGCACGTCCTCGAGCAGCTCGACGATGCGCGGCTGCGAGCCCAGCGGCAGCGTGATGTAGACCTCGCGGATGCCGTGCTCGCGGACGTAGGCGGCCACGTTCTTCAGGCCGCCCAGGCGCTGGATCGCGGCGTCCTCGTGCAGCCGGTCATCGGTGCG
Source organism: Burkholderiaceae bacterium (assembly GCA_036568605.1). Taxonomy (GTDB): domain Bacteria; phylum Pseudomonadota; class Gammaproteobacteria; order Burkholderiales; family Burkholderiaceae_C; genus DATCSE01. The sequence goes on along the minus strand of DATCSE010000513.1, from coordinate 3,875 downwards.
ATCGTCGAAGTAGCCGATGAAGTCGATGCCCTGGCCTTCGCTCTCGGCCAGCGCACGCGCGACCTTGACGCCCAGCATGCCCGCGCCGACGACGATCGCGGTGCGGCGAGCCGCCGGGCGCGCCGACATGCGCTTGACGACGATCTGCCCGACCCACACCGCGAGCCATTGCAGCACCGGCGTGATCAGCACCCAGCCGATCAGCACGTTCGTTTCGAAGTAGTGCAGGCTGCGTGTCGCGTAGCCGCACAGCGCAAGGATGGTCACCAGTGCGACCCAGGACGACACGATGTCGACGCCGGCCGCGATCAGGCTGTCGCGGAACCGGTTGCGTCCGGGGAAGGTCAGCGCGAAGACCAGCAGGCACAAGGTCAGCGCCGGCCGGTCGACCCATTCATCGTAGTACAGCGTCGCGAACAGGAACGTCAGCACCGTGATGCCGGGCTCGAGGAACGCCGCCACGAACGACGTCACCGACTGCGGCGCGCTGTAGAAGGTTCGTTTGTAGCTGTGGTCTTCGAACATCGGGAAAGCGGGCGATCGAACGGGCAGGGCTCCAGGGTCGCCCGGACAGCGCGGCTCGCATCAGTACGCAACGGTACAACACGGGCGCGCCGCCGCGTGAGCGCTCGATTCTCTACGAAATGATCGGGCCGGCTGGGCCCCGTGCTCCCTCGACCTTGGGGGGGATGCACGACGCCCGTGCCTACAATCCGTGCATGCTTCACAGTCTGACAGCAGCGCTGAATCATGCGGTGATGGAGCGCGCGACGCTGTGGCTGAACCACGTGCTGAGCGGCGAGCCAGTCGCGGCTCAGCGCCTCGTATCACATGCCGGCCGCCGCATCCGGGTTCGTTTCGACGGCTGGCCGTCGTTGTTGCCGGCGCTGCCGCCGGCGGTCTTTCTGATCACGCCGGCGGGCCTGCTCGAGTGGTGCGGCGACGAGGCGCAGGCGCCCGCGGGCGATGCCGACCTGAATGTCGCGGTCGACGTGTCGAACCCGGCCCTGGCGTTTGCGCAGGCCCTGTCGGGCGAGCGGCCCAAGGTCGAGGTGTCGGGCGACGCCGCGTTCGCGTCCGATCTGAACTGGCTGGTCGACAACCTGCGCTGGGACTATGAAGACGACCTCGCGCGCGTCATCGGCCCGGCTCCGGCGCGCGAGCTCGCGCGGCTTGCGTCGGGCGCCGCTGCCGGCCTGCGTGCGCTGGTGCGTGCGGTTGGCCCGCGCGGCTCCGGTGCCGGCGGGCCGGGGCATCCATGAGGCACGTCGCCCGGCTCGTCATCATCGTCGTCACGATACTGCGCTATGGGCTGGACGAGCTGGCGCTGTCCAGCTTCCGGCAGCGCTGGGTGCGTGCGCTGGTGCGCGTGATCACGATAGGCCGCACGCTGGATGTGCCGCGTGCCGTGCGCCTGCGGTTGGCGCTCGAGCGGCTCGGGCCGATCTTCGTCAAGTTCGGTCAGGTGCTGTCGACCCGGCGCGACCTGCTGCCGCCCGACATGGCCGACGAGCTCGCGAAGCTGCAGGACCGGGTGCCGCCGTTTCCCGCCGAGACCGCGCGCAAGCTGGTCGAGACCGCGTTCGGCCGGACGATAGATGCGGTGTTCGCACGCTTCGACGACGAGCCGATTGCGAGCGCATCGATCGCGCAGGTGCATTTCGCGCAGTTGCAGGACGGCCGCGAGGTTGCGGTCAAGGTGCTGCGCCCCGGCATGCTGGCGGTCATCGACGACGACCTGACGCTGATGCGCACGCTCGCGCGCTGGGTGGAGCGGCTCTCGGCCGACGGCAAGCGGCTGAAGCCGCGCGAGGTCGTCGCCGAGTTCGACAAGTACCTGCACGATGAGCTGGACCTGGTGCGCGAGGCCGCCAACGCGGCGCAGCTGCGCCGCAACATGCAGGGCCTGGATCTCGTGCTGGTGCCCGAAATGATCTGGGACCTGTGCACGCCGCGCGTCATCGTGATGGAGCGGATGAACGGCGTGCCGATCAGCCAGGTCGCGCGGCTGCGCGACGCCGGCGTCGACATCGCGAAGCTCGCGCGCGACGGCGTGACGATCTTCTTCACGCAGGTGTTCCGCGACGGCTTCTTCCATGCCGACATGCACCCCGGCAACATCCAGGTGTCGATCGTGCCGGCGACCTTCGGCCGCTACATCGCGCTGGACTTCGGCATCGTTGGCACGCTGACCGAGTTCGACAAGGAATACCTCGCGCAGAACTTCATCGCGTTCTTCCGGCGCGACTACAAGCGCGTCGCCGAGCTGCACGTCGAAAGCGGCTGGGTGCCGCCGGCCACGCGCGTCGACGAGCTGGAAGGTGCCATCCGGGCGGTCTGCGAACCGCACTTCGACCGGCCGTTGAAGGACATCTCGCTGGGCCAGGTCCTGATGCGCCTGTTCCAGACCTCGCGCCGCTTCAACGTCGAGATCCAGCCGCAGCTCGTGCTGCTGCAGAAGACGCTGCTCAACGTCGAAGGCCTGGGCCGCCAGCTCGACCCCGAACTCGACCTGTGGAGCACCGCGAAGCCGTTCCTCGAACGCTGGATGGACGAGCAGGTCGGCTGGGCCGGCTTCGTCGAGCGCCTGAAGAACGAAGCGCCGCGCTATGTGCAGCTGCTCCCGGAGCTGCCGCGCCTGCTGCACCAGGCGCTGACCGTGCCGCGCGCGCCGATCGAGCAGCGCCTGGTCGACGAACTGATCGGGCAGCAGCAGCGCACGCGCCGCGTCGTCTGGGGGTTCGGGGTGGCCGCGATCGTGCTGCTGGCCGCGGCCCTCGCGGTGCAGCTGGCACCGCACTGGCGCTGACGGCACGCCGCCGTCAGGATTTCACCCGAGCCATCGCCGCTGCTCCTATAATTCAAAGTTTTCCTTTTCGAATCAAGAGCTTAGCCATGCCAATCTACGCCTACCGCTGCGCGGCGTGCGGGCACGCGAAAGACGTGTTGCAGAAGGTCTCCGACCCGGTGCTGACCGTCTGCCCGGCGTGCGGTGCCTCCGCGTTCCAGAAGCAGGTGACCGCGGCCGGCTTCCAGCTCAAGGGCTCGGGTTGGTACGTGACCGACTTCCGCGACGGCGGCAGTGCCGCGAACAAGACGGCGAACGGCAGCAGCAAGGGCGGCGACGCCGAGAAGGCAGTCGACGGTGCAGCGAAAACGGCCGACGCCGGCGGCGGCAAGAGCGCCGGCGGCGACTCGTCGGGCAGCAGCAGCGCCCCGGCCCCGGCGCCCGCCGCGTCGACGACCCCCAGCGCGCCGGCCGGCGACGCGAACTAGGCCGCGCTCCCGAGGATCGTCATCGTGAAGAAGTATTTGATTGCAGGTCTGCTCGTCTGGCTGCCGCTGGCCGTGACGATCTGGGTGCTGCAGGCTGCGCTGGGGCTGCTCAACGGCGTGTTCGCGTGGGTGCTGCAGGGCACGAAGACCTTGCTGCCCGCCGCCGCCGCCGCGCCGATCGACGCGCTGGTCCAGGTGCCGGGGCTCGGGGTGCTGGTGATGGTCGGCGGCCTGCTGCTGACCGGCGTGTTCGCCACCAACATCGTCGGCCAGTGGTGGCTGCACCAGGGCGACAAGCTGCTCAGCAAGATCCCGATCGTCAAGTCGATCTATCGCTCGGTCAAGCAGGTCTCGGACACGCTGTTCTCGAGCAACGGCAACGCGTTTCGCGAAGCCGTGCTGGTGCAGTACCCGCGCGCGGGCTCGTGGACCATCGGCTTCGTCACCGGCAAGCCGGGCGGCGAGGCCGCGCTGCACCTGCCGGGCGAGTACCTGAGCATCTACGTGCCGACCACGCCGAACCCGACCTCGGGCTTCTTCCTGATGGTGCCGCGTGCCGATGTGGTGGTGCTGCAGATGAGCGTCGACGAAGCGCTGAA
>DATCSE010000512.1:0-15642 GCA_036568605.1 Burkholderiaceae bacterium | reverse complement strand
ACGCAGGAGACAACCACACCGACGAGGCGCCATGACCGGCCCGCAGATCATCGTCCTCGCGACGCCGGTGTTCTTCCTGCTGATCGGCCTCGAGCTTGCGATCGGCTGGCGTCGCGGTCGCAACACCTACCGGCTCAACGATGCGCTGAACAGCATCGGCCTGGGCATCATGAGCCAGCTCGTCGGCGTGTTCAGTGCGCTGTTGACGGTCGCGATCTACACGCTCGCGTTCGAGCATGCGTCGCTCTGGCAGCTGCCGGCCGATGCGCTGTGGGTCTGGCTCGCCGGTCTGCTGCTGTACGACCTGTGCTACTACTGGCACCACCGCGCCGGCCACACGGTCGCGCTGTTCTGGGCCGCGCATGTCGTGCACCACCAGAGCGAGGACTACAACCTGTCGACCGCGCTGCGCCAGACCTCCAGCGGCTGGGTCGCCGGCTGGCTGTTCTACCTGCCGATGGCGGTGCTCGGCTTTCCGCCGCTGGTGTTCGGCGCGGTCGCGCTGATCGATCTGCTGTACCAGTACTGGGTGCACACGCAGCAGATCGCCAGGCTCGGCTGGTTCGACCGCTGGTTCTGCGCGCCCAGCAACCATCGCGTGCACCACGCGGTCAACGACCGCTACCTCGACAAGAACTACGGCGGCATCCTGATCGTCTGGGACCGCCTGTTCGGCAGCTTCATCGAAGAGGATGACGCCGAGCCCATCGTCTACGGCACGCGCGGCCCGCTGCGCAGCTGGAACCCGGTGTGGGCGAACCTGCAGTACTACGCCGAGCTCGCGAAGGACTCGTGGCGCGCGGCGCGCTGGAGCGACAAGCTGCGCGTCTGGTTCATGCACCCGGGCTGGCGCCCGGCGGATGTCGCGGCGCGCTGGCCGAAGCCGGCGTTCGACATCGCGAGCGTGCAGCGCTACGACCCGCCGATGACGCGCGCGGCAAAAGGGCTCGCGTTCGCGCTGTTCGTCGCGATGATCGTCGCGACGCTGCTGTTCCTGTGGAACGCGCATCGCCTGACGCTGGTGCAGCAGGGCGCCTGCGCGGTGGCGATCGTCGCCGGCCTGTGGGCGGTCGGCTGGCTCAGCGAATGGGCGCCGCGCCGTGCCTCGGCGGCGCGGGCCTCTCCGCAAACCTGAACGCCCAGGTCGGCCCAGGCCCACAGGGCCCCGGGCAAATACTGACAGGACTAACCCGCGATTACACCGCCGAGGGGATGGCGTTCGCGCCGCCAGTTCGTAGACTCGCGCGTCCAGTTCGCTGAAGAGCATTCAGCCCGTTGAACGACGGCCCGGTGATCCCGGGCATCGTTCGGCGACCGACCCCGGCTCGCGGCGATCCCGCTGTCTCCCGTCTCGTCCCCTCGATGCACCCTCGCGCCCACACGTCGACGCCTGCCCCCCGTGCGCTGCCCATTCGGAGCGTTGCCGGCGGCACAACGGGCACCGCGCTGGTCCCGGCGGTGTCGCGCGCGTTGACGCTGCTCGAGCAGCTCGCGAAGGTGCGCGAGCCGATGAGCCTGGCACGCCTGGCCAACGAGCTCGCACTGCCCAAGAGCAGCGTGCACGGGCTGTGCAACACGCTGATGAGCTACGGCTACCTGCGCCGCCAGAGCGACGGCGCGTTCCTGATCGGCCCGCGCGTGATGGGGCTGGCCGAGGCGTTTGTCGCCAACACCGATGTCGCGCGCGAGTTCAACGCGCTGTGGGCCGACCGCGGCGCGTCGCCCGAGGAGACCGTCGTGCTGTCGGTGCTCAGCGGCGCCGATGCGTTGTACGTCGCGGTGCGCAACAGCGCGCGGCCGCTCGGGCTCGCGTTCAACGTCGGGATGCGGCTGCCGGCGTACCTGTCCGGCAGCGGCAAGGCGATGCTCGCGTTCCGCCCGCCCGACGAGGTGCGCCAGTTGTTCGCCGACGGGCTCACGACACGGCTGACGCGCAAGGGCCCGCGCGACGTCGAGGCGCTGCTGAAGGAACTGGCGGCGACCCGCAAGCGCGGCTACAGCATCGACGACGAGACGGTGCGCGAGGGCGTGTTCTCGTTCGGCGCGCCGGTGTTCGACGCCTCGGGGCAGGCGGTGGCCGGCGTCGCGGTCTGCATCAACAAGGCGCTGGTCGTCGCGCCGGACCATGGCGAGCGGCATCGCGAAGTCGCGCTGGGCGTGGCGCGCGCGTTGTCGCAGCGGCTCGGCGCCAGCATCGACGACGCGCGGCGCGCCGACACGCCGGCGCCGGCGGCCGCGACGGGGCGCGCGGCGTCGAGAGCGGCCGGCCGGCGCCGCACGACGCCAGAGGCCTGAGGAGCACAGATGGCGTCCGACTACATCCTCGAAACCCGCGACCTGACGAAGGAGTTCAAGGGTTTCGTCGCGGTCAACAAGGTCAACCTGAAGGTCCGGCGCGGCACGATCCACGCGTTGATCGGGCCGAACGGGGCGGGCAAGACGACCTGCTTCAACCTGCTGACCAAGTTCCTGATCCCGACCTCGGGACAGATCGTCTACGACGGCGTCGACATCACGCCCGAGCGGCCCGCGGCGATCGCGCGGCGCGGCGTGATCCGCTCGTTCCAGATCTCGGCGGTGTTCCCGCACCTGTCGGTGCTCGAGAACGTGCGGGTCGCTCTGCAGCGCAAGCTCGGCACCTCGTTCCACTTCTGGCGGCCGGAGCGCTCGCTGCAGGTGCTGGATGCGCGCGTGCTGGAGCTGCTGCGCGCGGTCGACCTCGAAACCTATGCGCGCATCCCGGCGGTCGAGCTCAGCTACGGCCGCAAGCGCGCGCTCGAGATCGCGACCACGCTCGCGATGGACCCGAAGCTGATGCTGCTGGACGAGCCGACCCAGGGCATGGGCCTGGAAGACGTGGACCGCATCCGCCAGCTGATCAAGAAGGTCGCGGCCGACCGCACCGTGCTGATGGTCGAGCACAACATGAGCGTGGTCTCCAGCATCGCAGACACGATCACCGTGCTGCAGCGCGGCGCGACGCTGGCCGAGGGGCCGTATGCCGAGGTCTCGAAGAACCCGGCGGTGATCGAGGCCTACATGGGCAGCGCCAATACCGAGCTGAAGGGGGCCCACTGAGATGGCTGTGCCTTTTCTCGAGGTCAAGGATCTGCAGGGCTGGTACGGCGAATCGCACGTGCTGCACGGCGTGAACTTCCGCGTCGACGAGGGCGAGGTGGTCACCCTGCTCGGCCGCAACGGCGCAGGGCGCACCAGCACGCTGCGCGCGATCATGGGATTGATCGGGCGGCGCGCCGGCTCGATCAGGGTGCGCGGCAACGAAACGGTCGGCCTCGCGCCGCACCGGATCGCGCGGCTGGGAATCGGCTACTGCCCGGAGGAGCGCGGCATCTTCTCGAGCCTGTCCGCGCAGGAGAACCTGATGCTGCCGCCCACGCTCTCGGCCGGCGGCATGAGCGTGGAGCAGATCTACGCGATGTTCCCGAACCTGCGCGAGCGCGCGGGCAGCCAGGGCACGCGGCTGTCGGGCGGCGAGCAGCAGATGCTCGCGGTCGCGCGGATTCTGCGCACCGGCGCGAAACTTTTGCTGCTCGACGAAATCTCCGAAGGCTTGGCGCCGGTGATCGTGCAGAAGCTCGCCGAGATGGTCGTCAGCCTGCGCCGGCAGGGCTACACGATCGTGATGGTCGAGCAGAACTTCGTGTTCGCCGCGCCGCTGGCCGACCGCTTCCTGGTGATGGAGCACGGCCAGGTGATCCAGCAATTCACCCAGGCCGAGCTGCCGTCGCGCATGGAGCGACTGCACGAGTACCTGGGCGTCTGAAATCTCGTCCCACGCACAAACTTCCACCGGAGACCTAGACGATGATGAAACTCAGCAAACTCGGCGCCGCGTGTGCCCTCGCGGCCGCGGCGATGTTCGGCACGAGCGCCGCGCAGGCGCAGATCTCGGGCGACGTGATCCGCATCGGCTTCATCACCGACCTGTCCGGTTTGTATGCCGACATCGACGGCCCGGCCGGTGGCGAGGCGATCAGGATGGCGGTGGCCGACCTGGGCGGCACGATCGCCGGCAAGAAGGTCGAGGTGCTGGTCGCCGACCACCAGAACAAGGCCGACGTCGCCGGCGCGAAGGCACGCGAGTGGTTCGACACGCAGGGCGTGGACATCCTGATCGGCGGCACCAACTCCGGCACCAGCCTCGCGATGGCCAAGGTCGCGCAGGAGAAGAAGAAGCTGTTCATCGCGGTGGGCGCGGCGACTTCGGCGCTGACCAACGAGCAGTGCTCGCCGTACACCATCCACTGGGCCTACGACACCGCGGCGCTCGCCAAGGGCACCGGCAACGCGGTCGTGAAAGCCGGCGGCAAGAGCTGGTACTTCCTGACGGCCGACTACGCGTTCGGCGCGCAGTTGCAGAACGACACCTCGGCGGTGGTCAAGGCGGCCGGCGGCACGGTGGTCGGTGCGGTGAAGCACCCGCTGGCGGCGAGCGACTTCTCGTCGTTCCTGCTGCAGGCGCAAACCAGCAAGGCGCAGATCCTCGGGCTGGCCAACGCCGGCGGCGACACGATCAACAGCGTCAAGGCCGCGAACGAGTTCGGCATCACGAAGACGATGAAGCTGGCCGGGCTGCTGATGTTCATCAACGACGTGCATTCGCTGGGCCTGAAGGCGACGCAGGGCATGTACCTGACCGACAGCTGGTACTGGAACCGCGACCCCGAGGCCCGCGCCTGGAGCCGCAAGTTCTTCGAGAAGTTCAAGCGCATGCCGTCGTCGCTGCAGGCCGGCGACTACTCGGCCGCGCTGCAGTACCTGACCGCGGTGAAGGCGATCGGCAGCGACGATCCGGACAAGGTGCTCGCGCAGCTGAAGAAGACCAAGATCAACGACGTCTTCGCCAAGGGCGGCTGGATCCGCGACGACGGCAGCATGATCCACGACATGTACCTGATGCAGGTCAAGTCGCCCGACAAGTCGAACGAGCCCTGGGACTACTACAACGTGGTCGAGACGTTCAAGGGCGAGTCGGCGTGGACGACCAAGGCCGAGACCAAGTGCGCGGCCTGGAAGTGACGGCGACGGCGCGCGTCGGGTAGTCCCATGGAGATCTTCGGCATTCCGATCCAGGCCTTCCTCGGCCAGCTGCTGCTCGGGCTGGTCAACGGCTCGTTCTACGCGATGCTCAGCCTCGGGCTCGCGGTGATCTTCGGGCTGCTGGGGATCGTCAACTTCGCGCACGGCGCGCTGTACATGATCGGCGCGTACGTCGCGTGGGTCGGGATGGAGAAGTTCGGCGTCAACTACTGGCTGTCGCTGCTGCTGGCGCCGTTGATCGTCGGCGCGATCGGCGTCGCGATCGAGCGCACCCTGCTGAAGCAGCTCTACAAGGTCGACCCGATCTACGGCTTGTTGCTGACCTTCGGCCTCGCGCTGATCGCCGAGGGGATCTTCCGCGACCAGTTCGGCGTCTCGGGCCAGTCGTATTCGGTGCCCGAGGCGCTGTCCGGCGCGACCAACCTCGGCTTCATGGTGCTGCCGAACTACCGCGCCTGGGTCGTGTTCGCATCGCTCGCGGTGTGCCTGTCGACCTGGTTCCTGATCGAGCGCACGCGGCTGGGCGCCTACCTGCGCGCCGGCACCGAGAACCCGGCGCTGGTGCAGGCATTCGGCGTCAACGTGCCGGTGATGGTGATGCTGACGTACGGCGCCGGCGCCGGGCTCGCGGCGCTGGCCGGCGTGCTGGCCGCGCCGGTGATCCAGATCACGCCGCTGATGGGCAGCAACCTGATCATCGTCGTGTTCGCGGTGGTCGTGATCGGCGGCATGGGATCCATCCTGGGCTCCATCGTGACCGGGCTCGCGCTCGGTCTTGTGGAAGGGTTGACCAAGGTGTTCTATCCCGAGGCGTCGAGCATCGTCGTGTTCGTGATCATGGCGATCGTGCTGATGATTCGCCCGGCGGGCCTGTTCGGGAAGGAGAAGTAAACGATGAGCTCGGCGGCCACGACCGATTCCGGTACCGCAGCGCGGCGCGATGCGGCCGGCGACCTGGCGCGCTACAGCCGCTGGGCCTTCATCGCCGGGCTCGCGGTGCTGCTGGCCGCGCCGTTCATCGGGCTGTACCCGGTGTTCATGATGACCGCGCTGTGCTTCGCGATCTTCGCCTGCGCGTTCAACCTGCTGCTGGGCTTCACCGGCCTCTTGTCGTTCGGCCACGCCGCGTACCTGGGGGCGGCGGCCTATGCGACCGGCTGGCTGGTCAAGGAAGCGCACCTGACACCTGAGCTGGGCGTGCTGGCTGGAACCGGCGTGGCCGCGTTGTGCGGCCTCGTGATCGGGCTGATCGCGATCCGCCGCCAGGGCATCTACTTCGCGATGGTCACGCTCGCGATGGCGCAGATGATCTATTTCGTGTTCCTGCAGGCGCCGTTCACCGGCGGCGAGGACGGTCTGCAGGGCGTGCCGCGCGGCAAGCTGCTCGGCCTGCTGCCGCTGGACAACGACCGGGTGCTGTACTACGTGGTGCTCGCGGTGTTCGTCGCGGTGTTCCTGCTCATCGTGCGCATCGTGCACTCGCCGTACGGCCAGGTGCTGAAGGCGATCCGCGAGAACGAGCCGCGCGCGATCTCGCTGGGCTACGACGTCGACCGCTACAAGCTGCTCGCCTTCGTGCTGTCGACCGCGCTGGCCGGGCTGGCCGGGGCCATGAAGACCATCGTGGTCGGCTTCGCGACCTTGAGCGATGCGCACTGGTCGCTCTCTGGCGAGGTCGTGCTGATGACGCTGCTCGGCGGCATGGGCACGTTCGCCGGCCCGGTGATCGGCGCGTTCACGATCATCGGCCTGCAGAACTTCCTCGCCGACCGCGTCGGCTCGTGGATCAACGTGATCATCGGCGCGATCTTCGTCGTCTGCGTGGTCGCGTTCCGGCGCGGCTTCGTCGGCGAGCTGCGCGCCTGGCAGCAGCGGCGCGAGAAGCGCTGAAGGCCGTCACAACGTTTGGTTTCGCTGCAACCGCGGCAGCGCGCCTAGACTGCGCTGACGATCACCTCGGAGATCGTCAGCCATGACCGCCAAGCGCCTGACCAAGGAAGACATCCGCAAGTCGACCGGCATCCTGAACCCGGTCGGCCACATCGTGCTCGCCTTCAAGAACGATGCCGTCGCGGCCGACGCGGTGGCGGCGCTGCTCGGTCTCGGTTTCACCGAGCCGGACATCCTCGCGTACCGGGCCGAGGAAGCCACGCCGCGCCTGCGCGAGCGGGTGCGCACCGCCAGCGAGGCCTCGGGCTTCGGCTTCGAGATCACGCTGATGCGCCGCTACCTGTCGTTCGCCGAGCAGGGCGCCGGCTGGCTGATCGTCTACGCGCCGACCGACAGCGCGGCGCAGCTGGTCACCGATGTCGCGAAGCGCTTCGATGCGCTGTGCGCGGTGCGTTACCACCGGCTCGCGAACGAGGACCTGATCTGATCAGGCCCCGAACAGGTCGCCGTCGCCCGACATCCGCGGCGGCGTCAGGCCCAGGTGCCGGTATGCGGCCGGCGTCGCGATGCGGCCGCGCGGCGTGCGCTGCAGATAGCCTTGCTGAATCAGGTACGGCTCGATCACGTCCTCGATCGTGTCTCGCTCCTCGCCGATCGCCGCGGCGACGTTGTCCAGCCCGACCGGGCCGCCGTCGAAGCGGTGCACGACCGCATCGAGCAGCTTGCGGTCCATCAAGTCCAGGCCGTGCGGGTCCACGTCCAGCATGCGCAGCGCCTGGTCGGCGAGGCCGCGCACGATGCGGCCGTCGCCCTTGACCTCGGCGTAGTCGCGCACCCGGCGCAGCAGCCGGTTCGCGATGCGCGGCGTGCCGCGCGAGCGCCGCGCGATCTCGAACGCGCCTTCGTCGTCGGTCGGCACGTTCAGCAGCCCGGCCGAACGGTGCACGATGCGCGCGAGCTCCTCGGCCGTGTAGAACTCGAGCCGCGCGACGATGCCGAAACGGTCGCGCAGCGGATTGGTCAGCATGCCGGCGCGGGTGGTCGCGCCGATCAGCGTGAACGGCTGCAGGTCCAGCTTGATCGAGCGCGCGGCCGGGCCCTCGCCGATCATGATGTCGATCTGGTAGTCCTCCAGCGCCGGGTACAGGATTTCCTCGACGACCGGCGAGAGCCGGTGGATCTCGTCGATGAACAGCACGTCGTTGCGCTCGAGGTTGGTCAGGATCGCGGCCAGGTCCTTGGGTTTCTCGAGCACCGGGCCCGAGGTCTGGCGCAGGTTCACGCCCAGCTCGTGGGCGATGATGTGCGACAGCGTCGTCTTGCCCAGCCCCGGCGGGCCGAACAGCAGCACGTGGTCCATCGCCTCGCTGCGTTTCTTCGCCGCGCCGATGAAGATCTCGAGCTGCTCGCGCGCCTTCGCCTGACCGACGTATTCGGCCAGGCCCTTGGGCCGCAGCGCGCGCTCGATCGCCTCTTCGTTCGGCGAGCTCGCGGCGGCGTTGACGATGCGGCGCGCGGTGGGCTGGAAGTCGTCGGTCTGGATCGACATGGGGCGATTATCGGCTGTCATCGGCCGCGGCCGCGTCGCGACAACTCGGCACGGGCCGTGCGCCGTGCGGCACAATCGGCGCCGTGATGCGGCGACCCACTTCTGCACGAACCTCCTCGCGCTGGGCCCTGTGGGCGTGCGTGGCGGTGCTGCTGCTGAAGGCCGCGATGCCGATGCTCGCGAGCGCCGCGGCGCAGGCACAGGGCAAGGCGCTGGTCGAGGTCTGCACGACTTACGGCGTCTCGCTGATGCCGCTGGACGGATCGGCACCGGACCCCGATCCCGGCCACTCGGGCACGCAGGCCGCCGACCACTGCGCGCTGACCGCATTGCCGGCGCTGGTGCCGTTCGATGCGCCGCCGCTGGGCGTGGTCGCGCGGGCATCGACAGCGGAACGCGCGGCGCCCGTGCAAGTGCTGGTCGAGCCCCGCCCGGATGCCGCGGCGCGCTGGGCAGCGCAACTCGAGCACGGGCCTCCCGTCGTTTCCTGAACGCTTTCATCTCGGTGGGTCGCACCCCGGCGTCCGTCGTTGTCGATGACGTCCGCGCGCGACTCGCGACGTGTCCGGCCGTGTGCCACTGAAGCGCTGCGCGGCCCGTTCGGGAAGGATTGCCATGCCATTCAACTCCAGAGCCGGCGCGAGATCACGCGCCTGGCTCAGTCACCCGCTCGTGGCCGGCTGCAGCCTGGTGCTGCTGACGTCGGCGCCACGCGCGCAAACCACATCTCCCGCCACCGACATCGACGCGCCGGTCAAGTCGCTCGGCATCGTCACCGTCACCGGCCTGCAGCCGACCTCGCTGCCGACGCAGATCCCGGCGACGATGGAAGGCATCACGCGCGAGCAGATCGAGCGCAGCATCAACGCGCACGACAGCGAGGACGCGCTGAAGTACTTCCCCAGCCTGCTGGTGCGCAAGCGCTATGTCGGCGACTACAACCATGCGATCCTGTCCAGCCGCGCGTCGGGCACGGGCAACAGCGCACGCTCGGCCGTCTATGCCGACGGCATCCTGCTGTCGAACTACCTGGGCAACGGCGTCGGCGGTCTGAGCTTCCCACCGCGCTGGGGCATGGTCTCACCCGACGAGATCGAGCGGGTCGACGTGATGTACGGCCCGTTCTCGGCGGCGTACCCAGGTAACTCGGTCGGTGCGGTCGTCGCGTACACGACCCGCATGCCCAAGGCGTTCGAGGCCCATGCGCGGGTCGGCTACACCAGCCAGCCGTTCAGCCTGTACAGCACCGACACGACCTACCGCGCCTGGGAGACCAGCGCGTCGCTCGGCAACCGCAGCGGCGACTTCTCATGGCGCATCGGTCTGGCCCATACCGACAGCCACGGCCAGCCGCTGACCTTCGCGACCCGGCTGCTGAGCCGGGGCACGGCCGGCAGTGCCGGCACGCCGGTGAGCGGCGCGGTGCTGGGCGCGGACAACGCGAACAACCCGTGGTACATCCTCGGCACCGGCACCGAGTACCGGACCAAGCAGGACCAGCTCAAGCTGCGCCTGGCCTACGACATCACGCCGGCGCTGCGCGCGAACTATCTGCTCGGTGTGTGGCGCAACACGTCGGAGGGGCGGCCGGTTTCGTACTTGCGGGATGCGAACGGGCAACCGGTCTACAGCGGCGCGATCAACCTCGGCGGCCTCGCGTACGCCGGCTCGCAGGCGCTGACCGGCGGCGACTTCCCGCTGACCAACGAAAGCCTGGTCCACGTGATGCACGGGCTCATCTTGAAGAGCCGCACCCAGGGCACCTGGGACTGGGAGATGGACGCGAGCGTGTACGACTACCGGAAGGACGCGAAGCGCCAGAACAGCGCCGGCAACCCGCTGCCCGACGCGCTGGCCGGCGGCGCCGGCACGATCGCCGAAGGCAGCGGCACAGGCTGGACGAATCTGGCCGCCAAGGGTGTCTGGCGGCCTGGCGGCGGCGTGGACAGCGCGCACATCGTCGACTTCGGCGTCCAGCTCGACCGCTACAAGCTGCGCTATCGGACGTCCAGCATCCTCGGCAACTGGATGGAAGACGGCGCCGGCACGCTCGCCAGCAATGTCGCCGGCAACACCGAACTGCTCAGCCTCTACGCGCAGGACACCTGGACATTCGCGCCGGCGTGGAGGACCGTGCTCGGGATGCGTGCCGAGCAGTGGCGCGCGTTCGACGGTCAGACCTCGTTCTCGGCGACGAGCATGTCGACCTACCCGTCGCGCCGCGAGCACCATTTGTCGCCGAAGGCTGCGCTGTCGTTCCAGGCGCAACCCGATTTGGTGCTGAAGGCCTCGGCAGGCCGCGCGGTCCGCATGCCGACGGTCGCCGAGCTGTACGGTGCGACCTCGACGACGAACTCGCAGTTCATCAACGATCCGAACCTGAAGCCGGAACGTTCGTGGACCACCGAGCTGACCGCCGAGAAGAACTACCTCGCCGGCGACAGCGCGCTGCTGCGCATGACGCTGTTCGCCGAGAACACCCACGATGCGCTGTATACGCAGACCACTTTCGACGCGGGGGCCAATGCGAACATCAGCCGGGTGCAGAACGTCGGGCACATCAAGACGACCGGTGTCGAGCTCGCGTTCAGCGGCACGGATGTGGCGAAGGACGCGGGAATCCGAGGCCTGGACCTGAACGCCAGCCTCACCTATGCCGACTCGGTCATCAAGGACAACGCTGGCTTCGTCGCCACCCCCGGCGATACGATAGCCAAGCGCCAACCGAACATCCCGAAATGGCGTGCGACGGCGCTTGTCGGCTACCGGTTCGACGAGCGCTGGAGCGCGGCGTTCGGTGCGCGCTACAGCGGGCCGCAGTACCGGACCCTGAACAACGCGGACGTCAATGGGTTCACCTACCAAGGAGTCAGCAAGTACTTCACGACGGACCTGCGCTTGCGCTACCGCTTCGACAAGCGGTGGTCGGTCGCGATCGGGATCGACAACCTGAACAACGATCAGTACTGGAACTTTCATCCGTATCCGCAACGCAGCTACAGCGCCGAGCTGGCGTTCGATCTGTGAGCGGACGCAGCATCCCACCACGTCAACAACGGACAAGAAAGACGCATGCCATGAACCACATCCTTTCGAAGCCTCTCGCCGTCTGCATGTTCGCCGCCGGCACCGCGCTCGCCACGTTCTCCGCGCTGGCGCACGAGTTCAAGATTGCCGACATCAAGATCGGTCATCCCTATGCGCGTGCGACGACGCAGGGGCAGAAGAACGGCGGTGCGTACCTCAGCCTGGAGAATGCCGGGGCCGACGACAAGCTGCTGAGCGCCGACGCCGCGACGGTGGCCGGCAGCACCGAGCTCCACCAGATGGCGATGGAAGGCGATGTGATGAAGATGCGCCATGTCGACGGCGTCGACGTGGCCAAGGGCAAGCCGGTGGTGTTCAAGCCGGGCGGCTACCACGTGATGCTGATGGGGCTGAAGGCGCCGCTGAAAGAGGGCGACAAGTTTCCGATGAAGCTGAAGTTCGAGAAGGCCGGCGAGGTGACCGTGACGGTCAATGTCGAGAAGGCCGGCGCCGATCATTCGGGCGGCGACGCGCACAAGCATTGAGAGGGCGCTTCACGGCTGACATTTCCCGGTGATCGCCGCATGCACGACGAACGGTGCTGCGAAGATCCCGGGGATCGGAATCGGGCCGATCTTCGGCGGGTCGTGCTTCAACGCATCCGGGCGCAGGCAACCGGGCACGCCGGCTTCGCCTGCCGCGTTGGCGAGCTGTTGATCGCGGCCCGCGCGCGGCGTGTCGAGTTCCTGCCCGCTCCCTTCGGCCAGTTGGCGCACGGCGCCCTTGCTGTGCGCGATGGCCGAGCGGATGACCCGATCGCTGAGGTCCAGCGGTGCTGATGCCGGCGCCGCCGCCGTAGGCGGCGCCTCGACCTGCGACGGGCCCGGGACGGGAGCCGGCGGCGTCGTGCGCTCGGCTGTTGCCGACTCGGCTTGTCGCGTTTGGGCCCGGCCCGGTGCGACCTTCGGCACGGGCCTGGCCGGACGCGGCGGCGGCGCGAACCCGGCTGTGATCTCCATGGGCCGCTCGCGCGGCAGCAGGAACGCGATCGACGCGCTCCGAGGGGGCATGGTGTCGCGGGTAGCAGGCGAGCCCCGCAGCACGTACACGAAGGCCAGCGCGATCAGCGCGGCCGCCAACGCCGCGCAGAACCGAACGCCGCGTGAGGCGCCTCTGTGAGGCGCCCCGGCCTCCCGGCGCCCGACCTGCAAGGCGAGCGCATGGGCGATGGCCATGGGCTCAGCGGGCCAGCTGCTTCAGCGCGAGCTTGATCCCGTCGCTGACCCCCACGTCGGCCGGCAGCACCTTCAGCGCGGCACCGGCCTCGCGGTCGCTGTAGCCGAGCGCGACCAGCGCCTGCAGGATGTCGCCCTGCGCGCTGTTCGCGACCTGCGCCGGCGCCGCGAGCGTATCGCCGAGCTTGCCCTTGAGCTCCAGCAGCAGCCGCTCGGCGGTTTTCTTGCCGATGCCGGGCACTTTGACGAGGCGGCCGCTTTCCTGCAGGCTGACCGCCTGCGCAAGCTCGTTGACGCTCAGGCCCGACAGGATCGCGAGCGCGGTGCGCGGGCCGACGCCCGAGATCTTCACGAGCTGGCGGAAGGTCGCGCGCTCGTCGTGGGTCAGGAAGCCGAACAGCACCTGCGCATCCTCGCGCACGACGAAGTGCGTCAGCAACGTCACGCGTTCGCCGAGCGCCGGCAGGTTGTAGAAACTGCTCATCGGCACGTCGACCTCGTAGCCGACGCCGTGGACGTCGATCAGCAGTTGCGGGGGCGACTTTTCGGCGAGCGTGCCGGTGATGCGTCCGATCATGCCGCGATTATCGCGACACGCCCGGCACGCCCCGCCGCGACGGCCACTACGAGCGCCGGAACAGGCCCAGCCGCTGCGCTTCGAGCGCCGCCTCGGCGCGCGAGCTGACGTTGAGCTTGCGGTAGATCTGCTTCACGTAATCGGCGATCGTGTGGCGCGACAGATTGAGCTGCACGCCGATCTCGGGCAGCGTGAAGCCCTTGGCGACGCGCAGCAGCACCTCGTTCTCGCGGTCGGTCAGCGAGACGTGCGGGATGTTGGCCTGGCGCGTCAGCTCGCGCGTCTGCGCCGCGAAGTGCGACAGCACCCGGCGTGCGATCGACGGGCTCAGCGGCGGCTCGCCCTGGCTCATGCGCTTGAGCTGCTCGGCGATCAGCTCGCGGGCCTGCTCCTTCAGCAGGTAGCCGAACGCGCCGGCCTGCAGCGCCGGGAACAGGTGCTCGTCGTCGTCGTGGATCGTCACGACCACCGACTGGCACTCGGGCTGGTGCTCGCGCAGCGCCCCCACCACGTCGACGCCCGAGCCGTCCGGCAAGCCGAGGTCGCACAGCGCGAGGCTGAACTTGACCGCGCTGACGAGCTCGAGGGCATCGTGAACGCGCGCCGCTTCGTGAATCTGCGACTGCGGGAATACCTGGTCGATCAGCACCTTCAGCCAGGTGCGAATCTCGGGAAGGTCTTCGAGCAGCAGGATGTTGGTCATGTTGAGCTCCCACATCGGCGCGGCGCGCCTCGCGGCCATGTTAACGAATGTGTCGCATGCACGGGGCGCAAGTCGGCGCTCGCATCACAGCGGCAACGTGAGCCTTATCACGGTCCCATACCCGGGCCCCGATTCGACCAGACATTGGCCCTGCATCTGTTTCGCGCGGTGTTTCATGCTCGACATCCCGTGACCGCGGTCCAGCTTGCCGTCGAGCTCCATCGGGATGCCCTTGCCGTTGTCCTGCACGGTCAGGCCGAACTGGCGGTCGCTGATCGCGCAGCGCACCTTGCAATGCGACGCGCCGCTGTGCTTGATGATGTTGCTGACCGCCTCGCGCAGGATGCGCGTGGTCTGCACGAAGCCGCGCGCGGGCAGCAGCTGCTCGGTCTCTTCGGTCGGGCCGCGCCAGTCGGCCTCGATGTTGGCCTGGCCGAGGCGCAGCACGGTCTCCGCGCGCCAGTCGGCCAGCGCGTCGGCCAGCCGCACCGGCTTGCCGGTCAGGCCGCGCACCGACAGGCGCATCTCCTCGAGCGCCTCGCGCGCCAGTGACGAGATGCGCTCCGATTCGCTGGTGTGCACGATGGTCAGCAGCTTCGCGCCGAGGTCGTCGTGCAGGTCCGCGGCGATGCGCTTGCGTTCCTTCTCGGTGACCTGCTCGACCCGCATCTCGGCGAGCTGCGCGAAGTTGTGCTCGATCTCGGCGGTGGCTTCGCGCACCCGCGCCTCCAGCGTGCTACGGCTGGCCTCGGCGGCCTGCAGCGAGCGTGCGAACACCTGCAGCAGCCGGGCTGCGACCGCTCCCAGCAGCACCGGCACGCCCAGGTGCAGCAGCGGCAGGTGCGTGAGCCCCGGGACCTCGTACTGCGACGCCAATTCGATCAGCAGCAGCACGCAGCCCAGGCCGAGGATGCCGACCATGGGCCAGAAGTCGGCACGCTTCTCGTCGCGCTTCTGACGTTTCGTGATCCACAGGTACAGCCCCATCGCCGCGATGGTCTCGACCGCGAGCACGACGTACCAGGCATTGGCCAGGCCGAACAGGCGCATCGGACCGCCGAGCAGCAGCGTCACCGGCAGCAGCACCCACTGCAGCGCGAGCGCGTTCTCGATCCAGCGCGAGCGCAGATCGGCATAGCTGAGCAGGAACTGCACCGCCAGCGCGACGACCGGCGCGAACGCGGTGCAGAACAGGAACTCGATCACGCCGTTCTCCCACGGCATGTCGCGCCACCAGATGCGCAGCGACATCAGCGCCCAGGCCAGCGCGAGCCAGCCGAAGTAGCTGAAGTACGCGGCCTGCCGGCCCATCCAGCCGAGCGCGATCATCACGATGCCGAGCACCGCGATCGCGATGCCGAGGGCCTGCACCGCGGTGATGTTCCAGAACCGATGCTGCGCCTGCTGCTGGGCCAGCAGCGCCTGCGGGCCGATCTTCAGCTCCGACAGCCCGGCGGCCTGCTGACGCGACGCGACCCGCTGCAGCGCATGGCCGCGCACCTGCAGGTCCAGCGTGTTGCCGCGGTCCTGCAGCAGCGCCGGCGGCAGCGTGACCAGCTGCGCGTAGTGGCAGTTGCGCGTGACCGGCTCGGTCATGCGC
>DATCSE010000511.1:0-7446 GCA_036568605.1 Burkholderiaceae bacterium | reverse complement strand
GCGGATGCACGCGCGCCGTGACCGCGATGCGCGGGCCCACGTTGATCCACAGCGTCTCGATCTCGGACGGATCGAACGAGAACTCGAACGCGACATCGTTGACGACCGCGAGCAGGTGATCCTGCGCATCCTCGATGCGGGTCGAGCGCGAGCCCTGGCGCAGCGCCTCGTAGAACTCGGCCGGCAGCGCGGCGTGCTGCTGCATCCAGCGTTCGGCCGACGCGTCGGCCAGGTTGAAGTGCAGCCAGATGAAGCTGCCGTCCTCGCGGGGCATCTCGTCGGCCGAGGCCGAATGCTCGCGCAGCCAGTCGGCTGCGTCGTTCAGCGCGAGCGGCACCCCCGGCTCGCCCGGCCGGAACCGAAAGCCGCAGATCAGGCCTCTGTCGTCGGCGCTGAAATCGAAACCCACCTTGCCTGCCGCCTGCTGCATGCGCGAGAACCCTCCGTCCGGGGCGCCGTAGTGTGGCACGACACGGTAACCCGGCGATGACACGACGCCCACGCGACGGGTCGCGGGCGGCATGCGGGCTCAGCCCGAACGGAAGGCAGGCTCAGCTCTAACGGGGTTCGATCGTGTCTCGGGCCTTGGCGATCAACTTGCTCGCCAGCATCTCCGATGCGACCGAGCGGTCCAGTCCCGAGCGGGACAGCCCCGATCGCGCGTAGTGCACGTTCTCATAGACCTCGGCCGTCGCGGGGTACGCGTTCAGCACCGCCTGCAGCGCAGCGTCCGGCATTTCCTCGGCCAGAGCGGCCTCCACCTGCCGCACCAGCGTGCGGTACTGGTCGGCCCCGACCTTCTCGATCGGGGTCTTCTCGACCCGCTGGAGCAAGCCGGCCAGTGCGACCAGCGTTTCGATGTGGTTCTTGACGGACGGCGTGACGTCGAGCTTCGGGGCGGACATGGCGGTGCTTCCTTTCGAGCCGCGCCGTTGTCTCGATCAGGTCGGCGGGGCCACGACTGGGAGTTTTGGGCTAGCACGCCGAGTTCAAGATCCCGGCATCGCGCCGCCTGTGGGCTGCGAGGCCGATCCGGCCGCGGGCCGCGGCAAGGCTCGCGTTTCGCCGATCGCCATCAGCCACAGGGCCGGGCCGGCGTACCCCAGCGCCCGGCCCGCCGCGCGGAAGCGCTGCGGCGGCTCCAGCGGCGCTTCGCGCGACAGCACGATCGTGCCCCAGTGCATGCCGACCAGCGTGCGCGCGCCGAGGTCGTGCGCCAGCTGCACCGCCTCGTTCGGGTCGACATGCACCGGCGTCATCATCCTGCGCGGCTCGTACGCGCCGATCGGCACCAGCGCGGTGTCCACCGGACCGATCGCCTCGCGCAGCTGCTTGAACAGCGTCGGGTGGTACGCGGTGTCGCCGGCGAAGTACAGCCGCTGCCGCGGCGCCTCGAACACATAGCCGGACCACAGCGTCTCGTCGCGGTCGAACAGCCCGCGCGCCGAGAAGTGCACCGCGGGTACGCTCCGCACCTTGACCGCGCCGCCGAGATCCAGCATGTCGCCCCAGGTGACTTCGGTGACGTCCGTGTAGCCGCTGTCGCGCAGCAGCGCGCCGGTGCCGCGCGGCACGATGACCTTGATCCGCTCCTTGCCGGGCAGTCGGCGCAGGGTGCGCAGGTCGAGGTGGTCGTAGTGGTTGTGCGAGATCACGATCGCATCGATCGCAGGCAGCTGATCGACCGTGAGCCCGGGCCCGGCATAACGGCGCGGACCGAGGCCGTCGAACGGCGAGGCGTACTCGCCGAGATACGGATCGACGAGGATGGTGCGGCCGTCCAGGCGGATCAGGAACGCCGCGTGGCCCAGCCAGGTCAGCGTGTCCTCGTCGCCGCGATGCGCCGCCAGCTCGGCCTGGGCTTGCGCCGGCGGCAGCGTGTGCCCGGGTGGCATCGCTGGCTGCAGCTCGGCCTTCTCGGCACCGAAAGCGAACCACCACCACAGCGCGGCGGCGTCGCGCCAGGATCGGTCGGTGACCGGGCTGCCGGGCGGGTTGTGGAAGCGGCCATCGGGTTCCGGCCGTATCGTCAGACCCGGCTCCTGCGTCGCGTTCGCGGGCGGGGTTGGCGCCGGCGCCGAACAGGCGACCTGGACCACGACGGCGGCCACGCAGACCAGCATCAGCAACACCGTCCTGCCGATACGCCGAAGAGGCCGAACAGGCGCGATACGCCGCCCGGCGCTGCGTGATGCGCGCATCATCCGCGCGCCCTCAGTCCAGCTCCATCCGCACGCCGGCCAGGCGCTCGGACTCGTGCCACAGCGCTGCCGCGAGTGCGGCGTCGCGGGCACGCGCGACTGGCGAGACGACGGTCGGATGCCCTTTCAACGCACGAGGCCCTTCCGGGCCGATGAACTGGCCGCTCTCGGCTTCCGGCGCGGTCGCCGCATACAGCTGCGGCAGCACGCCCATCTCGGCGCTCTGCGCGAGGAACCGGTTGCCGAATCGCATCACGAAACTCAGCATGCCGCGCGGCCCGTTCGACTGCAGCCCGGTCGCCGCATAACCGGGGTGGGCGAGCAGGCTCTTGATCGGCACGCCGGCCGCCCGCAGGCGGCGATCGAGCTCGAGTGCGAACAGCACGTTCGCGAACTTGGACTGCGCGTAGGACGCGACCCGGCTGTAGCGACGCTCGCCGGCCAGGTCGTCGAAGCGGATCTCGCCGCGCCTGTGCAGCTCGGAGCTGACCGTCACGATGCGCGCATCGCGACGGCGCTGCATGCGCGGCCACAGCAGCGCGGTCAGCGCGAAATGCGCGAGGTGGTTGACGCCGAACTGCAGCTCGTGGCCCTGGCGCGTCAGGGTGCGCGGCGGCATCATCACGCCGGCGTTGTTGACGAGCAGGTCCGGCTCGACGCCGTCTTCCCACAGCCGTTCGCTGAAGCGCTGCACCTGCTCGAGGTCGGCCAGGTCCAGCTCACGCAGTTCGACGCTGCCGCGGCCGCCACCGCTGGCCAGTGCGGCACGGATGCGCTCCCACGCGGCGCGCCCCTTGGCCGGCTCGCGCGCCGTCATGATCACATGGGCGCCGTGGCGCGCCAGCTCGAGGCTGGTCAGGAAGCCGAGGCCGCTGTTCGCGCCGGTGACGATCGCGATGCGGCCGCGCTGGTCCGGGATATCCTCGGCCGTCCACGAACGGCGGCGTACCGTCGTCGCGGCCGGCATGCGCGCCGCGTAGGGGTAATCGATGCGCTGCTCCATCGCCAGGCTCCTTGCATCTTTACAATGTTCAGATGTAGCCTAGCGCAGTAATTGAACACTGTAAAGATATCCCTGATTCCCGCCATGCCTGTCATGAAGCAGAAAGTCTCGCGCCGGGCGGAAGCCGCGAACCGCGACGACGCGCCCACGAATCACGCCGACTCGTACCACCATGGCGACCTGCGCGCCGCGCTGATCCGAGCGGCCGACGAGCTGCTCGCCGAAGAGGGGCTCGAAGGCTTCAGCCTGCGGGCCGCGGCGCGCCGCGCAGGCGTGTCGCCGGCGGCGCCGGCGCATCACTTCGGCGACACCGCGGGGCTGCTGTCGGAAGTGGCCGCGCTGGGCTTCGACGCGCTGGCGCGGCTGATGCATGTCTCGGGCACGTTGACGCCGGCGCAAAGGCTGCGGGCCCAGGGCATCGGCTACGTGCGCTTCGCGCTGACCCACCCGGGACGCTTCCAGCTGATGTTCCGCAAGGACCGGCTCAGCGCGGACCATGCGGCGCTGCATGAAGCCGCCGCGCGCGCCAGCGCCGAGCTCGAGGCCACGATACGCGCGCTGCGCGGCATCGCGCCCGGCCGGGAGCTGGATGCCGACGCGCGCACCGAGCTGCTCGCCGCTTGGTCTCTGGTGCACGGCTTCGCCCACCTCGCGCTCGACGGCAAGCTCACGTACATGTACGACGGCGCAACGCCCGACGAGCTGCTGAAACGCGTGTTGCCGAAGCTGCTGCGCAGCCAGTGGCCGGATCGATGAGCCGGCCAACCTGGCCGGCCACACAAGCGGCCTGGTTCAGGCGCCGGCCGGTCGCGCCAGCGGGTTCGGAATCGGCTCGCCGATCCGCGTCAGCGTGTTCCGGTCGGTGTGATGGAACGGCTCGTCGCGGCCCTGGATCTGCATCACGGTGTCCTGCTCGTAGGACCAGCGGCCGTCCGGATGCGTCGTCACCGTGATGCGGAACTCCACGGTCCGGAAGGCATGCTCGAGGAACGGGTTCGAGCAGATGCCGTAGACCTCGGTGCCGCGCGTCGCGACCAGCTCGAAGCGCGTCGCATCGCCGGACGCGAAGCCCGATGCCATCGCGACCTGTCCGCGCGGAATCGACAGCGTGTGGATGATCGCGCCGGTCGCCGGCTCCCACAGCCAGTGGCCGACCTGGTCGTGGTACATCTTCGTGAGCCCGGGCTTCGTGATGAACGTGTGATAGCGCAGGCCGTAGAGCAGTTGCGGCCCGTTGGTCTGCGGGTCGATCGGATGCGCCTCGTAGCGCTCGACGTAGACCTGCGTGCGCGGGCCTTCGGCCTTGGGCTTGACGTCGACGCCGCGCGTGCCCTCCCAGATGCCGGCCAGGCCGCGCAGCGGGCCGAGGTTCTTCAGCGTGTCGCCGTCCTGGTTCGCCGGCTCGGTGTAGATGTCGTCGGGAAAGTCGGCCATCGCGGTGCCTTCGGTGGTGATGCGTTGCCGCACTCTACCGAGAGATCGACGACGGGGCGAGGACCACACCTTCCCCGCGCGACCTACCCCGCCGGCTGCACCGACACGCGCTCGGACGCACCCGGTGCCGCCGCCGCGGCGCCCGCGCCACGCGCCAGCACCGGCCTCAGCGCCGCGCCGGTGTGGCTGGCCGGCAGCGCCGCGAGCCGCTCGGGCGTCGTCGACGCGACGACGGTGCCGCCGTGCACGCCGCCTTCAGGCCCGAGGTCGATGATCCAGTCGGCCTCGGCGATCACGTCCAGGTCGTGCTCGATCACGACGACGCTGTGGCCGCCGTCGACCAGCCGGTGCAGCACGCGGATCAGCCGCTCGACATCGGCCATGTGCAGTCCGACGGTGGGTTCGTCCAGCACGTACAGCGTGTGCGGCGCCTTGTTGCCGCGGCGCGTGATGTCGTCGCGCACCTTGCTGAGCTCGGTGACCAGCTTGATTCGCTGCGCCTCGCCGCCGCTCAAGGTCGGCGACGGCTGGCCCAGCGTCAGGTAGCCCAGGCCCACGTCCTTCAGCAGTTGCAGCGGATGGCTGATCGCCGGCATCGACGCGAAGAACTCGACCGCCTCGTCGACCTCCATCGTCAGCACGTCGCCGATGTTCTTGCCGCGCCAGCTGACCGCGAGCGTTTCCGGATTGAAGCGCTGGCCGTGGCAGACGTCGCACGGCACCTTCACATCGGGCAGGAAGCTCATCTCGATCGTACGCATGCCCTGGCCCTCGCACGCCGGACAGCGGCCTTCGCCGGTGTTGAAGCTGAAGCGGTTCGGCGCGTAGCCGCGTGCCTTGGCTTCGAGCGTGTCGGCGAACAGCTTGCGTATCGTGTCCCAGAAGCCGATGTAGGTGGCCGGGCAGGAGCGCGGCGTCTTGCCGATCGGCGTCTGGTCGACTTCGAGCACGCGGTCGATCTGCTGCCAGCCGTCGACGGCGTCGCAGCCGGACCATTGCGGCTTCGCGCCGCGCGTGTTGATGAACTGCAGGTTGGCGAGCAGCACGTCGCGCGCCAGCGTCGACTTGCCCGAGCCGCTGACGCCGGTGACCGCGACCAGACGCCGCAGCGGCACCGGCACGTCGAGGTTCTTCAGGTTGTGCAGCCGTGCGTTGCGTATCGTCAGCTCGGGATGCTCGCCGTCGATCCCGCGCCGCGCCTTCAGCGGGTGCTGCAGCGGCGTCGCGAGGAAGCGCCCGGTCACCGAGCTCGCATGCGCGGCGAGCTCGCCCACGCTGCCTTGCGCGACCACGGTGCCGCCGCGCTTGCCGGCGCCGGGGCCGATGTCGATCACGTGGTCGGCACGGCGTATCGTGTCTTCGTCGTGCTCGACGACGACCAGCGTGTTGCCCTTGTCGCCGAGCTTGTGCAGCGCGTCCAGCAGGATCTGGTTGTCGCGCGGGTGCAGGCCTATCGTCGGCTCGTCCAGCACGTAGCAGACGCCCTGCAGGTTGCTGCCGAGCTGCGCCGCGAGGCGTATGCGCTGCGCCTCGCCGCCGGAGAGCGTCGGCGCCGCGCGGTCCAGCGTCAGGTAGCCGAGCCCGACTTCCTCGAGGAACTCGAGGCGGCTGCGTATCTCGCTGATCACGTCGCGCGCGATCTCGGCATCGCGCCCGGTCAGCGCCAGCCCTTCGACCCAGCGCCGCGCATCGCCGACCGACCACTGCGCGATCGCGCTGATCGCATGGCCGTCGAACGTGACGCGGCGCGAGGTCGGGTTCAGCCGCGTGCCGCCGCAATCGGGGCAGGGTTCGTCGACCAACCCTTCGACCTCCTGCTCTTCCGACGGGAAGGTCTGCTCGCGGCCCTTGTCGTCGTCGTCGCGCACCGAGTCGTCGTACGCCTTGCGTTGCTCGCGCGTCAGCTTCAGCCCGGTGCCGACGCACGAGGTGCACCAGCCGTGCTTGCTGTTGTAGCTGAACATGCGCGGATCCAGCTCGGGGTAGCTCGTGCCGCAAGCCGGGCAGGCGCGCTTGGTCGAGAACACCTTGACTTCGCCGAGCTGGCGCGTCGGCGTGCCGGCCAGCATCGCACCGCGCAGGCCGTGCAGTGGCGCGAGCAGGTGCATCACGCCCTTGCCCAGATCGAGCGTGCGCGCGAGCAGCTCGCGCAGCTCGGCCTCGCGCTCGACGCTGACGACGATGTCGCCGACCGGCAGCTCCAGCGTGTGCTCCTTGAAGCGGTCCAGTCGCGGCCACGGGTCGACCTTCAGGAACTCGCCGTCGACCCGCAGGTGCGTGTAGCCGCGAGCCTTCGCCCACTTCGCGAGGTCGGTGTAGACGCCCTTGCGGTTGACCACCAGCGGCGCGAGCAGCCCCACATGCTCGCCGCGGAACCCGCCTTGCGCCTTCTCGCGAAGCAGTTGTGCGGCGATGCTCTCGGCGCTCTGCGGCTGGACCGGCGAGCCGTCGCGGGTGCAGTGCTGCAGGCCCAGCTTCACGTACAGCAGGCGCAGGAAGTGCCAGACCTCGGTGGTCGTCGCGACCGTGCTCTTGCGCCCGCCGCGCGAGAGGCGCTGCTCGATCGCGACCGTCGGCGGGATGCCGTAGACCGCATCGACCTCGGGCCGCCCGGCCGGCTGCACGATGCTGCGCGCATACGCGTTCAGCGATTCCAGATAACGCCGCTGGCCCTCGTTGAACAGGATGTCGAACGCGAGCGTGCTCTTGCCGCTGCCCGACACGCCGGTCACGACGCTGAACTTGCCGCGCGGGATGTCGACCTCGAGCGACTTCAGGTTGTGCTCGCGCGCGTTGACGATGCGGATC
>DATCSE010000510.1:0-8873 GCA_036568605.1 Burkholderiaceae bacterium | reverse complement strand
GGGCACTGGCGCCTCGATGCCATCGGCCTCCGAAGGGCGATGGTGCGGGTGCTGCGGCGAGCGGGCGCCGAAGCCGGTGACCATCGAGGTGCCCAGCGGGTTGCGGCCCAGCACGAAGTCCAGCGCGGATTGCGCAGCGTCCAGCTGCCGCCGGTCGCCCGAGAGGCGATAACCCTGGATCAGCATCATGGCCTGGTTGAGCAGGCCGGAGTTGCTGCCCCAGATGAAGCTCGCCGTCTGCATGCCCACGCGGTAGGGCGACGACGACCAGGCGTCGGCCAGTTGCCTGGCCAGCGTGCCGATGCGCTCGCTGATCAGGCGCTGGTCGGCCGCGGCGGTGGACTTCATCACGACGTAGCGCTCGCTCGTCGCCTGGTGCGGCAGCACGATGGCGTCGAAGCCCTTGTTCGTGAGCTTGTGGTAGACGCCGCCGTCGGCCGGGTCCTGCATCGCCAGCATCCACTCGAGGTTCCACAGCGCCTCGTCGAGCAGGTCCGGAAGCGCATTGCCGCTCTCGGGGATGTTCAGCCGCTGCGCATCGAAGAAGGCCGGGAAGTGCTCGTAGGCCGCGAGCAGCGTGTAGACCGTGATGCCGGAGTTGACGACGTACTTGTTGTAGTCGCCCGCGTCGTACCAGCCCTTGGGCGCGGCGATCACCGTGCCCGCCGGACGGCCCGGGCCGGCGGCCGAGGCGTGCACGAGCACGTGGTCGTCGGGATGGCCCGCGGGGCGCGCCCAGGTGCCGGCGTACGGCGGTGCCAGTTCGATGCTCGCGCGGTTGAAGTAGAAGAACTTCAGCGCGGCCGCATTCAGCGCTTCATAGGCATGGGCATCGATCGTGAAGCGCGCCGAGTCGGGCAGGCCCTCGACGTGCAGCCGGTAGGTGCCCGGGGTGCGCAGGGTCGAGAAGTCGGCCAGGCGCAGCGTTTCCTGCGCGGCATCCCAAGCGGTCGCCGGCCCAAGCCGGCCGCGGAAGACCTCGCGGCCGCTGCTCGCGTCGACGACCGCGAAGTCGCTGGCCGCGCCCGCCGGCACGACGGCCCACTTCGCGCTGCCGGGCAGGAAACCGACCTGATTGACCTGGATGGCCGGTGCGCCCGGCGCGGGCAGGGGTGCGTTCGACACGGGCGCGGTCGGGGGCACGCTGGTGCAGGCCGTCAGCGCCAGGCCTAACGCGAGGCCCAGCGCAAGGGCGAGGGCGAGGGCAGGGCCGCGGGATCGGATCTTCTTCAGGCGGTGGGGCATGGTGTCGTTCGGTAAGCGGCGTCTCGCGCGCAGCCGCAGGCGCGCGGCGCGAGGCGCAGTGCATCGATGGTCTTCTTCGTCATGGCAGGACCTCCCACTCGGCCCGGTCGCTCGCGCCGTCCTCCGATCGCACGACGATCACCTGCCGGCCCGGTGCGAGCACCACGCCGGGCCACAGGGCAACGCGGTCGACGACCTTGGCACCGCCGATCGCGCGGCCGTTGACCTCGAGCGTCAGGTGATGCGCATTGCTGTAGGCCTTCACCGTCGCCGCGCGGCCCGCGCGCGGCGTGGCGCGTCGGTTCGCGAGGTGCAGCACCCGGTCCTCGCGCCACCAGGCCTGCAGCAGGTGGTAGGCGTCCTTGCGGAAGCGGCGGTCGTAGGTGACCAGGCCCTTGTCGTTGACGCCGGCCTGGTCGCCTTCGTTGCGGCCGGCCGAGGCATGGTCGAAGCCGAGCCAGACGAAGTGGCCCCACAGGAAGGGCCGCGCCGCGAGCTGGCGCGCATAGGCCTCGTGGAACAGCGCCTGGTACTGCTCGGGATGCCAGCGCGCGCCGGGCGTCGGGCGCTTCGGCGGATCCTCCTGCTGCAGCACGCTCGCGCCGGCGCCGTATTCACCCAGGCCGATGGGCCTGGCCGGCAGCTTGGCGTGCAGGCGGTCGGCCCACGGGCCGATGTCGGTGAACTCGCCGTCGTACCAGCCCCAGTAGCGGTTGTACGCGGCGAGGTCCGTCTGCAGCGCCATGGGATGTTCGTCAGGCGCGCAGCAGTGCGCGTAGGCGGTCAGGCGGGACGGGTCTTCGTTCTTCGCCTCGCGCTGCAGGTCGCGCAGCAGCGCGACGATGGGCTCGTCGCTGCGGTAGACCTCGTTGCCCAGGCCCCAGATCGCGACCGAGGCATGGTGGCGCGTCTGGCGCGCGAGTTCGCGCAGCTGCCCGACGACGTTGTCGTGGAACGCCGCGGTCTCCTGCATCTGCGCGTTCAGCGGGATCTCGGTCCACAGGACCAGGCCAAGCTCGTCGGCGCGCTCGTAGGTGTGCGCCGGATGTTGGTAGTGCACGAGGCGCAGTCCGGTGACGCCGAGTTCGGTGAGGATGCGCAGGTCCTCGTCGATCTCCGCGTCCCCGACCGCGACGCCGCGCCCCGGCCGCCCCGCGTGGAAGTAGTTGACGCCGTGCAATGCATACGGCTGGCCGTTGAGCAGCAGGCCCCGCTGCGGGTCGACCGCGAACTGGCGCAGGCCGATGGGCAGCGTGACCGCGTCGACGACGGTGGTGCCGTCGACCAGCTCGGCGCCGAGCCGGTAGAGGTAGGGGTCGTGCACGCCCTGCCAGAGGTGCGGCCTGGGCAGGTCCAGGACGAGGTTCGCGGTCTCGGCCGCGCCCGCAGCGAGGCCCGCGGGCTGCTCGCGGCACAGCACCGTGCGGCCCTCGGCATCGCGCAGCGTCAGGCGCAGCGTGCGTGCGGACGCGTCCGTGCCGTCGTTGCGAAGGCGCACCTGCACCTTCAGCCGCGCGGCCTCGCGCGAGAGCGATTCGGTGTCGACCTGCACGCCGGGGCCGCCGTGGTCCAGCAGCTCGATGTGCGTCGCGCCGGTCTCGATCAGCCGCACCGGTCGGATCAGCCCGCCGAAGACCGTGAAGTCACCGCCCAGCGGCGCGACCTGCGGCTGCGCGGCGTTGTCGACGCGCACCGCGAGCACGTTGCGGCCGGGCTTCAGCAGCGGCGTGACGTCGAGGCGGAAGCGCGCATAGCCGCCTTCGTGGCGGCCCGCCGGCTGGCCGTTGATCCACACCTCGGCGACCAGGGTCGCGGCGTCGAACTCGAGGAAGCGGCGCCGATTTTCGCGTCCGACTTCCAGCGTGCGGCGGTACCACGCCGGGCCGCGGTAGTACGCGCCGCCGGCCTCGCCATCGACCGCGTTGACGCTGTGCGGCAGCGTGACGGTCGACCATGCGCCGTCGTCGAACGGCGCGGCCTGCGCGCCGGCGACGTCGGCGCGTGCGAAGCGCCAGGCGCCGGCTAGCGGCGTGGTCGTGCGCTGCGCCTGCGCCTGCAGCGCGAGCAGCCACAGCGCCGCAGCGACGACGCGGCGCCAGGTCATTGGACGACCCTCCGCGCAAAGCGCTCCGGGATTCGCGCTTGGGAGCGGCCCGGCGCGCTCATCGCGCCCCGCGCTCGAGCATCACGCGGCCCCAGATGCCGGCCGGCTGGGCGGGGGCGGCTTCGACCAGCACGGTGACCTGCCGCTGCGCCGCGCCCGGGGGCAAGGTCACCGAGAAGGGCGCCGGTTCGGCAGCGGTCTTCTCGCCGAGCTTGGCGCCGTCGACCCAGATCTCGGCCTTGCCCGCGATGCTGTCGAAGGTCAGCTGCGCGCGCCCGTCGTTGCGGTCGGCCCGCACCGGGAAGCCGCTGCGGTACAGGCGGAAGGCCTGGGCCTCGGGGCCGCGGCGGATCGGCGGCTCGTCCCAGCCCCAGGAGTTCATGTCGCTCTCGGCGAGCACGACGTTGGGGTCGGGCCGCGTGGCCGAGGCGGGCGAGATGCGCCAGGTCAGCAGCGGCGTCGTCGGCTCGGCGGTCGGCACGCCGGGTGGCGCGGCCGCCGGCTGCACCGACAGCACGGCCTGTGCGCCGGCCAGTTCAGGGGCCGAGGCGCGCAGGGTCAGGGTGCCGCGCCCGTCGCGCCGGGCCTGCACGATCACCTGGGCAAGACCGTTGAACAGGCTGCGCTCGAGGGCCTTGTCCGCCTCGTGCGAGTTCGGGTCGCCGTTGCCGACGCCGATGATCGCGCCGGGGCCCTCGAGGTCGAATCGCACGTGCACGTTGGCCGTCGGCACCGGGCGGCCCTGCGCGTCGACCGCGCTGACGGTAACCGGCACCGCGTCCAGCCCGTCGCCGGCGAGCGCCGCGCGGTCGGGCGTCAGCACGAGCCGCGCCGGCGCGCCGCTGGTCTCGACGACGTCGCGTGCGATCTCCTGGCCGCCGCGCAGCGCGATGGCCTCGATGCGGCCCGGCGCATACGGCACCTGGAAGTGCGCCATCTCGTAGGGGTCGACGTCCTGTTCGCCGATCGCCTTGCCATTGAGCAGCAGCCGCACGCGCGGCGCGTTGCTGGCGATCATCACGTGGACCGCCTGGTCCTCGCGCCCCGGCCAGTTCCAGTGCGGCACGAGCTTGACCACCGGGCGGTCCTTCACCCACTGCGCCTGGTGGATCCAGAACGCGGTCTTCGCGAAGCCGGCGAGGTCCATCGCGCCGAAGAACGAGCTCGCGCTGGGCCACTCGAAGGGCGTCGGCTCGCCGCGGTAGTCGATGCCGGTCCAGATGAAGCTGCCGGCGATGAACGGCCGTTCCGCGATCGCGCGCCAGGCCTGCCGGTGCGTGTTGCCCCACGACGAGGGCTCCTCGTCGTAGCCGGCGAGAATTTGCGCCTGGCGGTCGCTGACGAACTCGCCGCGCGTCATGAAGGCCGAGGTGTCCTCGGTGCTGGTCATGGGCCGCGTCGGGTGCTTCTGGTGGTAGCCGTCGTAGGCCCAGGTCTGGTAGTTCACGCCGACGACGTCGAGCGCGTCGGCGGCGCTGCGTTCGGCGAACAGACCGCCGTGCATCGCGGCCGTCACCGGCCGTGTCGCATCCAGTTTCTTGATCGCCGCGACCATGCGGCGCGACATCTCGTAGCCGGCCTCGGTGCTCTGCAGCGGTTCCTCGTTGAAGATCGACCACA
Organism: Burkholderiaceae bacterium; assembly: GCA_036568605.1. Classification (GTDB taxonomy): domain Bacteria; phylum Pseudomonadota; class Gammaproteobacteria; order Burkholderiales; family Burkholderiaceae_C; genus DATCSE01. Next base: position 3,904 of record DATCSE010000510.1, on the reverse strand, counting down.
GGATCACGCTCGGGCGGTTGCGATCGCGCCGCACCATGGCCGTGAGCTGCGGCAGGTAGTCCGGCGAGGGGTTGAAGTGCCGGTTCTCGTCCATCACCAGGAGGCCCATCCGGTCGGCGAGGTCCAGCACCTCGGCGGCCGGCGTGTTGTGCGCGAAGCGGATCGCGTTCGTGCCCATTTCCTTCAGGCGGCGCAGGCGGAACTCCCAGATCGATTCGGGCACCGCGACGCCGACGCCGGCGTGGTCCTGGTGGATGCACACGCCCTGCAGCTTGACCGACTCGCCGTTGAGGAAGAAGCCGCGGTCGGCATCGAAGCGGAACGTGCGGAAGCCGGTGTGCAGCTCGGTGCGGTCCAGCTCCTGTGCACCGTCGCGCAGCACCGCGCGCACGCGGTACAGCGTGGGCTGAGCCAGGGACCACCGCTGCGGGTCACGCACGGCGAGGCTGATGCGTGCCACGGCGCTCTCGAGGGCGCCGACGCGCACGCGTGCGCTGGCCTTCGCGACGTCACGGCCCGCCGGGTCGATCAGCGTCACGTCGACGATGCCCTGGCGCGCGGTCTTCGCGCTGCTTTCCAGCGTCACCTCGACCGGCACGGTCCAGCGCCCGTTCTGCTCGACCGGGTTGGCGTGCACGCCATCGGTGGCGATGTGCAGCGCGTCGCGCTTGACGAGCCAGGTGTGGCGGTAGATGCCCGCGCCTTCGTACCACCAGCCTTCCTGCGCGTCGGCATCGACGCGCACCGCGATCGTGTTGACGTTGTCGCCGTAGCGTACGTAGGGCGTGATGTCGATGGCGCGGCCGTTGTAGCCGGACCAGCTGCGATCGACCACGATGCCGTTGACCCACACGGTCGCATGCGTCGCGATCGCGTCGAACTGCAGCTCGAGGTGGCGGCCGCGGTCGGAGACGGGCAACGACAGGTAGCGCCGGTACCAGCCGATGCCGCGGGCGCGGTAGCCCTGAGACGCGTTCTCCTCGCGGTCGAACGGGTTCTCGACGGCCCAGTCGTGCGGCAGGTCGAGGTGCCGCCAGGTGGAGTCGTCGAAGTCGGCCGCGGCGGCACCCCCGGCGCCGTTGGCCTTGCCGCCGTTGTAGCTCATGCCGTGGCCCTTGACGGTCGGCATCGCCACGTCGCCGCGGTGGAACAGCCAGCCGGCGTCGAGCGACAGGCGCTCGCGGCCGGCCGCCTCGGCGGCCGTGGGGACTAGGCCGGACAGGCCCAGGAGGCCGGCCGCCAGCCAGCCGGCGAGGGCGGCGCGCACTCGCCTCACCGCGCCGTCCACTCCAGCGTGGTGCCGGACGGCTGCGCGGGACTGAGCTTGTCGCCGACCTGCAGCTGCCAGTCGCGCAGCGTGCCTTCGTCGATGTGCGCGACGTAGGAGGACCCGTTGCGACGCACCGTGCCGCGCGCCGCGATGCGGCCCTCGGGCGATGCGACGGCGAAGGGCGCGCTCGCGCCGTCGGCGAGGCCGAAGACACGCAGCGTGACGCCCGTCGCGTAGTCGTAGTCGGGCCGCGAGGCGTCGGCGCCCCAGGGCAGCACGGTGCCTTCGGGCACGTACAGCGGCAGGCCGAAGAAGTCGTGCGTCTCGCGGTGCCAGCGGCCGCCTTCCTGGACCTCGCCGGAGAGCAGGTGCGTCCATCGGCTGCCGGTCGCGCCGGGCAGGTAGAAGTCCACCTCGCCCGACTCGGTGAACACCGGCGCGACGAGCAGGCTCTCGCCCAGCATGTACTGACGGTCCAGCGGCGCGCAGGCCGGGTCGTGCGGATGCTGCAGCACCATCGAACGCATCATCGGCACGCCGGTCTCGCTGGCCTCGATCGCCTTCGCGTAGAGGTAGGGCATCAGCCGGTGCTTGAGCTGCGTGAAGTCGCGCAGCACGTCGCAGCTCTCCTCGTCGACCAGCCAGGGCACGCGGTAGCCCGAGCTGCCGTGCAGGCGGCTGTGCGAGGACATCAGGCCGAACTGGATCCAGCGCTTGTAGACGGCCGGCGGCGGGCTGCCCTCGAATCCGCCGATGTCGTGGCTCCAGAACGCGAAGCCGCAGCTCGTCAGCGACAGGCCGCCGCGCAGGCTCTCGGCCATCGACTCGAAGGTGCTCCAGCAGTCGCCGCCCCAGTGCACCGGGAAGCGCTGACCGCTCGCGTAGGTGCTGCGCGCGAAGACGACGGCCTGCTCGCCCTTGACCTCGCGCAGCAGGTCGAAGACGACCTCGTTGTATTTCAACGCGTACAGGTTGTGCATCTCGACCGGGTCGGAACCGTCGTGGTAGACGACGCCTTCGGTGGGGATGCGCTCGCCGAAGTCGGTCTTGAAGCAGTCCACGCCCTGCGCGAGCAAGCGGCGCAGGTGCGAGCGGTACCAGGTCGCCGCGGCCGGGTTCGTGAAGTCGACGATCGCCATGCCGGGCTGCCACAGGTCGGTCTGCCAGGTCAGGCCGTTCGGGCGCTTCAGGAAGTAGCCTTCGCGCACGCCTTCGGCGAACAGTGGCGACTGCTGGCCGACGTAGGGGTTGATCCAGAGGCTGATCTTCAGGCCCTTCGCATGCAGCCGCTTCAGCATGCCTTCGGGGTCGGGGAACCCGCGCTGATCCCACTGGAAGTTGACCCACTCGAATTCGCGCATCCAGAAGCAGTCGAAGTGGAACACCGCGAGCGGCAGCTCGCGGCGCGCCATTTCGTCGATGAAGTGGGTCGCGGTCGCTTCGTCGTACTGCGTCGTGAACGAGGTCGTCAGCCACAGGCCGAAGGTCCAGGCCGGCGGCAACGGCGAGCGGCCGGTCAGCGCGGTCAGGCGCTGGACCGTCGCGGTCGGTGTCGGGCCGGCGATCACGCAGTACGCGAGCGACTCCCCTTCGCGGCTGAACTGAACACGCGCGGTCTTCTCGGAGGCGACCTCGAAGCTCACCGGCCCGGCCTCGTCGACCAGCACGCCGTAGCCGCGGCTCGAGAGGTAGAAGGGCACGCTCTTGTAGGCCTGCTCGCAGGCCGTGCCGCCGTCCTTGTTGACGTTCTCGACGACCTGGCCGTTCTTCACGAAGGGCGTGAAGCGCTCGCCGAGGCCGTAGACGTTCTCGCCGACCGCGAGCGTGAGCTGCTCGTGCACGAAGTTGCCGCGCCCGGCCCACTGGACGTAGGCCAGGCTGCGCCAGTCGCTGCGCGTCAGCTCGCGCTCGACCCCGTCGACCGTCTCGCGGAAGGACAGGCGCCAGCCTTCGCCCTTCTTCAGCACCGCGCGCAGCGGGCCCGAGCGCAGCGCGACCTCGGTCTCGCTTTCGACGATCTCCACGGCAGGGTCCGTCGCGCCGGTCATCGGCACGTGCAATCGCGGCGCCTCGCTGGCGGCGTAATGCGCGACCGCGACGCGGATCACCCCGGGCAATGGGGAGCTGAGCGTCAGCGTCAGCGTCGGGCCGGCGAGCGTGTCGCCGCGGTGCTTGATCGGTCGCGTGGTGGCCAGCACGACGACGCGGTCGGCGTGGCACTGCACGGCATAGGTTTCAGTGGCGTAGTGGGAGCTCACGCCTGGCTGCAGGAGCCATTGGCCATCGGTGAATTTCACGGGGGTCCTGTTGGAACTGAAAAGAGGGGAGGCCCGCGCCCTGACGAAGCGGCGGCGAGGCCGTTGATGAATAGATTAATTCGTCGATCGAAGTAATTGTCCTGGGGGAATACCTGATGCGAGGCGAAGGACCGCGGATGGCCTGTGCGCGTTCATGTCCTCGCCCCGTAGAGATGCGGTACGCGTCTCGCGTCAGTTGCTGTACAGCACCCCGCGGCAGGTGCCGCCGACGTAGATGCGTCCGTAGGCGTTCTGGTCGGCGGCCATCACGCCCACGCCGGCGTACTGGTGCGCGTCATCGTTGTGGCGCACCCAGGTGGCGCCGCCGTCGTCCGAG
>DATCSE010000509.1:0-3309 GCA_036568605.1 Burkholderiaceae bacterium | reverse complement strand
GGCGAGATCGACGACCCCGGCATGGAGATCGAGATCGCGGTGCGCAAGTACGAGGTGCCGCATCGTTTCTCGCCCGAGACGCTGGCGCAGGCCGCCGGTCTGCCCGAGCGCATCCGGCCGGCCGACCGCAAGCACCGCATCGACCTGACCGACGTGCCGCTCGTGACCATCGACGGCGAGGACGCGCGCGACTTCGACGACGCCGTCTACTGCGAGCCCGCGAGGATCGGCCGCGGCAAGAACCCGAACGCATGGCGCCTGGTCGTCGCGATCGCCGACGTCAGCCACTACGTGAAGCCCGGCGAGGCGATCGACGAGGACGCGTACGAACGCGCGACCTCGGTCTACTTCCCGCGCCGCGTGATCCCGATGCTGCCGGAGAAGCTGAGCAACGGCCTGTGCTCGCTGAACCCGAACGAAGACCGGCTGGCGATGGTGTGCGACATGCTCGTCACCGCCGAAGGCACGATCCACGCGTACCAGTTCTTCCCGGCGGTGATCTGCTCGCACGCGCGCTTCACCTACACCGAGGTCGCGGCGATCCTGTCGAACACGCGCGGGCCCGAGGCGGCGCGGCGCGAGCAGCTCGTGCCGCATCTGCTGAACCTGCACGAGGTGTACCGGGCGCTGCTGAAGGAGCGCAGCCAGCGCGGCGCCGTCGATTTCGAGACGACCGAGACGCAGATCGTCTGCGACGACAACGGCCGCATCGAGAAGATCGTGCCGCGCACGCGGACCGAGGCGCACAAGCTGATCGAGGAGGCGATGCTCGCGGCGAACGTCTGCGCGGCCGACTTCATCGAGGGCTACAAGCACCCGTCGCTGTACCGCGTGCACGAAGGGCCGACGCCCGAGAAGCGCACGCTGCTGCAGAACTACCTGAAGGCGCTGGGTCTCGGGCTGTCGATCAGCGACGACCCGAAGCCGGCCGAATTCCAGGCGATCGCGTCCGCGACCAAGGACCGGCCCGACGCGCAGCAGATCCACACGATGCTGCTGCGCTCGATGCAGCAGGCCATCTACACCGGCACCAACAGCGGCCACTTCGGGCTTGCCTACGAGGCCTACACGCACTTCACGAGCCCGATCCGGCGTTATCCGGACCTGCTCGTGCACCGCGTGATCAAGGCGCTGCTCGGCGGCAAGCGCTATCACCTGGTCAGCGGCGCGGTCGAAGAGGCCGCGGTCCCGCACAAGGCCGGCAAGGGCAGCAAGAACGCCAAGGTCGGCAGCAAGCCGGCGCGCCACAACGCGAGCGTCGAGGCCGAGCACTGGGAAGCGGCCGGCGTGCACTGCAGCGTCAACGAGCGCCGTGCCGACGAGGCCTCGCGCGATGTCGAGGCCTGGCTCAAGTGCCGCTACATGCGCGAGCACCTGGGCGAGGAGTACGGCGGCACGGTCAGCGCGGTCACGACCTTCGGCTTGTTCGTCACGCTCGACGGGCTGTATGTCGAAGGGCTGGTGCACATCACCGAGCTCGGTGGCGAGTACTACCGCTTCGACGAGGTGCGGCAGGAACTGCGCGGCGAGCGCAGCGGCATTCGCTACAGCGTGGGCTCGCGCGTGCGGGTGCAGGTCATGCGCGTCGATCTCGATGGCCGCAAGATCGACTTCCGTCTGGTCCGCGACGGCGAGGACATGCTGTCGATGCCGCGCGTGCGTCGCGACAAGGCGGCGAGCGCGGCACAGGAGCTTGCCGCCGTGAAAGGCGCCGATCGGGCTGCGCGCGACGGCACGAAGGCCGCGACGAAGAAGGCGCGCGGCGCGGGCAAGGGCGCGCATCCGGTGCGTGCGGCCAAGTCGGCAGCGCGCAAGGCGTCGGGCAAGGCGGCCAAACGACGCTGAAGGCCGTGACGAGCGCGAACGACGAACTCCAAATGCAGCAGAGGGAACAACAGCGATGACGATTCGATTCGACGGTCGCGTGGCCATCGTGACCGGCGCCGGCGGCGGGCTCGGTCGGCAGCATGCCTTGGCGCTGGCGGCGCGCGGTGCGAAGGTGCTGGTCAACGACCTGGGCGGCAGCGTCGACGGCAACGGCGGAGCGGGTACCGCCGCGCAAGCCGTCGTCGACGAGATCCGCGCCGCCGGCGGTGAGGCGATCGCGAACGGCGCGTCGGTCACCGACGCGCCGGCGGTGCAGGCGATGGTCGAGCAGGCGCTCGCCGCCTGGGGCCGCGTCGACATCCTCGTGAACAACGCCGGCATCCTGCGCGACAAGAGCTTCGGCAAGATGACGCTGGACGACTTCCGCCTGGTCGTCGACGTGCACCTGATGGGCGCGGTGAACTGCACGAAGGCGGTGTGGGAGACCATGCGCGCGCAGAACTACGGCCGCATCGTGATGACGACCTCGTCGTCGGGGCTGTACGGCAACTTCGGACAGGCCAACTACGGCGCCGCGAAGATGGCGCTGGTCGGCCTGATGCAGACGCTTTCGATCGAAGGCGCGAAGAACGACATCCGCGTCAACTGCCTCGCGCCGACTGCCGCGACCCGCATGACCGAGAACCTGATGCCCGAGGCCGTGCTGAAGCTGCTGCAGCCCGAGGTCGTGACGCCGGGGCTGATCGCGCTGGTCGCCGAGGACGCGCCGACCCGCGCGATCCTGTGCGCCGGCGCCGGCGCGTTCGAGCGCGCGCACATCACGCTGACACCCGGCGTGTTCATCGGCGCGCCGGCCGATGCTGCCGAGCAGGTCGCGGCACAGTTCGATGAACTGTCGGAGCGCGAAGGCGAGACGGTGCCGGAAAGCGGCAGCGCGCAGACCACGCTGGAGATCGGCAAGGCGATGCGTCAACTCGGCTGAACGGGCTGAACGGCGGTTCAGCTCCTGGACAGCGCGTACAGGCACTCGATCAAGTTGCCGGCACGCAGCACGCCGGCGCGTTCCGGCTCGGCCGCGGCGCCATGTTCGGCGACGGCGCGCAGCACGACCTCGAGCGCCGCGGTCTGCGCCGAGGCGGTACCGGCCTGGGCCCAGGAGCCGCCGATCCAGCCGGCAAGCACGTCGCCGGTGCCGGCACTGGCCAGCGAGGCGTTGCCGCTCGCGTTGAGGCTGGGCACGTCGCCAGGAGCTGCGACCACGCTGCCCGAGCCCTTCAGCACGACGACGGCGCGGTAACGATCGGCCAGTTCGCGCGCGGCACGCAGGCGATCGGTCTGCACGTCGCCGGTGCTGCAGGCGAGCAGGCGCGCCGCTTCGAGCGGGTGCGGCGTCAGCACCGTCGAGGCAGCGGGTCGGGCGCGCAGCAGATCGGCGAGCATCGCGTCGCCGGAGATCGCGTTCAGCGCATCGGCATCGAGCAC
>DATCSE010000508.1:0-8778 GCA_036568605.1 Burkholderiaceae bacterium | reverse complement strand
CCACCCAGTCGCGCAGCGGCCCGCTGGGCTCGTCGTCGCCGACCGCCTGCATGCGGGCGGGGTCGAGCAGCAGGTTGGCGCCGAAGCCGAAGTACCACTGCACCAGCGACAGGCCGTAGTCCAGCGGGTCGGTCGCGATCTTGTCGAGATGGCGTTGCCACTGGTCGTAGGTCGCACTGGTCATCGCGGCCGTGTCGTCGGCTGCGCGCTCGAGGAAAGCCGGCAGCGTGTCCCGGCCGACGAGTTCGTAGAGATCGAGGTATTCCTGCGGACCCGACGAGAACGCCTGCGGATCATCGGAGTAGACCGCGATGCGCCGAGCGCCGTGCCGGCCGTCGAAGAAGCCGATCTCCCACGGCATCCAGGTTGATTCGTCGACCAGCGGCCGCGCGTAGAACAGCAGGCAGCGGCAATACCGCATGACCTGGCGAAAGCGCTCCGCAGTGGCCCGGTCGACGTGACTGCGATCGAGGCCCGGATCCTCCTTCCAGTCCACATAGACCGTGTAGCCGAGGTCGTTCTCGATGTGCTGGTAGAGCGCATTGACCGCCGCTTGATCCCGGAATCGGTGAGACAGGAAGACGTCGTACCGCTGCGTCGCGGATGGCAACGGTTGGGACGGCGGCACGTTGCCTGACCTGGATTTGCGCTGGGCTTCATGGGGCATGACGTCCTCCTCCTCGCGTTGCGTCAGAGCACGGCCAACGCGACGGACGCGAGCGTGAACCCAAGCGGGACTTCGTGCAAGTGTCCGGCGTGAGGCGTGTTCGGGTGAACTAGGGATGCGTGTTCCCGAGGAGATGTGCTTGACTCGGGAAGGTCCATGCAAACGCCGCACAAGTTGGGAGAGGCGATGCGCGCAATCTTCATCAGCTACCGCAGAGAGGACAGCGAGGGTCACGCGGGGCGCCTGTTCGAGTCCTTGGCCGATCACTTCGGCAAAGAGGCGGTCTTCATGGATGTGGCCGCGATCGAGCCGGGGCGGGACTTTCGGCGCGCGATCGACGAGCAGATCGCGTCATGCGGCGTGCTGCTGGCCGTCGTGGGCAAGGACTGGCTCGCTGCCAGAAGCGAGGCCGGGACGCGCCGCCTCGACGACGCCACGGACTTCGTGCGCCTGGAGATCGCCTCGGCGCTGAAGCGCGACATCCCGGTGGTGCCGGTTCTCGTGCACGGCGCCGTGATGCCGCGCGCCAACGAGCTTCCGGCCGACCTCGCCGAGCTGGCGTATCGCAACGCCGTCGAGCTGACCCACGCGCGTTGGGACTCCGACGTGCAGATCTTGATCACCGCGCTGCGCCCGCATGTCGACGCGGCGCAGACGGGCGGTGCGCCAGCCGTGTCTCCCAAGAACGCGGGCAGCCCTGCGACCACGCCGGCAGCGCCGGCCCCGGCCCAGGCCCACCAGCCAGCCCGCAGGCGTTGGGTCGCGTGGGGTGCAGGTGTTCTTGTGTTGGTCGCGGCGAGCGGTGGCGCGGCGGTCTACTGGCATGACGAGGCGCCGGCACCCGGCGCGTGGTCCGGCTGGATGTCGATGCAGGACCTGAACGCGCTGAGGTTGACATTGCCCAAGGGTGAACGCTTCCCACTGGCCTTGGAGGGCAGGATCGCCGACGGGCGCTTGGAGACACGCGCACGGTTCGGCGCTCCGCCGCCCGGCAAGAACGGCTTTTATTGGGGTGCCGGAGCGACGCCGGAGCAGTACAAGAAGCGCGCCGATGAGCTGACTGCTGAGGGCTTCATCGAGTATTCGCGGCAGGTCGCGGTGGGCCCGGCTGGGGCGCATGCGACGCAGTTCATCTGGGTCAAGTGAGGCCAGCCGTGACTGGCCGAAGGTTGGCGATGCCCCTGCTGACCGTTGACGACAGGTAGAGCTCCGATCGCTTCAGCCCTTGCGACCCGGCCGCGCCCCGGGTCCTCGCCCCCCTTCGGCCGGCGTTGCCGCGCGTGGCGCGAGGTCGCCGCCGCCGCTGGCCTGCTCCAGCCAGAGCAGCGTATCCACATGCTGCATGAACGCATCGAGATACTCCGGCGACAAGTCGCGCATCGCCTGCAGCGTGCGGTTGATGACATGCGAGGAGTTCAGCGGTCCGGCCGCGGCGGGCACCTGCGCCAGGGCCTGGCGCAGACGCTGTTCGGCGCGCAGGCGCGACCAGGTGCTCTTGAACGCGGTCACGGCATTGCGCGGTGCGGGCGCTGCGCCTTGGGTGAGCGGTGCCGTGCGCGCCGTGTTGTCGTTCTGGCGCGCCGGGACGCGACGCGGCGACGAGGGTGGCGCGACGTGCGAGGTCGGCGAGCGGCCCAGTTGGTCGACCAGCGCAGACAACTGCGCCAGCGCAGATCGGTGTCCCGCAAACTCGTCGCGCGCTGCAGGAGGCTGACGAGGCGCGGGCTTCATCGCGTGTTCGGCCAGCAGTTCCTCGACACGCAGGATCAAGCGCTGCCGCGCCTCGCCCTGCTGCGCCAGTGCACGGCGTGCCAAGGCGGCGATGACGGCGAACCCGACCGGATCGACCAGTGTGGCGCCTCGCTCACGGCTGGCCTCGACCGCAGCGATCGGGTCGAAATCCGGCGCATCGTTCGCGCTGGTGCTCACGCAACGACCCTCACCCCAACCCTCTCCAGGGGCCACCAAGGGCCCCTTCGTGGCCCGTAGCGGGAGAGGGAGCAAGCCGACGCGATCGTCGCCCTCTCCCGCTTGCGGGAGAGGGCCAGGGGTGAGGGGAAGCTGCTGCTCATGCCGGCTTCGGCCGCGGCGTCGGCGCCATCTCGACGCGCCGGTTCAGCGCTCGGCCCGCGGCGTCCGCGTTCGAGGCCACCGGCTGCTCGGCCCCGAAGGCCGCGGCGAACACCGCCGACGACGGCACGCCTTCTTCGATCAGCGCGCGCGTCACGGTGAGCGCGCGCTGCGCCGAGAGCTCCCAGTTGTCGGCGAACTTCGCGCGGTTGCCGTCGCGCACCTGCCGGTCGTCGGTGAAGCCGCTGACCATCAGCACCTCGTCGCGCGCGGCCAGGTAGGTCGCCAGCGGTCCGGCCAGGCTCTTCAGCAGCTGCCGGCCCTCGGGCTGGAGATCGGCGGAGTTGAATGCGAACAGCACGCTGCCGCTGATGCCGATGCGGCCGTTGGCACCCAGCGTCACGCGGCCGGCGGCCAGCGGGATCGCCAACGCGCGTTCGAGTGCGGCGCGCCGCTGCGTCTCGGCCTCGCGCTGCTGCACTTCGGCCTTCAGCCGCGCGGCCAGGTCGAACTGCATTCCGAGCACGCACACCAGGATCAGCACGAAGGCGCCCAGCAGCCCGGCCATCAGGTCGCCGAAGACGGCCCACACGGGCGCGCCCGATTCCGCGCCGTCGTCGAGTTCGTCGTACGCCGTCGTCATGCCGGGTCGGCTTCCAATGCGGCGACGGCCGCGCGTGAGGCAGGCGCGGGGGCCTGCGCCAGTTGCTGCAGGTCCTCGACGATCTGCTTCTGCGATCCCAGCGTCAGGTCGACGATCTCGCGTGCCTGGGCGACGTAGTACGCGAGCTGTTCGTCGCTGCGTGCCATCGAATGGCCCAGCGCGGTCTCGATGCGCTGCAGCTGCGCGGTCAGCTGTTCACTGGCGCTGCTGAACAATTGCACCGCGACGCCGAAGCCTTCGCCCAGGCTCGCCACCTCGGCCGCGCTGCCGGTCACCTGGGCAGACACGGCCTGCAGCGTGCGCGACTCGGATGCCACGGTCTCGGCGAAGCGTGCGCCCGCGCGGTCCAGCACCTCGGTGGTGGCCTGCACCAGCGCATCGATCGCGGCGCGCTGCTCGGTGCTCGCGTGGTTCACCGCATCGAGCAGGCTGCCCAGCGTGCCGAGCAGGCGATTGCGCTCGTCCAGCGCCGTGTTGTCGCGCGCCAGGCTGTCGCTGAGCGCGGTTCGCAGTTCGGCGATGACCTCGGCTGCGGCGCGCGGGGCTGCCGCGGCGGTTTGCATCAACCGCTCGATCTCGGCGATCGTCGCGCGTGCGTGGGCCTCGGCCTGGGCGGCGATGGTCTGCGACGTGCGCGCCAGCGTTGCCGCCATCGTTGCCATGCCGTCGTGGAACGCGCTCATCCGTTCCTGCTCGCGCGCGGCTGCGGCCGCGTCCCAGGTGGCGTGCGTGTCGGTCACGCGATGCAGCAGTGCGGCCGTGTGCTGCTCGAAGCCCGCCATGGCGTCCGACAGCGCCTCGCGCGTGTGCGCGGTGAGCGTGCGCTGCTGGTCGGCCATGCCCGTCTGCCAACGCTCGGCCAGCGTGGCGAGCGTGGCGTCCAGACGCGTGGTCACGCCGGCCAGCTGCTGCTGCACGGCGGCGGCGAGCGCCTCGCGCAGAGCGGCGTTCTCGCGCGCCAGGCCGGCCATCGTCGCCTGCACCGCGGGTTCGATCGCCGCGCCGGCCAGGCGCGCGCTGTCGGCGAGGCTCGTCTTCAGCGACCGGTCCACCGATTCGGCCAGCCCCGCGTATGCACGTTGCGCCTCGCCATGGAATTGCGCCTGGTTCGCGACCAGACGGTCCTGCAGGGCCTGGCTCTGGCGGTCCATTTGTGCAACCAGGGCCTGCAGTTGCGTGACCAGCGCGGGCGTCGCCTCGGCTTGCGCCTGCAGCAGCCGCAGCGACTGCTCGCGCTGGTGTGCCTGCGAGAAGTGCCGCAGCGTGGTGGCGATGCGCGCGTCCAGCTGCTGCGCCGTGCGCGCGCGTTCGCGCCGCGCCAGCGCCGACATCAGCCCCAGCATCGCCGACGCGGCGACACCGGCCACCGAGGTGCCGAAGGCCAGGCCCAGGCCCTTGACCGGCGCGGCCAGCGAGGCGCGGATGGCCTCCAGGTCGCTGGCGTTCTCCAGCGCGAGGCCCGTGCCCTTCAGCGTGACCACCATGCCGAGAAAGGTGCCCAGCATGCCCAGCAGCACGAGCAGTCCGGCCAGATACGGCGTGAGCGCCGGCCCGGGCAGCGCAACCCGTTCGCCCTCGACGCGCAGGCGCACCGTGTGCTGCAGGCTGGGCGGCAGCGGCGCGAGCCAGGCGGCCAGCGCGGGCGGTGGTTCGTTCGTCGCGGCCAGCGCGTTTGCCAGCCCGGCGGTGGCCCGCTGGAAGCGGTGCAGCTCGAGCGCGCCCATCAGGTAGAAGGCGCCGATCAGCAGCACGAGTGCCAGTGCCAGCGGGTTGCCGGGGACATAACCGGTCCCGACCCAGCCGACGGCAAGCAGGCCCACCGCAAAGGCGGCGTGATGGAGTGATCGATTCATGTCGGTTGTTGTCGGTGTGTGCGCAGCGCGTCCAGCAGGCCCTGGGCCGGCAGCAGCCGGTGCTCCAGTTCGGCGAGCAGCACGAGGTTCATGTCGTCGCGGAAGGCGTCCAGCCAGCCGGTGTCGTGGTCGTCGGTCGCGGCGCGATGCAGCCGTTCGAAGTGCGCTTGCAGCCGCAGCGGCACGAGGCCCAGCAGGCTGCGTTCATGCGCCGCGAGAGTGGGGTCCATCGCCGCATCGATCGCCGCCAGCCGCGCCAGTGCAGGCGAGCGGCGCGAGAGCGCGTCGCGCAAGCGCTGGCGCAGCGCGCCGACCGCGTCCTGCATCGCCTGTTGCTGGGCGACGCAGTGGCGGCGATGCGGGCCGAAGTCGGTCGGGCTCGAGGCGGGCTCGCGGGAGCCGGCGGCGATGGACGCCTCCAGGGCCGCGCGCACGCGTTGGAAGTCCGCCTCCTCGTTGCCAAGTCCGCGCGAGCGGCCGGGGCCAGGCTCCGAGGGCCCAGCATTCAGCGCCGCGGACAACGAGATGGCGTCGCTCCAGCTGAGCCAGTGGCCCAGTCGCTCGGCGAAGGCCGCTCCCACACGGGTTGGCGGGGTGCCCGCGAGGCGGGCCAGGAGGCGGGTGAGCTCCGAACCGGCAACGCCCGGGCTGGGTGACCCGTGCAGCATGTAGCCAGTCGAACGTTCCGTCAGAGGAGGCGCAGTGTACTACCCCCGCTAGATCTCTCGGACGCCGAGGCTGCGCACCAGGGCCAGCACTTCCTTGCGCAGCGGCGGATTCGCCAGGCAATGCTCCTCGAGGACGGTGAACGGCGGATCGGCCAGGCGCTGCTTGAAGAGCATCAGGCAGCGTCCGGAATCGTCCCGGCGCGAGCCGTAGCCGACCGCCTGGGAGGCAGGCCGCTGGAGGTGCGCCGCTTGCGACCAGGCGCGGGTTTCGGGGTAGCAGTCGGTCAGGCAGTCGATGAGCTGGGCGCGGGTGAGCCGCAGGCGCGGCAGGTCGAGGGTGTGCAAGCTCACGAAGTCCAGCGAAGTCTCGAACTGAAGCTTTACGAGATGGAAGTGGCGCAGCGAGGCGGTCTCGAACACCCCGGGTGGCGACAGCGAGACGTTGTGCAACACCGACTCCATGTAGGCCGCCTCGCGCGAGCTCGCGACGTAATAGGTGTGCACCGGCGTGCCGTCCGCCTGGCGGATCGGCGCGAAGCGCGTGTCGCCCCAGCCCTCGGCGAATGTCCTCGCGGTCGTCGGGTAGGCCGCGTCGTTGTAGACGTGGTACCAGACCGGGACATCCTGGGGCGTCACGGCCCTGACCGTGAAGTCCTCGGCCGGTCCCGGTGCCGGCAGGCCGCAGGTCATGCGGCGTAGCTGGTCCGCCGCTTGGCCGCGGCCTGCACGACGTCATCGCGGCGGTCGAGCGCGTCCTTCGGGGCCAGGTTCGTGGCGCCGTGCTGGTCGCGCCCGACCAGCCAGGGCGACGGAAAGTGGAACCAGGCGGCCAGGGTCCACGGGTCGGCCACGTCGCCGAATGCGGCCAGGATGTCCTTGACGATCGTCAGCGGCTGGTACAACGCGTCGAACTGGTAGCGGGCGAAGTACTCCTTGCCGCGGTAGTTGACGCTGAAGACGCGGCCGCGCCGCTTCCAGTCGGCCGCCGGATGCGCCTTGTTCGCCGGCGGCATCGCCTGCAGCGCATTGAGTTGCTCGGCGGTGAGCCACTCGCCTTCGCTGAAGACCTCCTGAATCGTCCGCATCCGATGGACCCGTTCCTCGACCAGTTCGAGCGACGGCTCGACGAATCCGGCCGCGAGCTCCGCCAGCCGGTCGGCGCGTTCGAGCACGCCGGCCTCGGCCATCACGACGAACGCCTTCTCGATGGCGACCATCATCGACGGCAGGACGGCCGGGTCGATGTCCTTCGGAAGATTGACCGGGAGAACGAGGTCTCCCTTCATGCGCAGCGCCTCGACGGCGTGCGTGCTGACCAGTGCCATGCTCATGGGCGCAACCTGCTTGTTGCCAACTTTGCCAACATACTAGACGAACTGAGCATTGTTGGCAAGAAGGCGCGCCCTCGCGCGTCGAGACCCCGTGGCGGGACGCCGCTACTATCCATTGCTTTTTGGAAGCCTCGACAAGGGCCATGCACATCCTGTTGGTCGAAGACGATGCCGCTCTCGCCGAGTCGATCGCGGCCGCGATGCGCGCGCGCGGCTGGCGCACCGATGTCAGCGCGTGCGGCGAACCGGTCGCGGCGTCGCTGCTGAAGGACGAGTACGACGCGCTGGTGCTGGACATCGGGCTGCCCGGCATCGACGGCCTCGAAACGCTGCGGCGCGTCCGCGCGCAGGGTTCGTTCCTGCCGGTGCTGATGCTGACCGCGCGCGACGCCATCGAGGATCGCGTCGCCGGGCTCGAGGACGGCGCGGACGACTACCTGGTCAAGCCGTTCGCGGTCACCGAGCTGGCGGCGCGGCTGCGGGCGCTGGTGCGCCGGCACGACTTCCGCCGCAGCGAGATGCTGGTGCTGGCGGCGTTGCGCTTCGATTCGGCGGCGCGCCGCGCGTACATCGCGGACCAGCCGATACGCCTGTCGGCGCGCGAGTGCATCGTGCTGCAGTACCTGCTGCTGAAGACCGGCCAGATCGTCGCCCGCGACCAGTTCGCGACGCTGATCCCGGGCTGGGACGCCGCGACCTCTGACAACGCGCTCGAGCTGTTGATGTCGCGGCTGCGCGCGAAGATCGAGCCGGGCGGCGTGCGGCTGCGCACCGTGCGCGGCCTCGGTTATCTGCTCGAGCCGGCCGCGCCGGCATGAACGATGAACCGCGCTCCAGCCTGCGGCGTGCGCTGCTGCGCTGGCTGCTGTGGCCGCTGCTCGCGCTGATCCCGCTGACCGCCGCGCTGATCTACGCGCTGGCGCTGAGCCCGGCGCTGGACGCGCTCGACCACGCGCTGACCGACGCCGCGGTGGCTTTGGCGCAGATCGTCGAAGTCCGCGACGGCCGCGCGACGCTGCCGCTGAGCGAGCAGACGGCGCACGCTCTGCGTGCGGACCTGATGGACGAGACGGTATTCGCGGTCGGCGACCCCGACGGCAAACTGCTCGGCGGCCAGGCGGCGCTGCTCGCGTTGGCACCGGCCGTGCCGGCCGGGCAATGGCGGTTCTTCGAGGCGGCGCTGAACGGCAAGCCGGTGCGCGTCGCGGTGCACGGCCGGGCCTGCGGGGACCGTGCCGACCAGGTCTGCACGGTCGTGGTTGCCGAGACGCTGGCCAAGCAGGGCGCGGCCCGGCGCGCCGCGCTGTTCGCGGCGCTGCTGGGCGCCGCGGCGCTCGCGCTGCCGTTGGTGTTCCTGGCGCTGCTCGCGGTGCGCCGGGCGTTGCGGCCGCTGCAGCGTGCCGCGGCCGAGGTCGAGGCGCTGACGCCGCAGCGGCTCGCGCCGGTCGACGCACGCGGCGTGCCGCGCGAGGTGCTCGGGTTCGTGCATGCGCTGAACCGTCTGCTCGATCGCCTGCAAGCCGCC
>DATCSE010000507.1:0-2899 GCA_036568605.1 Burkholderiaceae bacterium | reverse complement strand
GCGTCGTAGACCGTGGCCGAGCGCACGTCGGAGCGGGCGCGCAGCATCCCGAGGGTTTCGTTCGCGGCCTTGCTGTCGTCGAACGCAAGCGGCACCTCCAGGGCATAGGCCAGCGTGCCGGCGAGCTCCTGGGCCTCGGCCTCGACCCGCGCCGGCTCGAACCAGAGGCCCGCGGTCACGACCGCGGCAATGCCGAACAGAGCGGTCGTTCCGGCGCACAGCCCCAGCAGCAGCGCGAGGCGGACGCGCAGCGGGACGGGTTGGCCGGGGCGGATCCTCTTCACGTCTACTGCCTCACCTGGCGCGCGAGCTTCAGCACGCCAGGGTTGATTCCAAGACCGGCCTCGCGCAGCGCCAGCAAATTGAAGTCGAAGCGCAGCACGTTGTCGACATGGACGATTTCCACCATGCCGCCGTCGCTGACGAACCCGTCCTGCGTGCCGACCGTGAACGCCGGCTCGCCCGCGTGGCCGCGCAACCAGCGATCGAGGCTCAGCGCGCTGTTGTCGTCCAGGAACAGCACGTGACAGCCTTTCGCCGCGGCGCTCGCGTTCACCGCGATGACCTGCAGCGGCCGCGTGCCCACCAGCGTGTTGTGGTGGCTCTGGAACGCGCGCTCGACGGTCGCGCTGCCGGTTGCGACGCACAGGTGCAGCGGCGCTGTATCGCTGTCGAAGGTGCCGGCCGGCCATTGGATGAAGCGTGCGAGCGTCGCGACCAGCTTGGCCTTGGCGGTCGCGTCGCCGCCCAGCGATTGCGCCGCGGCGCCATGCAGGCATGCGGCCACCACGAGGCCGAGCAGCACGAGCCGCCCGCCGCGCCGGCACCAGCGCTTGACCGTCGCCATGCTCAGAACGTCCAGCCGAGTTGCAGCCGGAACTCTCGGCCATCCTGCTGGATGGCGTCCTGCACGAGCTCAGGACCGGCCGGGTCCCAATGGCGCTCGCCGGTCAGGTTGTAGACCCCGAACGCGATCGACCAGGGCTGGCCGGCCGGCGCGTAGCTGAGCTGCGCGTTGGCACGGAAGTAGCCGTCCAGCCGCGCGTCGGAGCGCGTCAGGCGGCTGCTGACGTACTGGCCGTTCAGTCCGAATGTCGCGCCCGGCAGCGCGGCCGGCACGGTCCAGGCGAATTTCGCGAGCGTGCGCGGCGCGCCGCTCAGCGTGGCGCCGGTCTCGCGATCGATCGCGCGCTGGCGCGAGAGGCTGACGCGCAACTGCGTGCCGTGCGGCCACACGTAGGTCGCGGTGAGGTCGGCACCGCGCGATTCGAGCTCGCCGCGGTTGCGGAAGACGTTCACGCCGTCGTCGTCGGTCATCAGCTCGACGAGATCGCGGATGCGGAACGAATAGAACGACGCTTCGAGCGTCAGCGACTCGGCCGGACGCCACAGCGCGAGCAGCTCGCGCGAGCGCAGCGTCTCGACCTTCAGCCGCGGGTTCCCTTTCTGCGTGTCGTCGCCGTACAGCCGCTCGTAGGCATTGGGCTCGCGAAACGCGCTGCCCTGCGTCCACTTGACGGTCCACCGCGGGGCCGGCGTCCAGATCGCGGCCCAGCGTGGCGACGTGGTCCGTTCGCCGTCGATCCGCCAGTCGGCGCGCGCGCCGACATTGAGCAGCAGCGACGGCAGCGCCTGCCATTCGTCGCTCGCGAAAACCGCATGGCGGTTCGAGCTGACCTTGAAGTCGGTCAGGGTCTGCGGCACGGGCGTGACCGTTCCGAGCTGGATCGCCTGGCGCGTATTGCGCTGGAACTCGATGCCCGCGGTGAGCCGGTGCCCGGCCCAGCCCAGCCAGGTGTAGCGGGCTTCACCGGAGTAGGCATCGGCGTTGTCGGCCTCGGTGCTGAGCGACGGATCATTGGCCGGGCCCAGCAGGTTGCGCGAGCGGAACTGGTAGCGCTCGAAGCCCAGGCGGGCCTGCACTTCCTGGTTCTGATCGAGCCGCCGCGAGGTCTCCGCGTTCAGATAGCCGAAGCGGTCGATCCAGAGATTCGGGGTGTTGAACACCGTGTCGTACGACGCCGTCGGCAGGTACTTCTCGCGATTCGACAGGCCGCCGGTGATCGTGAAGCCGGTCCAGCGCGCCTTCAGGAACAGCTTGCTGGCCAGCTCGCCGTCGGCTTTGTGCGCGATGCCGTGGTTCGTCTCCGGGGTGTCGAACTCGGCGAAGTAGAGGTCGCCGCCGGGGCGGCGTTCCGTGGCGGCGCCGAGCAGCAGCCGGCCGCCGGCCAGCTCGCCGCCCCAGGTCGCGCCGAGCTTGCGGTTCCATCCGCTGCCGATTTCGCCGACCGCGTTCAGCCCCGGCAGCTGCGACGGCGTGCGCGTGATCACGTTGACCACCCCCAGCACCGCACTCGACCCGTACAGCGCCGATCCCGGTCCGGCGACGAACTCGACCCGATCGATCAGCCCGACATCGAGCGGGAACTCGCGGCCCAGCGGACCGCCTTCGTACAACGGGTCGTTGATGCGCACGCCGTCGATCAGCACCAGCAGGCGCGACGTGAAGTCGCCGGGCCGGTTGAGGCCGCGTATGCCGCCGTACGTGTAGACGCGGTCGTACTGCAGGTGGATGCCCGGCATGCTCGCGAGCACCTCGGCCAGCGTGCGATAGCCCTGGGCGCGGATCTCGCCGCCGGTGCGCACGATGACGGCGGCCGGCGCGGTCTCGAGGTCCTGTGAGTGCTTGGAGGCACTGGCCGAGCGGCCGTCGCCGTACACCGGCTGCGCGAGCACGCCTTCGAGCTCGCGCAGGTTCGGGTTTCGCGAGGTGTCGTCGTCAGCGAACGCCGACGCCGATGCGAGGCATGCGATGACGGCGAAGGCCAGGGGGTCGTGCCAAGGTCGGCTCGGAACGGGACGCGGCTGGCGTTCTGACGACGCTCGGTACGACATGCGG
>DATCSE010000506.1:0-21511 GCA_036568605.1 Burkholderiaceae bacterium | reverse complement strand
CCCGACGGTGGCCGCCGGCACGCTGGTCGCACCGCAGCGCGCGGCGATGGGCTTCCCCGAACTGGGCGCGCAGGGCCTCCCATTGCCGACGGTGTGGAACGAACTGAATCCGGTCGATCACTCGGTGTTTCCGCCGCGCATCGACCGTTCGCGGCGCTACACGGTGCTGGTGCCGCGCACCGACGCCGACGGCCACGACCTCGCCGGCATCCGCGTGCCCGACATCGAGGTGCCGCTGGCCACGCACACCGGCTTCGGGTTGCGCAAGGCCGGCTATGCCGAGGGTGCGCTGTGCGGGCTGAACGGTAGCTACCTGCCGCTGGCCGCGACTGCACAGGAGCGCGCCGCGAAGCACGACCCGCGCCTGTCGATCGCCGAGCGCTACCCGACGCGCGCAGCGTACGTGCAGAAGGTCCGCGCGGTGGCCGAGCGCCTGAAGGCCGAGGGCCTGATGCTTGACGAAGATGTCGCGCGCCTGGTCGAGGGCGCCGTGCGCGAGCCGCGGGTGCAGGGCTGGCCGAATGAGCAGGTCCCCGCGCTGCGCGCGCCCGCCGGTGAGCCGCCGGCTCTTAACCTAGCCCTAATCCGGCGCTAACACGGCACTAACTCGCGCTCCCTATCTTTCGTTGCAAGCGGAATGTTCCGCAACCCCGCAACAGAGACAGGAGAGTCGCGATGAAGACCTTCAAACCCCTGACCGCTGCACTGGTGGCCGCCGGCGTGCTCAGCGCCGGGGCCGCGGGTGCGATCGGCTTGCCCGATTGGCTGAAGAGCAAGCCCGCTGCGACGGCGCAGGCGAATGCGGCCGCCGTCGTCCCGGTGGCCGATGCCTCCGCGCCGCCGCCGGTGCCGATGCTGGCGGCGCAGGCAGTGCCGAACTACCGCGGCATCGTCAAGCAGTACGGCCCCGCCGTCGTCGGCGTCACGGTCGCCGGACTGCACAAGACCACGGCCGAAGAGCAAGGCCTCCCACCCGACCTCGAGAACGACCCGTTCTTCCGCTTCTTCCGCGGCATGCCGGGCTTCGGCGAGCGCGGCCCGCGCGGCCAGCGCGGCGGTCAGGTGCCGTTCCGCGGCCAGGGCTCGGGCTTCATCATCAGCAGTGATGGCCTGATCCTGACGAACGCGCACGTCGTGCGTGAAGCGAAGGACGTGACCGTCAAGCTCAGCGACCGGCGCGAGTTCACCGCCAAGGTGCTGGGCTCGGACCCGACCACCGACATCGCGGTGCTGAAGATCGCCGCGACGGGCCTGCCGACCGTGCGCCTGGGCGACCCGCGTCAGCTCGAGGTCGGCGACCCGGTGCTCGCGATCGGCGCGCCATATGGGCTCGAGCAGACCGCGACGCAGGGCATCGTCAGCGCGAAGGGCCGTTCGCTGCCCGGCGATGCGGTCGTGCCGTTCATCCAGACCGACGCGGCGGTGAACCCCGGCAACTCCGGCGGCCCGCTGTTCGACGGCACCGGCGGCGTAGTCGGCATCAACGCACAGATCTACTCGCAGAGCGGCGGCTTCCAGGGCCTGAGCTTCGCGATCCCGATCAACGTCGCGCTGAACGTGAAGGACCAGATCGTCAAGAACGGCAAGGTCGCGCATGCGCGGCTGGGCGTGACGATCCAGGACGTGAACCAGTCGCTGGCCGAGTCGTTCGGCCTGAAGCGGCCCGACGGCGCGCTGGTCGCGAGCGTCGCGCCGAACAGCGCGGCCGCGGCCGCGGGCGTGAAGCCGGGCGACGTGATCACCGAGGTCGACGGTCAGCCGGTCGTGCGCTCCGGCGAGCTCTCGAGCCTGATCGGCATGGCCGAGCCCGGTTCGAAGGTCAAGCTGAAGGTCTGGCGCGACCACGGCACGCGCGAGCTCGAGGCCAAGCTCGGCACCGCCGATGCCGACAAGACCGAAGTCGCGAGCGCCGACGGCTCGGTGCAGCCAGGCTCGCTGGGCCTCGCGCTGCGCCCGCTGACGCGGGAAGAGCGCCGCGAGGCGAAGGTCGACGGCGGCCTGGTCGTCGAGAACGTCGGCGGCCCGGCCGAACGCGCCGGCATCCAGCCGGGCGACGTGCTGCTGGCGATCAACGGCAAGCCGGTGCAGTCGGTCGAGCAGGTGAAGAGCGTGCTGCAAGGCAAGCCCAAGAGCGTCGCGCTGCTGGTGCAACGCGATGGCGACACGATCTTCGTGCCGGTGAACCTGGGCTGATCGGTGGTTCGGCGATCGATCGACTCGATCCGTCGATCGATCGCCATCGTGTAGTGAAGAAAAGTGTGGTGAAGAAGAAGGAGTTGATCATGAAGACGTTCTTGCGCAACGCCGGGGTGATGTTCGCGTCGGTGCTCGGGGCTGCGATCTCGGTGCACGCCGCGCAGGTCGACGGGCTGCCGCCCGAGCACACGCAGGGCATCGTCTCGTTCGTCACGGGCGGCGTGTCGGACGGCGAGGCCCAGCGCTTCCACGCCGCGTTCAAGCGCTTCCCGCTGATCGTCGAGCTGTACGAGCACGCGGGCCAGCGCGACGAATACACGGCCGACGCGCACGTGCGCATCGCCGATCGGCACGGCAACACGGTGCTGGACCAGCGCGCCGACGGCCCGTTCATGCTGGTGCGACTGCCGGCCGGCGACTACACGGTCAGCGCCTCGCTGAAGGGCCACCGGTTGCCCGAGCACAAGGTGCACGTGACCGACAGCGGCCACGCGCACAGCGTCTTCGTGTTCCCCGAGAACGCGGGCTGATCGACTCGTCTCGGGCTCCGCACGGATCCCGAGACGCTGTCGTCATCGCTCAGGCGTAGCGGTTGACGATGTTCTCGTAGCGCTCCTGCTGGCCCGAGCGCGGGTGCGGTGACAGGCCTCGCGTGTCGACCAGTGCGGCGAGTTCCGCGAGGCCTGCGCCGGCATCGATCGTGCGGCCCAGCTCGCTGTCCCACCCGGCATAACGCGCGCGCTTGGCCTGTTCGATCTCGCCGGATTCGTACAGCGCCGCGGCGCAGAGGAATGCGCGGGCCAGCGTATCCAGCCCGCCGACGTGGCCCTCGTACAGGTCGCGCGGTTCGATGCTCTGGCGCCGCACTTTCGCATCGAAGTTCATCCCGCCGGTGGTGAAGCCGCCGCCGCGGATCAGCTCCAGCATCCCCGGCATCAGCGCGACGTGGTTGTTCGGGAACTGGTCGGTGTCCCAGCCGAGCTGCTCGTCGCCGCGGTTCGCGTCGATCGAGCCGAAGATGCCCAGCGCCACCGCGGTCGCGATCTCGTGCTCGAAGCTGTGGCCCGACAGCGTCGCGTGGTTCGCTTCGATGTTGACCTTGACCTCCTTCTCGAGGCCGTAGCGCTGCAGGAAGCCGTAGACCGTCGCGACGTCGTAGTCGTACTGGTGCTTGGTCGGCTCCTGCGGCTTGGGTTCGATCAGGATCGTGCCCTTGAAGCCGATCTTGTGCTTGTGCTCGACGACCGCCGAAAGAAACCGGCCGTACTGGTCGAGCTCGCGCTTCAGCTCGGTATTCAGCAGCGTCTCGTAGCCTTCGCGCCCGCCCCACAGCACGTAGTTCGCGCCGCCCAGCCGCTGGGTCCATTCGAGCACGTGCTTGACCTGCGCGGCGGCATACGCATAGACCTCGGGGTTCGGATTGGTCGCCGCGCCGCTCATGTAGCGCGGGTGCGAGAACAGGTTCGCCGTGCCCCACAGCAGCTTCACGCCGCTGGCCTCCATCTTGCGCGCGGCTCGCTCCAGCACCGCGTCGAGGTTCGCGTTCGACTCGCGCAGGCTCGCGCCCTCGGGGGCGACATCGCGGTCGTGGAAGCACCAGTACGGGATGGTCAGCCGCTCGAAGAAGTCGAACGCGTTGTCCAGCTTCAGTTGCGCGGCCGCGAGCGGCTCGCCCTGGAACCAGGGCCGCTCGAACAGATTGCCGCCGAGCGCGAACGGGTCCTGCCCGCCCCAGCAGAAGCTGTGCCAGTAGCAGGCCGCCGGGCGCAGATGCTCGGCCAGCGTCTTGCCCAGCACGACGCGTTTCGCGTCGTACCAGCGGAACGCAAGCGGGTTCGTGCTCTGAGGGCCTTCGTAGCGGATGGTGTCGATGTCGGCGTAGATGCGGGTGCTGCTGTCGGTGTTGCTGCTCATGGCTGAAAGGCCTCAGGTCGGTTCGGTGGGTTGGGGACACTGCTCGACGTGCTGCACCGGCTTGCCGCCGATGATCATTCCGAGCACCTCGTCTTCGTTCAGTTGCGCGGTGCGGTAGACGCCGACCATGCGGCCGTTCTTCATCACCGCAAGCCGTTCCGACAGGCCGAACACATCGGGCATGTCGTGCGTGATCAGGAAGATGCCGACGCCCTCGGCCTTCAACTGGCGCACCAGCTCGTGCACCATGCGCGTCTCGGCCGGGCCGAGCGCGGCGCACGGCTCGTCCATGATCAGGATCTTCGCGTTGAAGTACAGCGCACGCGAGATCGCGACGACCTGGCGCTGCCCGCCCGAGAGCGAGCGCACCGGCACGCGGATGTTCTTGAAGTTCGGGTTCAGGCGCTGGAACACGGTGCGCGCCGCCTTCTCCATCGCGTTGTCGTCCAGCGTGCGCCAGCGCGTCATCAGCTCGCGGCCGAGGAACAGGTTCTCGACGCTGTCCAGGTTGTCGGCCAGCGCCATCGTCTGGTAGATGGTCTCGATGCCCAGCGACTGCGACGCGGCGGGCGTGTCGATCTTCGCCATGCGGCCGTCGACGCGTATCTCGCCGCTGTCGATCGGGTACGCGCCGGCCAGCATCTTCATCAGCGTGGACTTGCCGGCGCCGTTGTGGCCCAGCACCGCGACCACCTCGCCGGGGTACAGGTTCAGGCTGACGTTCTCGACCGCGTGCACGCCGCCGAACGCCTTGTGCACGCCCAGGATCTCCACGAGCGGCGTGTTCATGTCATCCTCTCCCCGCTCCAGCGCCGGTACAGCACGTCGAACACGACCGCGACGATCAGCACCTGGCCGATGATCACCATGCGCTTGCCTATGCTCACGTCCATCAGCAAGAGACCACTTTCGAGGAACTGGATGATCAGCGCGCCCAGCACCGAGCCCAGCACCGAGCCGCTGCCGCCGGCCAGCGCGACGCCGCCGATCACCGCGGCGGCGATCACGTACAGCTCCATGCTGGTGCCCAGCGAGTTCGTGCCGGCGTTCAGCCGCGCGACCGACACCACCGCGGCCACCGTGACCAGCGCGGCCAGCAGCAGGAACAACTGCAGCGTCACGCGCTTGACCGGGATGCCGACCAGCAGCGCCGCCTCCGGGTTGCCGCCGATCGCATAGACATACCGGCCGAAGCGCGTGCGCCGCACGATGAAGGCCATCGTCATCACGACCGCGCCCCAGATCACGACCGGCACCGGAATGCCCTGCGCGAGCGTCTTGCCCGGTAGCTGGTACGCGCACATCACCGCGACGAAAACGAACACCAGCAGCGCGAAGCCGCTCGCGAGCGCGGCATCGAGCCAGCCGGGCCGCAGCGGGAAGCCGTGCGCATGCCGGCTGCGGCGACGCGCGAACGTGTTCCAGACGATCAGCGCCGCGAGCACGGCACCCAGCGCCCAGCTCAACGTCGGCCCGAGCGCGCCATCGAGGCCACCGCCCAGCGCGAGGAACACCGGGTCGGTGACCGGCTGCGTCTTGCCATCGGCCACCAGGAAGGCCGCACCGCGGAACGACATCAGCCCGCCCAGCGTGACGACGAACGACGGCACGCCCAGGTACGACGTGAGCCAGCCCTGGTACATCCCGATCGCCAGCGCGAGCGCGAGCCCCGCGAGCGACGCCGTGACCCAGTGCCAGCCCGACGTGTACTGCAGGTAGGCGATCAGCACGCCGACGCAACCCATCACCGAACCGACCGAGAGGTCGATCTGGCGCGCGACGATGATCAGGGCGATCGCCGCCGCGACGATGCCGACCACCGCGGTCTGCTGCGCGATGTTGTAGAGGTTTTCCGGCGTCAGGAAGTTGCCGGTCAACACATGGAAGACCAGCGCCATGACCGCCAGCACGATCGCCATGATCGTCAGACGCAGGTCTTGGGCGCTGATCTGCAGCGAGCTCAGGGACGGCATGGCGCGTCGCGTGCGGGTGCTGGTGTCGCGGTTACTTGCAGGCGGCCGGTGCCTTGGCCGCATCGACGCCCCGGCAGACTTCCTCCTTCTTGATCCAGCCGGCCTTGATCACGACGTCCAGGTTGTCCGCGGTGATCGCGACGGGCGTCAGGAACTTCGACTCCATCGGCACCTTCTTCTGGCCTTCGGACCAGGTCACCGCGCCCGGCACCTTCTTGCCCGCGGCCAGATCGACTGCGGCGGTCGCGGCCTCGCGGCCGAGCTCGCGCGCGTCCTTCCAGACCGAGACGGTCTGCGTGCCCAGCGCGATGCGGTTCAGCGCGGCATGGTCGCCGTCCTGCCCCGACACCGGCACGCCCTTGATGCCGCGCCCCGACAGCGCCGCGACCACGCCGCCAGCCGTGCCGTCGTTGGAGGCGACCACCGCATCGACCTTGTTCTGGTTGCGCGTCAGGATCTGCTCCATGTTCTTCTGCGCGTTCTCGGGCTTCCAGCCGTCGGTGTACTCCTCGCCGACGATCTTGACGTCACCCTTCTTGATCGCATCGGCGAGCACCTCACCCTGGCCGGCACGCAGGAAGTCGGCGTTCGGGTCGGTCGGCGAGCCCTTGATCATCACGTAGTTGCCCTTGGGCTTGGCCGCGTAGACGCCCTTGGCCTGCAGGCGGCCGACCTCCTTGTTGTCGAACGTGATGTAGAAGACGCCGGGCTGCTCGATCAGGCGGTCGTAGGCGACGACCGGGATGCCCTTCTGCTTGGCCTTCGCGAGTGCCGGCACGATCGCGTCCTTGTCCATCGCGAGGATGATCAGCGCCTTCGCGCCCTTCGAGATCAGGCCGTCGACGTCGGAGAGCTGTTTCTCCGGCGAGCCGCCGGCATCGGCGCTGACGTACTTCGCGCCCAGCTTTTCGAGCTGGGCCTTCATTGCCGCCTCGTCGGTCTTCCAGCGCTCCTCCTGGAAGTTCGACCAGCTGACGCCGACCACCGTCTGCGCCATCGCGAACGAGGCCGTCGTTGCGAGCAGTGCGCCAGTCAAGAGCTTCATCTTCGGGTTCATCGTCTGTCTCCTGGAGGTGTCGTTGAGGCGCGCACGGTGGAGAAACGGGCTCCGGCGCGCCGGGTCTTCATGCGAGGGCCCGTCTCCCCACGTGTTGCGGTTGTGTCTTGCTGCCGAGATTGCGCGTCAGGCCGTGGCGCGATGCGGCTTCGACGATGCGGGTGGACTCGTCGAGCCGCTGCAGCACCAGCGCCGCGGCGCCGCGTGCCCAGACCTCGTCGCCGTGATGGCGCAGGCGCAACGGCAGGCGGCCGCGGTGCGGCAGCGCGAGCGCATCGTCGAACGCGGCGCGCAGCGCGGGCTCGTACAGGTCGGTCGCGATCTGCGGCCCGCCGCCGAGCAGGATGAGCTGCGGCGCGATCAGGTTCGCCATGTTCGCGACCCAGCGGCCCAGCAGCCGGCCCTGGCGCTCGAAGATCTTGCGTGCGCGCACGCTGCCGGACTGCGCGATGCGGGCGAGCTCCAGATAGGCCGCCTCGACCGCGGCCGGCGGCAGCTTGTCCTCGGCGGCGATCAGGCCGGCTTCCTGCCCCTGCTGCACGATCGCGTAGTGCGCGACGTAGGCCTCGAGACAGCCCGACTTGCCGCAGCGGCAGACCCGTCCGCCGGTCTCGACCTGCACATGGCCGAGCTCGGCGGCGATCCCGCCGTGACCGCGGTACAGCTCGCCGCCGATCACCAGCCCGAGCCCCAGGCCGTGCTCGAGCGTCACGACCGCGACGTTCGGCACACCGCCGGCGTCGCCGAACCATTGCTCGGCCAGTGTGAGCAGGTTGGCGTCGTTCTCGACGAAGACCGGCACGCCCAGCGCTTCTCCGAGCGCGGCCGCGAGCGGGTAGGGCGCCGGCGCGGACGCCGGCTTCAGCAGCGGCGTCCAGTCCACCTCGCCCTTCAGCGAGTCGACGAACCCCGGTATCGCAACGCCGACGCCGGCAAGGCGCTTGCGCACCGGGCCGCCGGCGCCATCCAGCGCCTTGTCGATCTCGCGGGCGAGCTGGCGCACGAGCTCCGACAGGCGCAGCGGCGCCGCGAGCGGCCGCTTCACGGTGGTCGCGACACCGCCGCCGAAATCGGCCAGCGTGATCGTGAGCTGGTGCATCGCGATCTTCGCACCGACCACCCACGCGAACGCGCTGTTCAGCACCAGCTCGCGCTCGCGCCGGCCGCCCCCTTGCGACGGGCGCGCGTCGCCTTCGACCAGCGCGCCGCTGGCGAGCAGGCGCCGCGTCAGCGACGACACCGAAGGCTGGCTCAGGCCGGTGCGCTCCGCGATCTCGGCGCGCGACATTGCCGAGCGCCCGACGCGCACGGCATGCAGCACCTGGTACAGGTGCAGTTGCGAGAGTTGCCTGGATTGCAGACGCACCGTCATCGCCTGAGCGCTTTGCCGAGCCGCCGGCTGGCGGCGGAATAGTGCGGCATTTTATTTCGGTGCAATTTTTCTCCATCGGGGTCTTCCCCGATGGCCGGCCGCTCATGCGGTCAGAGGTCGGTGCGCAGCTTCCAGATTTCCGGGAACAGCACGACGTCGAGCATCTTGCGCAGGTAGCCGACGCCCGAGGTGCCGCCGGTGCCGCGCTTGAAGCCGATCACGCGCTCGACCGTCGTGACGTGGCGGAAGCGCCAGAGGCGGAACGCGTCCTCGAGGTCGGTCAGCTCCTCGCCCAGCTGGTACAGGTCCCAGTGCGCCTCAGGGGCACGGTAGACCGCGAGCCAGGCCCGCTCGACCGCGTCGTTCGCGACATACGGCTGGGTCCAGTCGCGTTCGAGGTACGGCGCCGGGATCGCGAAGCCGCGCCGCGCGAGCAGGCGCAACGATTCGTCGTACAGCGACGGGGCGCGCCACGCGGCCTCGACGCAGGCGAGCAGTTCGGGGCGGTGCGAATGCGGCTTCAACATCGCCGCGTTCTTGTTGCCGAGCATGAACTCGATGCAGCGGTACTGCCAGCTCTGGAAGCCGCTGCTGTTGCCGAGGTACTTGCGGATCGCCGAATACTCGGGCGGCGTCATCGTCGCGAGCACGTCCCACGCGTGCACCAGCTGCTCCATGATGCGGCTGACCCGCGCGAGCATCTTGAAAGCGCTGCCGAGCTCGTCCTCGCGGATGCAGCGCACCGCGGCGCTGAGCTCGTGCAGCAGCAGCTTCATCCACAGCTCGGTGGTCTGGTGCTGCACGATGAACAGCATCTCATTGTGCTCGGGCGAGCGCGGGTGCTGCGCGTTCAGCACCTCGTCGAGGTGCAGGTAGTCGCCGTAGCTCATGTCTTGCGAGAAGTCGAGCTGCGCGCCTTCCTCGTGGACGATCTGTTCGGGCTGCGAGGCCGAAGCCGCAGCCGGCGGCTTGATGTCGTGTTGCTTCATTTCAGGTCACTGCCGCACGTGTCGCGAATCGCGCCTCTTGCCACTCGCTGCCGGCCAGCACCGCATGCAAGTGCTCAACCGCATCCCACACGTCGACATAGCGTGTGTACAGCGGCGTGAAGCCGAAGCGCAGCAGGTCGGGCGAGGGCCGCGGTGCGGTCGGGTCGCCGGCGCGAAAGTCGCCGATCACCTTGCGGGCGATCAGCGCCTGCATCACCGCGTAACCGCCTTCGGCCTTCGAGAAGCTGACCTGGCTGCCGCGCAGCGCGGGCTCGCGCGGTGTCGCGAGCTCGAGGCCGAAGCCGGCGCAGCGGCGCTCGACCAGCGCTATGAACAGCTCGGTCAGCGCGAGCGACTTGCGGCGCAGCGCGGCGAGGCCTCCGAACGCATCGGCCTGCTCGAAGACGTCGACACCGCATTCGAGCGCGGACATCGCGAGCACCGGCGGCGTGCCGCAGACGAAGCGCGCGATGCCGGCGGCCGGCTGGTAGTCGGGCGTGAACGCGAACGGTGCCGCGTGGCCCAGCCAGCCGGAAAGCGGCTGGCGCCATTGCTCGCGGTCCATGCGCGCCGTGTGGCGTGGGTGGGCCCAGACGAATGCCGGCGCGCCGGGCCCGCCGTTCAGGTACTTGTAGCCGCACCCGATCGCGAAGTCGGCATCGGCCTCGAAATCGCCGGCCTCGGCCGACGGGCACAGGTGCACCGGCACGGCGCCGGCCGAGTGGCACAGGTCCCAGACCGTCAGCGCGCCGGCGCGGTGCGCGGCGCGTGTGATCGCGGCCATGTCGTGCATGCGGCCGCTGCGGTAGTTCACGTGCGTCAGCATCAGCACCGCGACGCGCTCGTCGAGTCGTGCGTCGATCTCGTCGTGGGCGTCGATCAGCTGGAGCTCGAGGCCGTGCGCTTTCGCGACGCTGTCGGCGATGTACAGGTCGGTCGGGAAGTTGTCGCGCTCGGAGAGGATCACGCGGCGCGCGGTGGTCTTGGCGTCGGCGCGCACGATGGTCGCGGCGGCGCTCAGCACCTTGTACAGGTTCACCGAGGTCGAGTCGCCGACGACCAGCTGGTCGCGGCCGACGCCGACCAGCGGCGCGATCTTGTTGCCTATGCGTCGCGACAGGTCGATCCAGCCGGCGGTGTTCCAGCTGCGGATCAGGTCGGTGCCCCATTCGTGCTCGATCACGTGCGCAAGGCGCGCCGGCACGCTCTTCGGCAGCACGCCCAGCGAGTTGCCGTCGAGGTAGATCACGTTGTCGGGCAGCGTGAAGGCATTGCGCAGCGGTGCAAGCGGGTCGTGCTGGTCGAGTGCGAGGCAGTCTTCTCGTGTGGAGGCTTGGGTCGTCATGGTGTGTCGTTCGTTCACAGCTCGCGCAGCACGGCGCGCACCGGCGATGCATCGGCGGTCACGAGCTTCAGCGGCAGCGCGATCAGTTCGTAGTCGCCTTCGGGCACGTCGTCGAGCACCAGGTTCTCGAGCACGCGCAGGTCCAGCCGCAGCAGGTTCTGGTGGCTCGCGAGTTCCTTGCTCGCGGCCGGGTCGACGGACTGGCTGTCGATGCCGACGAGCCGCACGCCCAGGCTCGCGAGCCACGCGATCGTGTCGGGCGCGTAGGCGCTGAATTGATCGGACCACGTCGTCGGCGCGTGCTCACAGGTGCGCACCAGCACGCGCGGCGGCAGGTCCTGGACCGCATGCTGCAGATGCTCGCGCTGCACCAGCGGCCCGCAACCGATCGCGTGGATCACGCGGCAGCGGCCCAGGTACGGTTCGAGCGCGACCTGACCTATCGTCGCGGCGCCGTTGGCATAGTGCAGCGGCGCATCCGCATGCGCGCCGACGTGCGGCGACATCGTGATCGCCGAGAGGTTCACTGGGCAGCCCGGGCCTATCGTCGCGGTCCATGCCTGCGAGAACGGCGTGTCGCCGGGGAACGGCGGCGTGTGCGGCGCGATCGGCGGCGAGATGTCCCACAGGCGTTTCATGCCGGTGAAGTTAGCATCGGCGCGCAAGGCGTGGTGTCGGTTATTTCGGACACCCTGATGCAAAAAGGAGAGGCGCCGATGCAGCAGCCGAAGACGGCCTCGGCCGGTTACTCCGGCACGCCGCTCGCGAAGAAGCTCGGGCTTGCGCCGGGCCTGCGGGTCGGCGTGATCGCAGCGCCGCGCGACTATCGCGAGATCGTCGCGCCATGGCCCGAGGGCCTGACGCTGATCGACCGAGCCGATGCCAAGACCGATCTCGTGCACTTGTTCGTCACGTCGCGCGCGGTGCTCGCGCGCGAGGTCGAGAGCCTGCGCAACCGGCTCGGTCCGCACGCCGTGCTGTGGGTCTCGTGGCCGAAGAAGAGCGCGAAGCTGCCGACCGATATCACCGAGGACGTGATCCGCGAGGTCGCGCTGCCGCTGGGCTGGGTCGACGTGAAGGTCTGCGCAATCGATGCGACCTGGTCGGGGCTGAAGCTGGTCGTGCGCAAGGAGCTGCGCTGACCCGGGCGTTCAGCGCGGCAGCGCGCGCCAGACGTCGTAGCAGGCGCCGATGTCGTGATAGTCGACCTTGCCGGCCGGGCTCTTCTCGCGCGTCAGGTTGAAGTTCTCGCGCGTCAGGATGCGGAACCAGGCGCCGTCTCGGTGGTCGACGAAGTGCTGCCAGCAGTACGACCAGAGTTCGTCATAGCGTTGCCAGTACGCGGCCTCGCCGCTCGCGAGCGCGAGCAGCGCCGCGGCCGCGAGCGATTCGGCCTGCACCCAGTGGTACTTGTCGCCGTCGCAGACGCTGTCGTCCGGCGCGGTGCCGTAGTGCAGGCCGCCGTGCTGCGCGTCCCAGGCGGTGCGCCAGGCGCGATCGAACAGCTCGCGAGCGCGCGGCACGCGCCACGGCTGCGGCCGGAGGCGATCGAGCTGGCACAGCAGCTTGGCCCATTCGGTGAAGTGGCCGGGCTGGAAGCCCCACGGACGGAAGATGTTCGAGCGGTCGTGGCGGTTGTAGTCCCAGTCGGGCGACCAGGCGCCGTTCGTGTCGACGCGGTAGTGCTCCCAGATGCCGCCGCCAGCCAGCGCCGCCAGCGTCACGGTCACGGCCTGTGCAAGCGCCTCGGCGCGCGCGAGATAGCGTTCGTCGTGAGTGGCTTCGTACGCGGCGATCATCGCCTCGCAGGCGTGCATGTTCGCGTTCTGGCCGCGGTAGCCGGAGAGGGTCCAGTCGGGGGTCGCATCGTCGGCGTAGAGCCCGCTTCGCGTATCGAAGAAGCGGCGCTCGGCGAGCTCGAAGGTCGACTCGAGCAGCGCATGCGCGCCGGCGATGCCGATGCGATGTGCGCGTGCCGCTGCGAGCATCACGAACGCGAGGCCGTACATGTGGCGCGTCGAGTCGATGGGCGTGCCGCGGCCGTCTGCCCAGCGCACGATCCAGTGGAAGCCTTCGCTCTGGGAATCGCGGAACGCCTGTTCGAGGAAGGCCAGCGCATGCGCGGCGCGCTGGCGGCAGCGCTCGTCGCCGTTCAGCTCGAAGCCGGTCGCCTGGGTCACGACGAAGCGTGTCGCGCTGACCAGGTGGCGCGTGGTGCGGTCGTAGACCGTGCCGTCGTCGAGGTAGTAGTGGTACATCCCGCCGCTCGCGTCGATCGCCTGGTCGCCATAGAACGACAGGGCCCACAGCGCGTGATCGCGCAGGAAGGCGGGCGAGCGGAAGTCGGGAGCAGCCGGAACGGTCACGCCCATGGGACTCAACCGATGCGCCCGAGCAGCAGATATTCCATCAGCGCCTTCTGCACGTGCATGCGGTTCTCGGCTTCGTCCCAGACGACCGATTGCGGCCCGTCGATGACCGCGGCCTCGACTTCCTCGCCGCGGTGGGCCGGCAGGCAGTGCATGAAGAGGGCGTTGGGCTTGGCGAGCTGCATCAGTTGCACGTCCACGCACCAGTCGGCGAAGGCGCTCATGCGCGTTGCGTTCTCGGCCTCGAAGCCCATGCTGGTCCAGACGTCGGTCGTGACCAGATCGGCGCCGGCGCAGGCGGCAGCCGGGCTGCGGAACGTCTTCACGCAGCCGGGGTTTGCCACGCCGGCGACGACAGGATCGATCTCGTACCCGCTGGGCGTGCTGACGTGCAGCGTGAAGCCGAGGATGTCGGCCGCCTGCAGCCAGGTGTTGGCCATGTTGTTGCCGTCGCCGACCCAGGCGACGACCTTGCCCTTGATGTCGCCGCGGTGCTCGATGAACGTGAAGATGTCGGCGAGGATCTGGCAGGGGTGGTATTCGTTCGTCAGTCCGTTGATCACCGGCACGCGCGAGTACGCTGCGAAGCGTTCGATCTTGGTCTGCTCGAAGGTGCGGATCATCACGATGTCGACCATCCGGCTGATCACGCGGGCCGCGTCCTCCACCGGCTCGTCTCGGCCGAACTGGCTGTCGCTCGCGGTGAGGTTCACGACCGAGCCGCCCATCTGGTACATGCCGGCTTCGAAGCTGACGCGGGTGCGCGTGCTCGCCTTCTCGAAGATCATCGCGAGCGTGCGGTCGACCAGCGGCGTGTACTTCTCGTAGTTCTTGAAGCGCGTCTTGATGGTCTTCGCGCGCTCGAACAGGTAGGCGTATTCCTCGGCGCGGAAGTCCTTGAACTGCAGGTAGTGCTTGATCAGGCTGCTGCCGGGCTTCATCGTCTTCACTTGGGGCCTACGCTGGTCGCCGTCTCGGCGAGGAAGGTCTTGATCACCGGCACGAGGATCGCGACGATCTGCTTTGCTTCGTCTTCGCTCAGGATCAGCGGCGGCACAAGGCGGATCACGCGCTCGGCCGTCACGCTGAGCATCAGCCCGGCCTGTGCCGCGCGGCCCAGGATGTCGCCGCACGGGCGGTCGAGCTCGATGCCCAGCATCAGGCCCTGACCGCGGATTTCCTTCAAGCCCGCGACGCCGGCGAGCTCGCGTTCGAGCCCGCTCTTCAGCGCCGCGCCGACCTTCGCGGCATTGTCGAGCAGGCCGTCTTCTTCCATGATGCGGATCGTCTCGACGCCGGCGCGCATCGCGAGCGGGTTGCCGCCGAAGGTGGTGCCGTGGTTGCCGGGGCCGAGCACATCCGCGGCCTTGGGGCCGCAGACCACCGCGCCGACCGGCACACCCGAGCCCAGGCCCTTCGCGAGCGGCATCACGTCGGGCTTGATCCCGGCCCACTGGTGCGCGAACCACTTGCCGGTGCGGCCCATGCCGCATTGCACCTCGTCGAGCATCAGCAGCCAGCCGCGTTCGTCGCAGACGCGGCGCACCTGCTTCAGATAGTCGATCGTCGTCGGGCGTACCCCGCCTTCGCCCTGAATCACCTCGAGGAACACCGCGACGACGTTCGGATTCGTCGCCGCCACGTTCTCGATCGCCGCGACGTCGTTCAGCGGCACCCGCACGAAGCCCTCGACCAGCGGCTCGAACCCGGCCTGCACCTTGGGGTTGCCGGTGGCCGACAGCGTCGCGATCGAGCGACCGTGGAACGCCGCTTCGTAGACGATGATCTCGGGTCGCGCGACGCCCTTGTCGTGGCCGTACTTGCGCGCGATCTTCAGCGCGGCCTCGTTCGCCTCGAGCCCGGTGCTGCAGAAGAAGACCTTGCTCAGGCCCGACAGCTCAGTCAGCTTGGCCGCCAGCTTTTCCTGCAGCGGCACGAGGTAGTAGTTCGAGGTGTGGATCAGCTTGCCGATCTGCTCGGTCAGCGCCGGCACCAGCTTCGGGTGCGCATGGCCCAGTGTGTTGACCGCGATGCCGCCCAGCCCGTCGAGGTACTTCTTGCCGTCGGTGTCCCAGACCCAGCAGCCTTGGCCGTGCGACAGCGCGATCGGGAGTCGCCCATAGGTCTTCATCACGTGCGGCTCGGCCGAGGCCGGCGTGGTGGGAGGCAGTTTGTCGGGGGCGTTCATCACAGGACTCCCAAAAAGCGACCGGAAGGGACCGAACAAAGACGCGAGCGGGAGGTGCGCCGAAGCCACATCCCGCTCGGGAGGGCATTCTACGGTCTCGCTTTAGAACCGACGATGACAGGCCGAAATGGAGGCCATGCCCGAAGTTCCAGGTTCTGTCGTCGATAGCTTCACGAGTCGCTCGGCGATAGTCGCCGGGCGTGCTGCGGCGCAGCAAGGACAGGGCACAATTGCGGCTGCCGCACGACGGCCACTCTGGATCGAGCGCCCCACCTGGCGCGCGTTACCGAAGCGCCCGATTTCACCGTCGCCGATGACCGAGCCCACCGCCGCCCCCAAACCCCGCGAGTTCTTCATCCAGGGCCTGACCCGGGACGGCAAGACCTTCCGACCGAGCGACTGGGCCGAGCGCCTGGCCGGCGCGATGTCCTGTTTTCGGCCCGAGGGCGTGCAGAGCGGCATCGGCGCGTTCATCGGCTATTCGCCGTACTGCGTGCCGCGCGTGATCAACGGCGTGAAGTGCGTGATCGTCAGCGAGGCCCTGCGCAGCATCGAGCCGATGGCCTGGGACTTCGTGATGAACTTCGCCCGCGACAACGACCTGCAGGTCGCCGAGGCCTGCCTGATGCCCGAGCCTTCGGCCGCCCGGCCGAAGGCGTAGAGGGGGCGCCTGCCGGCCCCAAAACGAAAAGGGCTCGCACTGCGAGCCCTTTGTCGATCACCCTGGAAACCGCGTCGTCGTCAGGCGGACAGCGAGAGCGCCTTGACCTTGGCCGCGAGGCGGCTCTTGTGGCGCGCGGCCTTGTTCTTGTGGAACAGGCCCTTGTCGGCCACCGAGTCGATCACCGACTGGGCCGACTTGAAGAGGTCGGTCGCCTTGGCCTTGTCGCCGGCGGCAACGGCCTTCTGGACGTTCTTGATGACCGTGCGGAACTTCGAACGCAGCGCGGTGTTGGCGGCGTTGAGCTTGACGTCCTGACGCACGCGCTTCAGGCCCGAAGCGATGCGGACGGTCTTTTTCTTGGCTTTGGCGGAGGTGGCCATCGGTTTTGGGTCCCGTGTTTGGGTCGTGCCCAGGGTGGAGCAAAGACCGCGAGTATAGCATTGGCCGGGTAGCGGCGCAATTTGCCCGCCGGCAAGTGGGTAACCGCTCCCTATAATCCGCGCGGTCCATGAACCTGCTGCGGGCCGCTTCCACCATCTCGTTGTTCACGCTGGCCTCGCGGGTCACCGGCTTGGTGCGCGAGATCGTCGTCGCGGCACTGTTCGGCGCCGGCGCGTCGGTGGACGCGTTCAATGTCGCATTCCGCATCCCGAACCTGCTGCGGCGGCTGTTCGGCGAGGGCGCATTCACGCAGGCGTTCGTGCCGGTGCTGGCGCAAACCCGGGCGGTGGAGGGCGACGAGGTCACCCACCGGCTGATCGACGCCGTCGCGACGATGCTGTTCTGGGCGCTGCTGGTGACCGTCGCAGTCGGCGTCGTCGCGTCGCCCATCGTCGTCTGGCTGATGGGCTCGGGGCTGGTCCGCTTCGACGACGCGGTCGTGATGACACGCTGGATGTTCCCGTACATCGGCTTCATCTCGCTGGTGTCGCTGTCCTCGGGCATCCTGAACACCTGGAAGCGCTTCGCGGTGCCGGCCGCGACGCCGGTGCTGCTGAACCTCTCGACGATCGCCGCGGCCTGGTTCCTCTCGCCGTGGATGAAGGCCTGGGGCTTCGAGCCCATCTACTCGATGGCATTGGGCGTGCTGCTCGGCGGCGTGCTGCAACTCGCGATCCAGGTGCCGGCGCTGCGCGTGATCGGCGCGCTGCCGCGCATCGGCCTGAGCTGGCAGGCGATCCGCGCGGCGCGCGCCCACCCGGGCGTCGGCCGCGTGCTGAAGCAGATGGCGCCGGCGCTGGTCGGCGTCTCGGTGGCGCCGCTGTCCATCATGATCAACACGCAGATCGCGTCGCACCAGGGTGTCGGCGCGGTCTCGTGGATCACTTATGCGGACCGGCTGATGGAGTTCCCGACCGCGCTGATCGGCGTGGCGCTGGGCGTCGTGCTGGTGCCGCAGCTTTCGGCCGCGCAGGGCAAGGCCGACTTCGAGTCGTACTCCAGCCTGCTCGACTGGGGCCTGCGGCTCGTGCTGCTGCTCGCGTTGCCCTGCACGGTGGCGCTGCTGGTGTTCCCGGACGCGCTGATCGCCACGCTGTTCCACCACGGCCGGTTCGGCGCCGACGCGGTGCCGCAGACCGCGCATGCGCTGGTCGGCTACGGCGTCGGGCTGGTCGGGATCATTGCCGTGAAGATCCTCGCGCCGGGCTACTACGCGAAGCAGGACGTCGGCACACCGGTGCGCATCGCGGTCATCGTGCTGGTGCTGACCCAGGCGATGAACCTGGTGTTCGTGCCGCTGTTCAAGCACGCCGGGCTGACGCTGTCGATCAGCATCGGCGCGCTGATCAACGCCACCTGGCTGTTCGTCGGCCTGCGGCGCGGCGGCCAGTACCGGCCCGCGCCGGGCTGGGTGCCGTTCGCGCTCCGCGTCGTGTTCGCGACCGCGCTGCTGGGCGCGATGCTCGCCTGGGCCGGTCAGGCGATCGACTGGGTGGCGCTCGGCTCCCACGGCTTGCGCCGCGCCGGTCTGCTGGCCGCGTGCCTGTGCGGGGCGGCGGCGCTGTACTTCGGCGCGCTGCTGGCGACCGGATTGACGCTGCGCGACTTCATGCGGCGCGGCTGAACCGGGCCGCCGCAGCGATAAACTCGCCGACATGCCCGGTTCGTTGCAGTTTGAGACGCCCACGGCGCTCGAATACTTCGCTGCGCTGGTGGCCGACGACGCCAGCCTGTCCCTCGTGGAGGCCGCGGCGTCCATCGCGCAGGACGAGTTCCCCGCGCTGGACGTGCAGGCCGTGCTGGCCGAGGTCGACGCGCTCGCCGCGAAGCTGAAGCGCCGTCTGCCGGCCGACGCGGTGCCGGTGCAGCGGCTGCGCTGGCTGAACCGCTACTTCTTCCAGGAGCTGGGCTTCGCGGGCAACGTCAACAACTACTACGACCCGGCCAACAGCTACCTGCACAACGTGCTGCAGACGCGCCGCGGCATCCCGATCACGCTGGCGGTGCTGTACATCGAGATCGCGACGCAGATCGGGCTGACCGCGCGCGGCGTCTCGTTCCCGGGCCACTTCCTGATCAAGCTGAAGATGCCACAGGGCGAGGTGCTGATCGACCCGTTCACCGGCCAGTCGCTGTCGCGCGACGAGCTCAACGAACTGCTCGCGCCGTACAAGCGCGACCGCGGCCTGCAGGGCGACTTCGACGTGCCGCTGGGCCTGTTCCTGAAGGCCGCGTCGTCCCGCGAGGTACTCGCCCGGATGCTGCGCAACCTGAAGGAGATCCATCGCGGCGCCGCCGATCCGCGGCGCCTGCTCGCGGTGCTGCAGCGCCTGGTCGTGCTGTTGCCGCAGGTGTGGGAGGAGCGGCGCGACCGCGGCCTCGTCTACGCCGACGTCGGCGACGACGTCGCGGCGGCGCGCGACCTGACCCTCTATCTCGAGAACGCGCCCGACGCGCAGGATCGCCAGGCGATCGCCGAGCGGCTGGCGCGGCTGGGCCGCACCGGCTCGTCGCCGCGTCTGCATTGAACGCGCCCGCATCGACGACACCGCCGAGCCGATGACCTTCACGCCCGCCCAACGCCGTACCGCCACCTGGACCGCCCTCAGCCTGCTGCTGCTGTTCGCGCTGTGGCTGCTCGCGCCCGTGCTGACGCCATTCGCGATCGCGGCCGTGCTGGGCTACGTGCTGCATCCTGCGGTCGAGCGCTTGGCCTGGCGGCGCGTGCCGCGCTGGGTCGCGGTGGCGCTGGTCGAGGTCGCGGCGATCGTCGCGGTGCTCGCGGTGCTGCTGCTGATCGTGCCCATCCTGTCCAAACAGCTGCCGCTGCTGCGCGAGCAGATCCCGCTGCTGGCCGATCGCCTGAACGCGAACCTCGGGCCGTGGCTCGCGAAGATGGGGATCAACGTCGCGCTCGATACCGCGAGCATTAAGGCCTTCGTGCTGAAGTATCTGGACGCGAACCTCGAGGACTGGATCGCCACCGCGCTGAGCTCGGCGCGCATCGGCGGCAGCATCCTGCTGGCGGTGGTGGGCAATGCCTTCCTCGTCCCGGTCGTGCTGTTCTACCTGCTGATGGACTGGAACAACCTCACCGCCCGGTTCGCGGCGCTGGTCCCGCCGCGCATGCGCGACAGCGTGTACGGCTTTGCCAGCGAATGCGATGCGATGCTGGGCCAGTACCTGCGCGGCCAGCTGCTCGTGATGCTGGTGCTCGCGGCGTACTACAGCGTCGGCCTGGCGCTGTTCGGCTTCGATCTCGCGGTGCCGGTCGGCGTGTTCACCGGGCTCGCGGTCTTCATCCCGTATGTCGGCTTCGGGCTGGGGCTGCTCCTCGCGCTGATCTCGGGGGCGCTGCAGTTCGCCGGCTGGCAGGGGCTGGTCGGCGTGGCGGTGGTCTACGGCATCGGCCAGGTGATCGAGAGCTTCTTCCTGACGCCGCGACTGGTCGGCGAGCGCATCGGCATGAGCCCGATCACGGTCATCTTCGTGCTGTTGGCGTTCGGGCACCTGTTCGGCTTCGTCGGCGTGCTGATCGCGCTGCCGCTGAGCGCGCTCCTGGTGGTCGCCGTGGGGCGGGTGCGCGAGGCGTACCTGGCCAGCCCGCTGTATCTGGGATGAAGCAGATCCCGCTGCCGATCGGTGCCGAGCCGGCGCGCACCTTCGACAACTTCGTGCCCGGCGCGAACGCGCAGGCGGTCGAGCATCTGCGCTCGCTCGGGCCGCAGTCGGCGCCGGTCTACCTGTGGGGGGCGAGCGGCACCGGCAAGACCCACCTGCTGCGCGCAACCGCGCAGCATTTCGACGACCAGGGCCTGCGCGTCGGCTGGTTCGGCGCGGGCGACGCGCCGCCGTGGCGGCACGACGAGGGGTGGTCGCTGATCGTGTTCGATGACTGCGATGCGTTCGACGCCGACCAGCAGCATGCCGCGTTCACGCTGTTCGTCGAGGCGGTCGGCGACGGCGTGCCGCTGGTCTCGGCCGGGCATGCGCCGCCGGTCGACCTGCCGCTGCGCGAGGACCTGCGCACCCGCATCGCCTGGGGCC
Source organism: Burkholderiaceae bacterium (assembly GCA_036568605.1). Taxonomy (GTDB): domain Bacteria; phylum Pseudomonadota; class Gammaproteobacteria; order Burkholderiales; family Burkholderiaceae_C; genus DATCSE01. The sequence continues at coordinate 956 of DATCSE010000506.1, read as the reverse complement.
ACGTGTTCGCGCTGGAGCCGCTGACCGAGTCCGAGGCGCGCGCCGCGCTGCGCCGCGAGGCCGACCGGCGCGGCGTGTTCCTGTCCGACGACGTGATGGACTACCTCCTGACCCGGTTCGCGCGCGACCTGAAGCATCTGATGGCGCTGCTGGACCGGCTCGACGACTTCTCGCTCGCGACCAAGCGGGCGATCACGGTGCCGCTGCTGAAACAGATGCTGAACGAGGAAGGACGATGATCAAGGGGCCGCGCAACCTGTGCCTGTTCGATCTCGACGACACGCTGCTGCCGCTGGACTCCGACCACGCCTGGGGCGAGTTCGTCACGACGCTGGGCTGGGTCGACGCCGCCGAGTTCGCGCGCCGCAACGACGCGTTCTATGCGCAGTACAAGGCCGGTCAGCTCGACATTCACGAGTACGTCGCGTTCGCGACCGAGCCGCTGCGCGCCCGCAGCGTTGCCGAGGCGGACGCCGCGCATCGCCGTTTCATGGATGAGGTGATCGTGCCGAACCTGCGCCCCGCGGCCTTCGATCTGGTGCGCAGCCACCGCGAGCGCGGCGATCTCGTCGCGCTGGTCACCGCGACCAACGACTTCGTCACCGCCCCGATTGCCCATGCCTTCGGCATCGAGACGCTGATCGCCGTCCGGCTCGAGCGCACGAGCAGCGGTACCATCACGGGTCGGATCGCCGGCACGCCGAGCTACCGCGACGGCAAGGTCGAGCGGGTGCGGCAGTGGCTGCACGAACAGGGCGCCGACTGGGCCGGCTTCGAGCGCATCAGCGTGTATTCCGACTCGGTCAACGACCTCCCGCTGCTCGAGCGCGCCACCGATCCGGTCGCGACCAATCCGTCGGCTGCGCTCGAGGCCATCGCACGCGAGCGCGGCTGGCGCATCCTCAAGCTCTTCACCGAATGATCAAGAAATTCATTGACAAGCTGCTGGGCAAGAC
>DATCSE010000505.1:0-6023 GCA_036568605.1 Burkholderiaceae bacterium | reverse complement strand
CGAAGGTGAAGCGACCGCCGGCCAGGATCACTGGCGACCAGTCGCTCGGCTCACCCTCCCAGCGCACCAGACCGTCGGCAGTGCGCACTGTGCGGTAGCTCATCGGGCCATCGAGCGGGACGCGCGACAGGTCGCTCGCCGAGCAGAAGGGCGCACCGGTGGTGAGCAAGTAAAAGTCGCCCGCCTCCAGCGTCACTGCCGTGTCGCTGCCGTCCAGCCGCAGGTGGAATCGTCCGGCGAGCACGCCGCCGAACTTCACGTGCTCGTGCGCCGGAAAGTGAAAGGCCCAGCCGCCGCGACCCTCGAATCGCGTGGACAGCATGCTCGAGACGCGCAACGTGAGTTGCGTCCGTTGATCCCAGTTGTCCTCGTCAGCGGCTACACGGACGATTCGACATTGCATCCGGAGAACAGCGGGTTGGCCGACGAGGTCCTCACCAAGCCGCTGCGTGTCAACGCGCTGGCGACAAGCTTGGCGCGAGTGCTGGACGTGACGGCGTGATGTCGACCCTTTCATGCCGCCGAGCACCGTGACTCTGCAACTGCCGCTCGCCTTCAAACCATGAATGTCGTTCCTTTCGGCGCCAGCGGCATGATCGGGCAGGGCGCCCTGTGCGAGTGCTTGCGAAACCTCAGCGTTCAGAGGGTGGTGCGTGTCGCCGGCGGCCATCGACCGCGACGTGCGCCATCGAGAAACTCGTCGCGCGGCAATCCGGGTCCTCAAGCTTGCCGGCGGCCTTGCCGACCAACAGGTGATTCCCGGCCGGTCCGTTGCGATTTCCCTCGCGAGGGTGTCGGGGCGGCCGGGACGGGAATGTTGTAGCACCCCGCGCTGGCGGGCATCTGCCGATCGCTGACACGATGGGGGCATGGTGGGCGGCCCGCGCTCCAGCAGTCGAGGTCCACTCGGCGCCAACCAACCGCGCGCTGGCTCAACTGCACGGGACGAGGGAACCGCTGTTCGGCGATGAGCCGATAGATCGTTGAACGGCCCAGGCCGGTGAACTTGATGACGCTCGACATACGCAGGTGCTGTGCGAGACCTTCGTTCTGGCGCGCCAGGTCGTTCTCGGAAGTTGAGTGCTGCATGAAGTTCTCCAATGACTGTCCCTGAACGACTCTAGGTTCTTCAGTGCAGTGCCAAGGCGATGATTTCTAGCTGAAATCTTGCAGGGAGCTGCGCAAGGGTTGCCTTGATCGTCAGTTCTTTCGAGGGAGGCCAGTCGCTCGCAACGGGCAGACGCGCAAGCTGAGTCTTGGCCGGGGCACGCGGCGCGTTACGCGTGCCGATGCTTGTATCATTACGTCTCCTTCAGTTCTGGCAATCGGGTCTGGTGCGTCCCAGTACGGTCCAGCGCTAGCGCTGGTTCATATGGGGATAGGTAAGGGGTACGGATGGCCGACTCGCCGCCAATGCCCATGAGGCCTTGACGTACGAAAGACTCCGGCTCCGCCAGTTGAACCCATGAAGAGGCCCCGCAAGGGGCTTTTTTCTTTCACAGGATCAAACGATGAGCGAAGACAAAGCCGCCCCGCCTGCGCTGCCCGATCGGTTGTCCGTCGACCCGGCCAGCCCGCACCACGTCGCCGCGATCTTCGAGCACGAGATCGGCATACGCTTGAACGGCAAGGAGCGGTTCGACGTCGAGGAATACTGCATCAGCGAGGGCTGGGTGAAGGTGCCCGCGGGTCGCACGCTGGACCGCAAGGGCAAGCCGCTGATGATCAAGCTGAAAGGAACGGTCGAGGCGTTCTACCGCTGACGCGAAAAGCGTTCTCCTAGAATGCCGGCACTTTCCTGGTTGGGAGCCGATCGATGAATCGTTTCGCTGTGATGATGGCCCTGGCAGTGCTCGCTTCCGCCGCTGCCGCGCAGACGCCGGCCGAGCCGGCGAAGTCCGCAAGCACGGTCGAGAAGGTCGAGACGGCTGCATCCTCTGCCGCGACCAAGACCGGTCGTGCGATCAAGAAAGGCGCCGTGAAGACCGGCGAGGCGATCGAGCATGGCGCCGAGGTCACCGGCAAGGCGGTCAAGAAGGGCGCGACCAAGACGGGGCAGGCCATCAAGCATGGTGCCGAAAAAACCGGCGCGGCGATCAAGCACGGCGCCGAGAAAACCGGCGAGGGCATCGGCCACGGCGTCAGCAAGACCGGCGAGGCGATCAAGAAGGGCGGTGACAAGCTCGAGGGCGCATCGAAGCCGGCATCGAGCAGCTGACGTCGACGATCGATCGCTCGCCTTGCGAACGAAGGGCGTGCCGATGGCGCGCCCTTTTTCTTTGGGCGCGCACTGGAAAGGGCGGCGAGGACTGTATATATTCACAGTATGCCGACGATCCCGATCAAGCCGTACGTCCCACGCGCGCACCGAGCCGGCGACGAGATGCCGGAAGCGCAGGCGCACAAGGGCCGCGGCACGGGCTGGGCGATCGAGCACCGCTACGCGCAGCAGTCGAGCGAGCAGGAGGACGACGGCTGGGGCACGCTCGAGCAGCTCGCGAGCGAGGAGCAGGTCGCGCCGCAGACGCAGATCATCGAGGAGCGCGTCAAGTCCATCCTGTCGCGCAACGACTCGCCAGACATCTCGTTCGATCGCTCGGTCAACCCGTACCGCGGCTGCGAGCATGGTTGCATCTACTGCTTCGCGCGGCCGACGCACAGCTACCTGAACATGTCGCCGGGCCTGGACTTCGAGACCCGCATCATCGCGAAGGTCAATGCCGCCGAACGGCTGCGCGAGACCTTCGCATCGCGCGCCTACAAACCGGGGCATCTGAACATAGGCGCCGCAACCGACGCGTACCAGCCCGTCGAGCGCAAGCTGCGCATCACGCGCTCGGTGATCGAGGTGCTGTCGGAATGCGAGCATCCGTTCTCGCTGGTGACCAAATCCTCGGGCATCGAACGCGACCTGGACCTCGTCGTGCCGATGGCGCAGCGGCGGCTCGCCGCGGTGTACGTCTCGGTCACGTCGCTGGATCCCGAGCTCGCGCGCATTCTCGAGCCGCGTGCCGCCGCGCCGCACCGGCGGCTGCAGACGATAGCGACGCTCGCGAAAGCCGGCGTGCCGATCGGCGTCAGCGTCTCGCCGATCATCCCGTTCATCAACGAGCCCGAGCTCGAGCGCATCCTCGTGGCGGCCAAGGAGGCCGGAGCAACTGCGGCATTCAGTGTCGTGCTGCGCCTGCCGTGGGAAGTGAACCCGCTGTTTCAGCAATGGCTGGACCAGCATTACCCGGACCGTGCCGCGCGCGTGATGGCGCGCGTGCGCGAGATGCGCGGCGGCAAGGACTACGACGCGACGTTCGGCCAGCGCATGCGGGGAGAGGGCGTGTGGGCGCAGCTGTTGTCCCAGCGCTTTTCGAAGGCGGTCGCGCGGCTCGGTCTGAACCGCGACAAGGTCGAGCTCGATCTGACGCGCTTCAAGCGGCCGCTGCCGCGCTCAGGCCGCGACGACAACCCGGACGATCGCCAGCCCGACTTGTTCGATTGACGCCCGGCCGCGGCGCTCACGGCGCGCGGCACGGCGCGAACGCATCGAGCGCGCTCCGGTATTCGCTCGCCTGGATCCCGAGCACACCGAGCGTGACGTGGAACAGGTTGTCGTGGCTCAGCGCCTGGGTGCGTGCACGACCCAGGCAATCGAGCGACAGCCCCGACGCGGCACGCGACTCCGCGGGCAGCCACGCGACCATCGGCACATGGGTCTGCTCGCGCGGCGCGACGGCGTAGGGCAGGCCGTGCAGGTACAGGTTGTTCTCGCCCAGCGACTCGCCGTGGTCCGACACGTACAGCAGCATGGGCGCGTACTGGGGTTCGCGCTGCTTCAGCCAGTGGATCGCCTGCGCCAGCACGTGGTCGGTGTACGCGATCGAGTTGTCGTAGGCGTTGACCAACGCTGCTCGATCGCATTGCTGCAGCACGTTGGTCGTGCACTCGGGCATGAACGGCTTGCGCTCGGGCGGCGAGCGTTTCGCGTAGGCCGGCCCATGGCTGCCCATCTGGTGCAGCACGATCAGCACGCCGCGTTCGCTGGCTTGCGCGGGCAGGGCGGCGAGACGTGAGTCGAGTCCGACCAGCAGCGCTTCGTCCAGGCACTCGCCATCGCCGCTGCAGAGCGAGGGCGGCACACCAGCCGATGACGCTGCGCCGCCGGCCGCGCCGGGCACCGGCTCGCTCGCATAGGCGTGCGGTACGCGATCGCACAGGCCTTTGCAACCGGCCTGGTTGTCGACCCACAACACGGCCATGCCAGCGCGCTGCACCAGGTCGAGCAGATTCTCGTAGTCCCCCGAGCGCGATTCGTAGCCTTGCTTGCCGAGGTGAGAGAACATGCACGGCAGCGACGCGGCCGTGTTCGTTCCGCACGAGGTGACGTCGGTGAAGCTGACCACGCCGAGCTTCGCCAGCTCTGGATTCGTTGGCCGCGCATAGCCGTTCAACGCGAAGTGATCCGCGCGCGCGGTCTCGCCGATCACGAGCAGCAGCAGCGGCGGCAAGGTGCCCGCCGCACGCGGCGCGATCTTCGCGTCGCGCCCGATCGCGACCGGCGGCCCGGCCGGCTTGCGGTTCGATTCGACCGCCACCACGCCCAGCGAGAAATACGAGGTCAGCGGATTGATCAGGTAGCGCAGCGAGCGGTGGTTGCGCATCGTCGCCGAGAGATCGGCGAACAGTGCGAACACCAACGCACCCAGCACCAGCCACGCGGCGATGAAGGCCGCGAGGTTGCGGACGGCCTGCGCGGTGAAGGCCAGACTGCGCAGCGGCACGCGCCACAGCAGCGCGATCGGCAGAGCCGCCAACACGCCGACATACGCCAGCATCCGCCAACTCAGCAGATCGCGCACCTCGCGCGGATCGGTCTGCAGCACGTTGGTCATCATCGTCGGGTCGATCACGACGCCATACGTGCTCATGAAGTGCGCACCGATCGCGGCCGAGACCAGCACGAACGCGATCGCGGCCTTGATCACCGGCCGCCACGCGAACAACACGAGCAGCGCGCCCGTCAGCGCCGTGATCATCAGCGCGAAGCCGATCATGAACAGCCCGCCGCGCCACGACGCCATTTCGGGCAGCGCGCTCAGCGCACGCCACAGGGGCCCGTTGCACAGCGCCGCCGTCCACAGCGCGGCGAGAAAGGCCAGCGTCAGTGGGTTCCAGCCACTGCGTTCGCGCATCGCGAGACGACCGCCTTACTTGAACAAGTCCTTGACGCGATCGGTCCAGCTCTTCGCGTTCGGGGAATGACGATCGCCTGCCTTGCGGAACGAGTCGTCGAGTTCCTTCATCAACTTGCGCTGGTGCTCGGTGAGCTTGATCGGCGTCTCGACGCTGATGTGGCAGTACAGGTCGCCCGGGTAGCTCGATCGCACGCCCTTGATGCCCTTGCCGCGCAGGCGGAACGTCTTGCCGTGCTGCGTGCCCTCGGGCAGCTCGATCTCGGCCTTGCCGCCGAGCGTCGGCACTTCGATGCTGCCGCCGATCGCGGCCGTGGTCAGCCCGACCGGCACGGTGCAGTGCAGGTCGTCGCCGTCGCGCTCGAAGATCTCGTGCTGCTTGATGCGGATCTCGATGTACAGGTCGCCGTTCGGCCCGCCGTTGGTGCCCGGCTCGCCGTTGCCGCTGGAGCGGATGCGCATGCCTTCGTTGATGCCGGCCGGGATCTTGACCTCCAGCGTCTTGTTCTTCTTGATGCGGCCCTGGCCGTTGCAGGTGGTGCACGGCTCCGGAATGATCTTGCCGCTGCCGTGGCAGTGCGGGCAGGTCTGCTGGATGCTGAAGAAGCCCTGGCGCATGTGCACCGTGCCGCCGCCGTTGCAGGTCGTGCAGACGCGCGGGCTCGAGCCCGGCTTCGCGCCGCTGCCCTTGCAGGTCTCGCAGGTCTCGTACGCCGGAATGCGGATCTGCGTTTCCTTGCCGAAAGCCGCTTCCTCGAGCGTGATCTCCATCGCGTACGACAGGTCGCTGCCGCGGAACACCTGGCTCGCGCCGCCGCGGCGCTGCCCGCCGCCGAAGAT
>DATCSE010000504.1:0-3494 GCA_036568605.1 Burkholderiaceae bacterium | reverse complement strand
GCCGGCCGATCAGAGTCGGCCGCGCCAGGTTCTCGTCGACGACCACCTGCGCCGCACGCAGGATGCGCTCCTCCTCGCCCTCGGCGTACGCGATGCGCTTGTGCGCGGCGCGCTTGGCCAGCGTGAAGATCGGCTTCATCGCGGTGCCCGACGCGTACACGAAGGTCTGCAGCTTATCGCGGTAGGCATCGAGATCGGTGATCGGGCGCAGCGCGACGCCCGACTCCTCAGCTGCCTTCGCGACCGCCGGTGCGATGCGGATCATCAGGCGCGGATCGAACGGCTTCGGAATCAAATGCTCGGGCCCGAACGCGAGCTTGGAGTCGGCGTACGCGGCGGCGACGACCTCGTTCTGCTCGGCCTGCGCCAGTTCGGCGATCGCGTGCACCGCGGCGATCTCCATCGCGTCGGTGATCGTCGTCGCGCCCGAGTCCAGTGCGCCGCGGAAGATGTACGGGAAGCACAGGACGTTGTTGACCTGGTTCGGGTAGTCGGTGCGGCCGGTCGCGATGATCGCGTCGCTGCGCACTTCCTTCACGTCCTCGGGCAGGATCTCGGGCGTCGGGTTCGCGAGCGCGAAGATCATCGGCGAGGGCGCCATCTTCGCGACCATCTCCTTCTTCAGCACGCCGGCGGCCGACAAGCCGAGGAAGATGTCGGCGCCTTCGATGACCTCGGCCAGCGTGCGCTTGTTCGTCTTCTGAGCGAATTGGACCTTGTCTTCGTCCATCAGCTCCGTGCGGCCTTCGTAGACGACGCCGGCGAGGTCGGTGACCCAGATGTTTTCGCGCGGCAGCCCGAGCTTGACCAGCAGCGCGAGGCAGGCCAGCGCCGCGGCGCCGGCGCCCGAGGTCACGAGCTTGACCTCCTTGATGTTCTTGCCGCTGACCTTCAGCGCGTTCAGCACGCCGGCGCCGACGACGATCGCGGTGCCGTGCTGGTCGTCGTGGAACACCGGGATCTTCATGCGCGCGCGCAGCGCGCGCTCGACGTAGAAGCAGTCCGGCGCCTTGATGTCCTCGAGGTTGATGCCGCCGAAGGTCGGCTCGAGCGCGGCGATCACGTCGACCAGCTTGTCGAGGTTCTTCTCGTTGACCTCGATGTCGAACACGTCGATGCCGGCGAACTTCTTGAACAGCACGCCCTTGCCTTCCATCACCGGCTTCGCGGCGAGCGGGCCGATGTCGCCCAGGCCCAGCACCGCGGTGCCGTTCGTGATCACGGCAACCAGGTTGCCGCGCGCGGTGTAGCGGAACGCGTTGGCCGGGTCGGTGACGATCTCCTCGCAGGCCGCTGCGACGCCGGGCGAGTACGCGAGCGACAGGTCGCGCTGGTTGACCATCTGCTTGGTCGCCGCGATCGAGATCTTCCCGGGGATCGGGAACTCGTGGTATTCGAGGGCGGCTTGCCGCAGCTCGGCGGCCTTTTGTTCGGATTGCGTGGACATGCGCTTGTCTCGTCGTGGAGGGGTGTATAGCGAACTGCGCGGGGGAACGGCCGGTGCCGCGGCACCGGCGGGCCATTGTAGGAGTGCGCCCATCGCGCGGCACAGATAATGCGGATGCCGCATCGGCGAAGGTTCGAACGGCATGCATACCCCATCCGTCCCTCCACCCCGTTCGCGGCGCCATGTCTCTGGGCGAATTCGACCTGATCGACAAGTACTTCACCCGCCGCGTCCAGCGCGCCGCGCTGGGCGTCGGCGACGATTGCGCGCTGTTTGCCACCTCGCCGGGCATGCAGCTCGCGGTGTCGAGCGACATGCTGGTCGAAGGCCGGCACTTCCTGCCGACCGTCGCGCCCGAGCGTCTGGGCCACAAGGCGCTGGCGGTCAACCTCAGCGACCTGGCCGCGTGCGGCGCGCGGCCGATCGCCTTCACGCTTGCGCTGGCGATGCCGCGTGTCGACGAGCCGTTCCTGGCCGGATTCGCGCGCGGCCTGCTCGCGCTGGCCGACGCGCACGGCTGTGAGCTGATCGGCGGCGACACGACCCAAGGCCCGCTGAACCTGTGCATCACGGTCTTCGGCGAGCTGCCGGCCGGCCAGGCTTTGCTGCGCTCCGGCGCGCGGCCCGGCGACGACCTGTACGTCAGCGGCACGCTGGGCGATGCGCGCGCGGCGCTCGAGGTGTTCCGCGGCAACCTCGTGGTCGATGGCGCTGCGTTCGAATCGCTGCGCCGCGCGATGGAACAGCCGACGCCGCGCGTCGCGCTCGGGCAGGCGCTGCGTGGCATCGCGACGGGCGCGATCGACGTTTCCGACGGCCTGCTGGGCGATCTGGGCCATGTGCTGCGGCGTTCCCAGGTCGGCGCGACGCTCGAAGTCGATGCGCTGCCACGCAGCGCGGTGCTGCGCGGGCTGCCGATCGCGCTGCAGCGCGAATACACGCTCGCCGGCGGCGACGACTACGAGCTGGTGTTCAGCGCCCCGCCCGAACGCGCCGAAGCGGTGACGGCCGCAGCACGTGCTATCGGCGTCGCTGTCGCTCGCATCGGCCGCATCGAGGCCGAACCGGGCCTGCGGCTGGTCGACTCGAACGGCGCCGCGGTGGCAAACCGCTACGGCTCGTTCGATCACTTCAAGTCGACATGAACGGCGCCCCGCAAAGTCCGCCGCTTGCCACCGCGCCGCATCGTCCGGGCTGGCGATTCCTGTTCTCGCATGTGGCGCATCCGATCGCGCTGGGCTTCGGCAGCGGCCTGTCGCCGGTCGCGCCCGGGACGGTCGGGACGCTGTGGGGCTGGCTTGCGTTCCTCGTTCTGCAGCCGTATTTGGGCAGCTGGCAGTGGGCGCTGCTGATCGTCGCAAGCTTCGTGATCGGCGTCTGGGCCTGCACGCTGAGCGCACGTCACCTCGGCGTGGCCGATCCGAGCGCGGTGGTCTGGGACGAGATCGTCGCGTTCTGGATCGTGCTGTGGTTGGTCATGCCGGCGGGTTTCTGGGCGCAACTGGTGGCCTTCGCGCTGTTCCGCTTCTTCGATGCGGCAAAGCCGGGGCCGGTGGCCTGGGCCGACGAGCTGTTCAAGGTCCGCCGCGGCCAGCCCATCGGGTGGGCGCAAGGCTTCGGCATCCTGTTCGACGACATCGTCGCGGCGCTGTGCACGCTGTTCGTCATCGCGCTGTGGAGATTCCTGTGAGCGAGAACGATGCCGTCGTGCAGGTGCTGGGCGACGCGTTGCGGCGCGCCGGATTGACGATCGCGAGCGCCGAATCGTGCACCGGCGGCTTGATCGCGGCGGCCTGCACCGGCATCGCCGGGTCCAGCGACTGGTTCGAGCGCGGCTTCGTGACGTACTCGAACGAGGCGAAGACCGAATCGCTGGGCGTACCCGCGGCATTGATCGCGGCGCACGGGGCGGTCAGCGACGCGGTTGCGCGCGCGATGGCCGAGGGCGCACTCGCGCATTCGCGTGCGCAGATCGCGGTCGCGGTCACCGGCATCGCGGGGCCTGGCGGCGGCTCACCCGGCAAGCCAGTTGGCACGGTGTGGATGG
>DATCSE010000503.1:0-8459 GCA_036568605.1 Burkholderiaceae bacterium | reverse complement strand
CTTCCGCCAGCCGATGGCGATCGTCGTGATCGGCGGGCTGCTGACCTCGACGCTGCTGAGCCTGCTGGTCGTGCCGGTAGTCTTCACGTTCGTCGACGACCTGCTGCAGTGGGGGCGGCAGCTCTTCGCGGGGCGCCCCGTGGGTGCCGTCCGGCGCGATCCGGTTGCCGAAGGCTGACCCGGCGATCATGACCTTGCAGATGGAGTCGCTGGCGCTGAGCCTGGATGCCAACGGCGTCGTCCAGGTCGAGATGACGCGGCCCGTGATCGACGCGGTGATGATCGGCGAGCTGGCCGACACGTACACCCGCATGAGCGAGGACCCTGCGGTCCGCGCCGTCGTGCTGTCGGGGCAGGGCGACGCGTTTTCGACCGGTGCCGACCTGCGGCGCGTGGTGCGCGCGAATCACGCCACGGAGTGGAGCGTGGCCGACACGCGCGCCTTTGCCCGGATGCTGTGGCTGATCGAGTCGTGTTCGAAGCCGACGATCGCACGCATCCACGGGGTCGTCGCGGGCAGCGGCATCGCGCTCGTCTGCGCATGCGAGTTCGGGTTGGCGGCCGACGATGCCGGCTTCGCTGCGGCCGAGCTCGGCCGCAGCGACGTGCCCGCCGTGATACGGCCGTACCTGGTCGGCAAGGTGGGCAAGCAGCAAGCCCAGCGCCTGACGCTTGCCGGCGGCCGGATCGACGCGCAGCAGGCTCGCGCGATCGGGTTGGTGCAGACCGTGGTTCCCGGGCATGAACTGGATGCCGCGACGAGGGCGTTGGCGGCATTTCTCGGCATGGTCCCGATGCGCTCGGCCCACCGGGGCCTGTGAGATCAGCCGGGGCGCAGCTTCAGCGCGCAGCCTCCGGCAGCTCGATCTTCACCTCGAGCACCTCCAGGCTCTCCTGGCGCTCGAGATGGACCTTGATGTCGTCCGGCTTGATCGCCACGTACTTCGAGATCACCGCCACCAGCTCGCGCTGCAGCTGCGGCAGCCAATCGACGCGCGCGCCGCGGCCGCTGCGCTCGTGCGCGAGGATGATCTGCAGCCGCTCCTTCGCGACCGCGGCGGTCTTCTTCTTCTCGCCGAGCAGGAATGAGAGCAGCGACATGCTCACCTCCCGCCGAACATGCGCTTGAGGAAGCCCTGCTTGGGCGCGTCGACGAAGCGCATGGTCCGGTCTTCGCCGAGGAAGCGCGCGACCACGTCCTTGTAGGCCTCGGAGACGTCGCTGCCCTTGATGTGCACCGCCGGCAGGCCCTGGTTCGAGGCGTCCAGCACGGTCTCGCTCTCGGGGATCACGCCGATCAGCGGGATGCGCAGGATCTCCTGGATGTCGGTCAGCGAGAGCATCTGGCCGCCGACCACGCGGTGCGGGTTGTAGCGCGTGATCAGCAGGTGCTCCTTGATCGGCTCCTTGCCCTCGATCGCGCGCTTGGTCTTGGACGCGAGGATGCCCAGGATGCGGTCCGAGTCGCGCACCGACGAGACCTCGGGGTTGGTCACGACCAGCGCTTCGTCGGCATAGTGCATCGCCATCAGCGCGCCGGTCTCGATGCCGGCCGGCGAATCGCAGACGATGTAGTCGAAGCCCATGCCGGCGAGCTCGTTCAGCACGCGCTCGACGCCTTCCTGCTTCAGCGCCTCCTTGTCGCGCGTCTGCGAGGCCGCGAGCACGAACAGGTTCTCGCACTGCTTGTCCTTGATCAGCGCCTGGTTCAGGTTGGCTTCGTTGTGGATCACGTTGATCAGGTCGTAGACGACGCGGCGCTCGCAGCCCATGATCAGGTCGAGGTTGCGCAGGCCGACGTCGAAGTCGATCACCGCGGTCTTGTGGCCCAGCAGCGCGAGGCCGGACGCGAAGCTGGCGCTGGTCGTGGTCTTGCCGACGCCTCCCTTGCCGGAGGTGACGACGATGATCTTGGCCATCGGTGGCGGTCCTTTCTAGCGAATGTTCAGGGGTTCGACGACGAGGCGCTCGCCGTCCAGGCGCACCTGCGCGGGCCGCCCGAGCACGGTGTCGGGCAGCGGCGTCTCGGCGGTGCGGTAGGTGCCGGCGATCGAGACGAGCTGCGCCTCGAGGCAGGTGGTGAAGATGCGCGCCGACGGATCGCCGCGCGCGCCGGCGATCGCCCGGCCGCGCAGCGGTGCGTAGACGTGGATGTGGCCGTCGGCGATGACCTCGGCGCCGTGGCTCACGAGGCCCAGCACGATCAGGTCGGTGCCGCGGGCGTAGACCTGCTGGCCCGAGCGCAACGGGCGATCGACGATCACGGGTGGGATCGGCGTCGCCATCGCTTGCGCAGGCGCTGCGGCGGGCGTGGCGGAAGCAGCCGCGGGCGCGGGTGCAGTCGCCGGCTGGCCTTCCGGCGCGTCGATCAGGCCAGCGGCCTGCGCTGCCTCCATCTGCGCCGCGCTGCCGCCGCGCACCGCGACCGGCACCATGCCGTGGCGCCGCAGCAGCGGCAGCAACTCGTCCCAGGCGACCGGCGCGTCGGCCTCGCGCAGCTTCGCGAGGTCGACGATGACCGGATCGTTCTCGAACAGCGGCGCCGTGCCGGAGGCCTGCGCCTCCAGTGCGGCCGCGAGCGCACCGGGGTCCGCGGTCTCGAGCAGCAGGGCGACGGTGGTCAGCTTGGCGCTGCGCAGCGCGAACGCGGTACCGGTGGGCAAGGGGGTGGCAGGCGAGGACAACATCGGAAACAACGTGCCGAAGCGCGGAAGTGTAACGATGCGCGGGGCGGTTTCGGCCGCGGCGGGCGAAGCGTGCCGGCGAGTTCGTAGTTCGATGTAACGGGCTGGCCTTCGCTGCGGCTCCGTGGATCGCTTGCGATGCGGGGTCTGCGCCTCGTTCACTGCATCACGGTCGACGCCTGCATCTGCTTAAACAATTGTCAACAGGGTCGATAAGCGGCCCAAGGGCGCGTTGCATCGCGCGCTCTTTTGACAAAGGCACACCCGTTCGAAAGTCGGGGTCGCAAAGCTTCCGGTCTACAGCGAAAGCCATGACAGCGGGGTTGCCAAGAAAACCAGGGTTGGATGTTCTTTCCCTCGGCTGCTTCGACGATCACACGCGTCGAAGCCGGCAGCCTCTGCGCGTTCGCGCCGCTTTCTCTCTTCCGGTCTTGCGCCCCTGCTCGCGAGCAGGTGTTGGAGTCCTATCGCGCACAGATCGGAGAGCTCATGGGGAGCATCGACCATTTCATCTTCAACGGCAGCGCGGAACTGGCGCGCAGCCTGCATATGTCGTCACGCCCGCGCACGTGGGCGAGCGGCGACGTCACCGCGCTGCTGAGCACGTTGTGCCCGCCGCCCAGTCACAAGCCCGGCGACCTGTCGCAGTTGCGCTGGCAGCTCTCGTCGGCCTTTCTTGCCGGCGTCGCCGAATCGCAGGACGCGCTGATGCTGCGGCCGCGCGGCACACTGGTCGCCGCCTCGATAGCTTCGGCACGAGTCCTGTTGAAGAACCGCGCGGCGCCGCAGAGCGATCGCCTGCGGTACGCGTTCCGGGCCGGTGAGCGTGCCGGCCGCGCCAGCCCCGGCCTCGCGACATCGGCGCAAGACGCGGACCTGAAGCTCTTCATCCGCCAGCCGCTGACCGAATCCGGCGAGGGGCAGCAGGCGCTGATCGCCGCGGTGCTCGCGCGCATCGAGCGGCACAACGGAGCGCCGCACGGCTTCCGCTACCTCACCGGCCATCAGGCCGAAAGCGCGGACACCTTCCGCGCCTCGTTCGAGGCCGAGTCCGGCCAGCCTTTCACGCCGCAGAACTTCCGCGCGTGGCGGCTGGACCGGCTGGCGCAAGCGGACGCCTTCGTCAACATCCGCGTCGGCATGAGCGAGAGCAGCGCCTTCGAGTTGTCGTACCACGTGTTCCGCGGAGCCTGCACGCCGGTGCTGTTCCTCGTGTGGAAGCACGCGCCGATCAAGACCACGCTGCTCAAGGACCTGCAGAACCTGTGCGACGTGACCTATCTCGAGTTCGAACACGCCGACGACCTCGATGCGGGTCTGGGCGACTTCTTCCGCCGCTGCCGGCGCCCGTTCGCCGCGGCCTGACGACGACGCTTTGCCGATTCAACCCAGGGAGTCACGACATGCTTGCCCACATCAAGATCAAGACGCTGATCGTTTCCGTGCTCGGCCTGCTGATGCTGGTGGTCGCCGGCATCGGCGCATTCGGCCTGTACGGCACGGCGCAGACGCGCCAGGCCTACAAGGAGATCTCGCTGCGCGATGCGACGTCCGAAGCGACGTTCGCGCAGATCAAGCTGCTGATGGAGACCAACCGCAGCCAGGTGCTTCAGGCGCTGCAGCACAACCCCGGCTTCGACTGGCACAAGATGCACGACCACCCGCTGGACGTGCACTACAAGCTGATCGCCGAGGCCTCCGCCGGCATCACCGAGCTGTGGGCGAAGTACCAGGAGGCGATCGCCTCGCCGGAGGAACGCGGCCTCGCCGACGCGTGGTACGAGAAGAGCGGCGGCCTGGGTTTGCAGGCCGTGGCCGATGCCGCGGAAGCCGTCCGCGCCGGCCGCTGGGACGACGCCGAGCACGTGCTGATCGCCACCATCAACCCGACGTACCGCGTCGGCGCGGCGGCCTCGGCCGAACTGTCGGACTACCTCGCCCAGCGCGGCAAGGCCGACACCGCGGCGGTGGAAGCGCACATCGCGAACATGACCGCGTGGCTGGTCGGCGCGGTGGTGCTGGCGCTGCTGGTCGCGGCGGCGACCACGGCGCTGCTGATCCGCGGCATCACGGTGCCGCTGGCGCAGGCCATCGGTGTCGCGCGCCGCGTGGCGGACGGCGACCTCGGCTCGCGCATCGAGGTCTCCAGCCGCAACGAGCTCGGCGAGCTGCTGCGTGCGCTGCAGGCGATGAACCAGAGCCTGGCGTCGGTGGTGGCCAACGTGCGCTCCAGCAGCGACAGCATCGCCACCGGCTCCAGCCAGATCGCCATCGGCAACGCCGACCTGTCGCGCCGCACCGAGACGCAGGCGAGCAACCTCGAAGAGACCGCGGCGTCGATGGAACAGCTGACGTCCACCGTGAAGGCCAACGCCGAGACGGCGATGCAGGTCGAGCAACTCGCCAAGGCCGCGAGCGACGTCGCATCGCACGGCGGCGTGACCGTGGGCCAGGTGGTCGCGACGATGGAGCAGATCACCGCCTCGAGCAAGAAGATCGCCGACATCATCGGCGTGATCGACGGCATCGCGTTCCAG
The DNA here is from genome assembly GCA_036568605.1 of Burkholderiaceae bacterium. Lineage (GTDB taxonomy): Bacteria > Pseudomonadota > Gammaproteobacteria > Burkholderiales > Burkholderiaceae_C > DATCSE01. Next base: position 3,238 of record DATCSE010000503.1, on the reverse strand, counting down.
ACCAACATCCTCGCGCTCAATGCCGCGGTCGAAGCGGCCCGCGCCGGCGAGCAGGGCCGCGGCTTCGCCGTCGTGGCCGGCGAGGTGCGCAGCCTGGCGCAGCGCAGCGCGCAGGCGGCCAAGGAGATCAAGACGCTGATCGGCGACAGCGTCGAGAAGGTCGAGGTCGGCAGCCGGCAGGTCGACGATGCCGGCCGCGCGATGCGCGACATCGTGACCCAGGTGCAGCGCGTCAGCGACCTGATCGCCACGATCAGCACGGCCACGCACGAGCAGACCTCCGGTATCGGCCAGGTCAGCGACGCAGTGACCCAGCTCGATCAGGTGACGCAGCAGAACGCCGCGCTGGTCGAGCAATCGGCCGCGGCCGCCGAGAGCCTGCAGCAGCAGGCGGCCAGGCTGGTGGAGGTGGTGGCGGTGTTCAAGCTGGCCGAGGGCGCGACGTCCTAACGCATGTGCTCGATGCCATCGGGCATGGCCACCCAGGCGTGCATGCGCTCTTCGTACACCGAGAAGCTGGGGACGGGAAAGGTCGGGTCCGCGAATGCGCCGACCGGGATGGCGACGAACTCCTCCATCCCCGCCATCGTGTAGTACACCGTGGCCCCGCAAGTGGGGCAGAAGGTGAAGGTGCTGCGGCCGCCTTCGTCCCCGATGCGGACAAACTCGCGGCCCTGACCCGCGAGCTGGACGTTGACGCGCGCAAAGCGCGCTTGCGCGCCAAAGACGCTGCCGGTGCGACGCTGGCAAGCCAGGCAATGACAGACGGAGACGCGCAGGGGATCGCCCTCGACGGTCGCTGTGAGTTGCCCGCAGCTGCAGCTGGCGGTGCGAGTGGACATGGGTCAGGCCTCGGGTTGGTGGCCGCCGCAGTCTATCTTTCCGTGTTTCTCGCCAAGAATGCGACACTGAATGCAACGTGAACCCACGAAGGAGCATGCGGTGCGCAGAGTCATCGGAGGGAACTGGCTGGGCAGCCGGATGTCATGCGCGGCGGCGCTCGTGCTGCTGGCGGCCTGCGCGACGGCGGCGGAGCTGACGCCGCAGCAGAAGCTGTTTCGCTCCATCTACCAGGAGCTGGTGGAGATCAACACCACCGATTCGGAAGGCGACACCACCGAGGCTGCGAAGGCGATGCAGGCGCGCCTGCTCGCCGCCGGATTCAAGCCCGGTGACGTCGAGGTCATCGCGCCGTTTCCGCGCAAGGGCAACCTGGTGGCGCGCTACAAGGGCAGCGGCGCCGCCAAGAAGCCCCTGCTGCTGCTCGCGCACATCGATGTGGTGGAGGCCAAGCGCAGCGACTGGAAGACGGACCCGTTCAAGCTGCAGGAGAAGGACGGGTACTTCATCGCGCGCGGCAGCATCGACGACAAGGCGATGGCATCGATCTTCGTCTCCGTGCTCGGCCAACTGAAGACGGAGGGCTACACGCCGAGTCGCGACATCGTGCTCGCGCTCACCGCCGACGAGGAGAAGGGCAGCTCGCCCGCCAACGGCGCGAGCTGGCTGCTGACGAACAGGAAGAGCCTGGTCGATGCGGAGTTCGGCATCAACGAAGGCGGGCGGGGCGAGCTGAAGAACGGCAAGCCGCTGTCGCACATCGTCCAGATCGCCGAGAAGACCTATGTGCATGCGGAGTTCGAAGCCACCGGGCCGGGCGGGCACAGCGCGCGGCCGACGGTCGACAACACGATCTACGAGCTGGCAGAGGCGCTGACGCGCTTGCGGCAGTACCAGTTCCCGGTCAGGCTGAACGACGCCGCGCGCCTGTACTTCGAACGCAGCGCCCCGCTTCAATCCGGCCAGATTGCCGACGACATGCGCCAGGTGGCGAAGGCGAACCCGGACCCGGCGGCGATCGAACGGCTGTCGAAGGTCTCCAGCATCGTCGGCCTGCTGCGCACGACCTGCGTGGCCACCATGCTCAATGGCGGGCACGCGCCGAACGCGTTGGCGCAAAGCGCCAAGGCCACGATCAACTGCCGGCTGCTGCCCGACGAGGACCTCAAGTTCGTCACCACCAAGCTGACCGAGATCGCCGGGCCGAAGATCAAGGTCACGATCACGCCCGAGAGCGACACCGCGCCGGCTTCCCCGCTGCGGGCCGATGTCATGGCACCGATCGAAGCCGTGAGTGCCGAGATGTGGCCCGGCGTCCCCGTCATCCCGACGATGGGCGTGTCGACCACCGACAGTCGTCATTTCCGCGAAGTGGGCATTCCGATGTATGGCGTCTCCGGCTTGTTCGCCGACCCGACCGACACGGGGGTCCACGGGTTGGACGAGCACATCGGCGTGCAGCAGTTGTACGACGCGCGCGAGTATCTCTACCGGCTGATCAAGCGGCTGGCTCAGTAGTTCCTTGGCATGGGGTCGTCATGGCTGTGTTGTTCACGATCCTGAAGGTCTCCGTCGTCGTGGTGCTGGTCTCCTCGCTGCTGGAGGCGCTGGTGCTGTCGCTGCGAAACGGATGGCGCCGCTACGACTGGAAGGCCGCGGGCCTCTCGGTGGTCGATTTCCTCGTGCGCGAGTACCCGTTGCGCTGGCTGCTGCCGCTGGCCTTCTGGACCGATGCGATGGACTGGTTCTGGCAGCACCGGCTGTGGACCTTGCCGATGGACCACTGGAGCGGCTGGGCGGCTTGCTTCATCGGACAGGAGTTCTGCTATTACGGGTACCACCGCGCGGCGCATCGGGTGCGCTGGTTCTGGTGCACGCACGCCATCCACCATTCGCCGAACCAGCTGAACCTCTCGGCGGCCTACCGCTTCGGCTGGACCGGCCGGCTCACCGGCACGCTGGCGTTCTTCATGCTCGCGCCGCTGCTGGGCATGCCGCCGCGCATCGTGCTGATGCTGCTGTCGCTGAATCTGCTGTTCCAGTTCTGGATCCACGCCACCTGGATTCCGCGGCTGGGCCCGCTGGAATGGGTACTCAACACGCCTTCCGCGCACCGCGTGCACCACGCCTCGAATCTCGAATACCTGGATGGCAACTACGGCGGCGTGCTGATCGTGTTCGACCGGCTGTTCGGCACCTACATCGCCGAGCGGCCCGACGCGCCATGCCGATTCGGCCTGGTCAAGCCGATGACGAGCTACAACCTCTTCGTGATCGAGTTCGATCAGTGGCGCGGCCTGTGGCGCGACCTGCGCAGCGCGAAGTCGCTCGGCGAGTTCGTGGGCTACCTCGTGAAGCCGCCGGGGTGGCGGCCGAAGGGGCAGGTGCAGGAGACGAC
>DATCSE010000502.1:0-3146 GCA_036568605.1 Burkholderiaceae bacterium | reverse complement strand
GCGATCCCGTTCGTGGTCGAGGATCTCGCGGGCGTAGAGCGCTGTGTCGCCCGCATCGGAGAACACACCGTCCACGCCGAGACGGTAGAAGCGCAGGTACTCCTTGACCGGATCGCCGCCCGCGTCGAACGGCACGTTGTAATAGCCCTTCTCGCTGCGGAACGTGTACACGTGGACGAACAGCCCGGCGCGGTGCGCGTTCTGCACCAGCAGCGTCGGCTGCTGCTGCAGCGAGTCGGCATAGCCGCCGAAGCTGCCATCGCCGTCCAGGTCGCGGCAGTTGCCGTTGCCGTCAGCCACGCAGCGCACCGGCACGATCATCGGCTTCCAAGGGCCGATGCCGTCGGCATAGGCCCTGATCTGCGCGAGGCCGGCCGGCGTCAGCATCGAATCGAACAGCTCGTTGCGGCCGGCGAGCTTCCAGTCGGTCGGCTGGCTGTACACGCGATGCGCAGCATCGGTGCCGTAGATCATCTGGCCGGTCTTGAAGTCGACGTCGTAAGCGTCGATCAGCTGCACCTGCTTCACGACCGAGCCGATGCTGCGCATGTACTGCAGGCTGCTCGGCTCGAAGCTCTGCACGAAGATCGGCGCATCGCGGCGGTTCAGGCCGTTCGCCTTGATGGTCGCGACCAGCACGTCCTCGAGCCGGGCCGGGATCTTGCCGCTGCGCCACAGGTTCAGGTGGTAGCTCGGGTTCTTGGTCTCCGGGTACACCGCGACGACGCGCCCGATCTCCTTGGCCTTGAGCTTGATCAGGTCGAGGATCTCCTGGAACGTCGCGATGCGGAACAGCCCGTCGTACGCCTGGGCCGCCGGGTGGTTCGGCGACTTCGCGCGCAAGGTCTTGAGCTCGGCCAGCGTGAAGTCGCAGATGAACCAGTCGGCCGCGACCGCCTCGCCGTCGCCGTTCTCGCCGGCGCGCATGCGCGAGCGGAACTCGGGGTGGTCGGCGACGTCGGTCGACGTGTTCAGCGTGATGTCGTGGCGCGCGACCAGCACGCCGTCCTTGGTCATCACCAGGTCGGGCTCGATCACATCGGCACCGAAGGCGATCGCAAGGCGATAGGCCTCCAGCGTCTCCTCCGGGAAGTAGGCCGACGCGCCGCGATGCGCGATGACCAGCGGCGAGCGGCCGTCCAGCGTGTTGTAGTTGCCGCGGCGCTCGTGCGCTCGGGCGGCGGCGGGGTCGTCGCGGAATCCGTCGCGATCGTCATCACCGGCGCGTGCCGCCGTCGAAAACGCGCTGGCCAGCGCCAGCGTCAGCAGGGAGAACAGCAACCGGGAGGGGGTCGTCGTCATCGTGTTGTTCCTCGATCCGTTCAGTGAGCACGCGCAAAAGGCGCCGACGGACTCTAGGAAGCCGCGATGACAGCCCGGTGACGCGCGGCCCTTCAGTCGTGGGCCGCGCCGAAGAACTCGAGCAGGCGGCGCTGCGTTTCCCCCGGCGCTTCCTCCGGGATGAAATGCCCGCAATCGATCGCGGCGCCGGATGGCCGCTCGGCCCACTTGGTCCACGACGCGAGGCCGCCATACATCGTGTCGACAACGCCGCCGCGGCTCCACAGCGCGAGCAGCGGCTGGCGGATGCGGCGGTGCTGCGCGCGGTCGGCATCGTCGAGCTCGCAATCCACCGTGGCCGCGGCCCGGTACTCCTGGCAGATCGCGTGGGCCACGCCGGGCCGCGAAAGGCTGTCGACATACTGCGCGACGACCTCGTCCGGAAACGCATCGCGCAGCTCCTGGACCTGGCTCCAGTCCATGAGACAGTGATGAACGAACGCAGCAGGATTGGCGCCTATCACCTGCTCGGGAAACGGATGCCGCTGCGCGAGAAAGATGAACGGCCACAGCGCCAGCGCGGAGCGGCTGGTCATCGCGGCGAACGCATCGCCGGTGGGCACGATGTCCATCACGGCCACGCGCCGGACCGCTTCGGGATGGTCCAGCGCCATCCGGTAGGCGACGCGCGCGCCGCGATCGTGCCCGGCAACGTCGAAACGATCGAAGCCCCAGCGTGCCATCGCGTCGACCAGCATCCGCGCCATCGCCCGCTTCGAATGCGCGGCGATCTGCGACGGATCGGCCTCGACGACGCTGAGCCCGTACCCGGGCAGGTCCGCGGCGACAACGGTGTGCCGCTGCGCCACCACGTCGACCACCGCATGCCACATCAGGTGCGTCTGCGGAAAGCCGTGCAGCAGCAACAGCGCCGGCCCGCGGCCACCGACGCGCGCGAACACCGAGCCGTGCGCAACGTCGACGTGGTGTGACGAGAAGTTCGCGAAGCAACCGTCCATGACATCCCCTGCCTGTGCGGCGAAAGGGGTGAGACGGCTGGCGCACCGAAAGGTTGCGCGGCGCTACGGTTGCCTTCTCGCGTTCAGTCGCTCTTCTTGCGAAACGCGAGCCAGCCCGCGATCACCATGAAGCCGGCGACCAGCAGCCCGATGATCAGGAAGCCGTGCTCGTTCTGCGCCAGCGGAACGCCGCCGACGTTCATCCCGAACAGGCCGGCGATGATGTTGATCGGCAGCGCGAGCACGGTCACGACGGTCAGCGTGAAGACCGAGCGGTTGGTCTGCTCGCCGACCTGCGCGGCCAGCTCCTCCTGCAGCAGCTTGATGCGCTCCTGCAATGCGGCGAGGTCGCGGATCACCAGCGAGAACTCCTCGGTCGCCTGGCGCAGCTCGTCGAGGTCATCGCTGCGCACCCACGGCGGCGGCTGGCGCAGCAGCCGGAACAGCGCGCCGGGCTCGGGCGCGAGCAGGCGCTGCAGCCGCACCAGCACGCGGCGCAGCTTGCCGAGCTCGGCCCGGGTGTGGGTCAGGTGGCCGGCGAGCACGTTGTCTTCCATCGTGTCGACGCGCACGGTCGCATCGCGCACGATGCGCACCAGCACATCGCCCTGGTCGTTGAACAAGTGGTTCAGCAGCGCAACCGGCGAGCTGAAGCGCAGGCCCTGCTTGACCGCCTCGCGCAGGCGGTCGATCGAGCGCAGCGGGTGGGTGCGCGCGGTGAAGACGACGCGCCCGCGCACCGCCAGCCACAGCGTCTTGATCTCCGACGGATCGAACGAAAACTCGAACGCAACGTCGTTGACGACCGCGAGCAGATGATCCTGCGCGTCCTCGATGCGGGTCGAG
>DATCSE010000501.1:0-4309 GCA_036568605.1 Burkholderiaceae bacterium | reverse complement strand
TTGCTGTACAGCACCCCGCGGCAGGTGCCGCCGACGTAGATGCGTCCGTAGGCGTTCTGGTCGGCGGCCATCACGCCCACGCCGGCGTACTGGTGCGCGTCATCGTTGTGGCGCACCCAGGTGGCGCCGCCGTCGTCCGAGCGGTACATGCCCCACACGCCGTTGATGACGCCCACGACGTAGACCGCGGCCGAGTACGTGGCACCGGCCTTGGCCTTGCCCAGCGCGACGATGCTGGCGCCCGCGACCTCCGGCCCGAGCCAGTCGTTGCGCCCGTTCCAGATCGGCGCGAAGTTGCTCAGCTTGGTCCAGCTCGCGCCCGAATCCGTCGAGTGGTAGAGGGCCAGGCCATCGGCCACCCAGAGGTCACCCTCGGCGTTGGGATTCACCGCCATCGACGAGGACCCGAACGGAGCGAAGCGCATGTTGGCGGACACCGAGCCCTGGCTCAACGCGAAGTTGCGGCCGCCATCCGTCGAGACGTAGACCTTCGCCGGGGTGTAGGTCCACCAGGCGCCGCCCGAGTCGTAGGCATAGACCTTGTTCGGGTTCCGGCGGTCCGCGACCAGCCGGTAGCTGCGAGGGATGTTGGCGTTGGCCAGTGCCGGCAGGTTGGTGGACGTCCAATTGGCGCCGTTGTCCGTGGTGTACGAGGGCACCGTGTTGGCCGGGGCCCAGACCACCTTGTTGCGTGCCGTGACGACCAGGTTCGACTCCTGGCCCTGGCTGCCCGTGGCACCTGTCGGGAGCTTGCCGAACGTCGCCCAGGTCTTGCCGCTGTCGCCGGACCAGTAGCCGGTGCCGACCTGGTTGCCGGACGCATCGTTGAAGACGCCGCCGACCGCGATATAGCTCGAATCGGACCAGGCCGTGTCGGCGGAGTTGCCGTTGCTCCACTGGTTGTAGGGCGTCAGGGTCGGCGCCTTCGTGAGGTCGGTGTGGATCCACGTGCCGACGTCGCCCGAACTGTTGATGAACGCGTAGGAGGCGCCGGCCGGCGGGGTGTGCAGCGCCAGCGTGCAGGTCTCCTCGAGGCCGGTGATCGCGTTGCTCCAGGTCGGCGCGGCCGCGGAAGCGTTGCGGGTCTCGATGACGCCGCCGCCGTGCACGTGCAGGATGCGGTCGCGGTTGAACGGATCGATCTCGACATCGTCCACCCAGCCCGACGCGGTGACGCCGGGCGTCTGCGCCTCGATCTCGCGCCAGTTGCGGCCGCCATCGTCGGACAGCTGGACGATCTGCTGGCCGGCGTAGTTGCCCCAGGTGCCGCTGACGCCCAGCGCGATGCGCGTGCTCGCGCCGGTGCCGGAGACGGACAGGCCGCCCAGGCCCGGGTTCGTCCATTGCGTCGGATCGACGCTCTTGAGCAGCGTCCAGTTCGTGCCGTCGAACTTGTAGAGCCGGCCGGGCCCGCCCGCGCCCGGTCCCGCGCCCTTGGTGAACGCGACGTAGAACATGCCGTCGGCGCCGCGCACCACGTGCGGAATGTGGTAGCCGGACACCGGCGTCGTGACCGGCGTCCAGGTGGCGCCGCCGTTCACGGACTTGTACAGGTTGGAGCTCAGGCCCGCCGCGGTCACGTAGTCGGGGGCGATCGTCGCCCACATGATCCAGGTCGGCTGTCCGCTGCCCTTGGTCGAGGTGTCGAAGATCAGCTGCTCGACGCCCATGGCGTGGCCGCCCAGGTTGTTGATCTGGTCCTGCGTCAGCTTGGTGGAGGACAGCGACGTCTGCGCCCAGGTGCGGCCCGAGTCCGTGCTCTTCCACAGGCCGGCCGTGCGCGAGCCGTAGAACAGGATGGACGGGTTGTTGGGGTCGACCGCCAGGCGCTCGCCGATCGCCCGGCCGTTGTTGTTCCCGCCGGCCGAGAACGGCAGGTTCACGGCGGTCCAGCTGTTGCCGCGGTTGCTGGAGATGTACAGCCGCGCGGTGGCGTCCGCCGAGTTGTACATGCCCGTGACCATGTAGACGAGCTGATCGTTGTTCGGATCCAGCGCGATGCTTTCGACGCCGTGGTGGAAGCCTTCGGATGCGCCGAAGCCGTCGGTGATCGGGATCCAGGACGACGTGGCGGCATCCCAGCGGTAGGCGCCACCGACGTCGGTGCGCGCGTACAGCAAGTCCTTGGTCGACGGGTGGAAGATCAGGCCGGTGACGTAGCCGCCGCCGCCGAACTTGGCGCTCGCCCAGCTGCTCACGTTGATCGTGAAGGCCTGCTGGGTCTTCGCGCCGCAGCTGTTGGTGTAGGTCGCGGTCGCCGTGCAGGCAGCCGCGGGCTGGATGGTCTGCTCGCGCGAGGCGCCCGCGGTGCCGCAGCCGCTCCAGCTCCACTGGCCGCCGGACACCGGCTGCGGGCCGAGGATCGCCGAGGTGCCGGTCTTCAGGGTGGCCGAGGCGGTCTGCGTCCAGGTGCCGTTGACGTTCACGTAGGGCGTGATGGCGCTCGGCGTGCACGTCTGTGCAAGGGCCGGCAAGCTCCCGCCACCTGCCAGGGCCAGCAGCACGATGGATGAAAGTCGACTCATGGTTCTACCTTTCTGCAAAGGGGCTCGGCCGGTTGTTTCCTCTGGCACGAGAGTTGGGAAAGAGGTGTCTCGGAGACGTGCAACCGCGCTCATGCGGTTGGTGTTCAGTGGTGGTGACATATTTCTCCATCGATAAATGTTTCTTGTTACCCGGCCGGGGTCTGCTGACGCCATGGGAGGGCCCCGCGGGATTGATCGACGCCGTGACGGTGACCTCTGTGCTCAGTGGTGTTCTCGTTCACGATCACCACCACCTTGTTGTCGGCACCACCCGGAGGCGTTCCGAAGGACGAGACACGCACCCGCTTCTTTTGCGCAAGCGAGGTCGTGTCGAGGTCGTGTCGTTCGTCGGCGTCGATGTGGTCCGCGATGGCTCGGAGTGCCCGGGCTTGCATGCCACGGGTTGGTGCCGGTTGTCGGGCCGCTTCGAGAGAATCTTCAGCAAGCGCCACCACGACGACCATCTGGCGCCCGATGAAGGCGAATGCGCAGCGCGAGAGGACGTCAGGGATGGATTCATGCTGCTGCGGGATTCTTCTTGCCGGGCGTTTCGGCAACGTTTCGAGCAACTCCGCAAGAGAGGTTTGGAAGCAATTCGATGGGCGGGTATGGGTCGGAAAATGACCGACCTCTTGTGATGCGGTACGAGACGAACTCGTGCGCCATGGCATCGATGACCGTCGCATCGTCGCGGGGTCGTGGCTTGCGCCGTGACAGGCGCGTCCAGGTCTGGCTGCCGAACCTTCAGGTGACAGCGCCGACGCGGCGATGGAACGAGTCCGACGAAGACTCGCGGCCCTGTCCGGCACCGGATGTGTTCACCCCGCCTCGAGTCACGGCAAGAATGCGTTCGATGGCCGACTTGCTGCTCACCCTGTTCGGCAGCGGCCCCGACCTCACGCCGCTGCAGATGTCGGTGCGCGCGCTGGTGGTGTTCGTCGCGGCCTTGCTGCTGTTGCGCGTCGCCGGCCGCCGCGCGCTCGGTCAGCGCTCGCCGTTCGACGTCTGCATCATCGTGCTGCTGGGCGCCGTGCTGAGCCGTGCGGTGGTGGGTGCTTCGCCGTTCCTCGCGACCATCTGCGCCGCAGCGGTGCTCGTCGTGCTGCACCGGCTGGTGGCCTGGTGGGGTGTGCGGTCACCGAGGTTCGAACGCATCGTGACCGGCCACGAGCGCGTGCTCGTCGATCGCGGCGTGAAGGATGAGCAGGCGATGCAGGCGGCGCTGATCAGCGAAGGCGACTTGCGCGAGGCGATGCGCAAGCGGTTCGGCGACGACGCGCTCGAGCAACTCGAGCGCGCCGTGCTGGAGCGTGACGGCGCCGTGTCGCTGCGGCAAAAAGGAGCAGGGTCTCAGGGCTGAGCCCACGGCGCGACCACGACCCTCAAGACGCGTCGGGCTGCAGCGCCGGCGCGGCGCGCTGAAAGGCCTCGAGCTCACTGCATGCGGCATCGATCCCCATCAGCCGCGGCCACCGCGACAGATCGACCTGGAAGCGGCGCGCGCTCTCGATCTGCGGCACCAGGTAGACATCGGCCAGCGTCGGCCGATCGCCCCAGGCGAAAGCGCCGGATCGTCCATGCGCGTGCAGCAGCGCCTCGAAGGCATCGAATCCCGCGCCTATCCAGGTGCCGCACCAGGCGTTGACCGCCGCGTCGTCGGCGCCGAAGCGATGCCGCAGCGTCTCGAGGATGCGCCGGTTGTTGACCGGGTGGATGTCGCAGCCGACGATCGCGGCCAGCGCGCGCACGGCCGCGCGCTCCTGCGGATCGGCCGGCAGCAGCGG